>NZ_JCAQAV010000001.1:0-435660 GCF_059617925.1 Janthinobacterium sp. JF4 | reverse complement strand
AAACGTTATTGAAAGCAACGCTGGGAGCGTTCCCACATCTGACGGTGACATAGCCTTATGATATGCCATCATAGCAACGGCAATTCCTTGCCGTCGCACAGATATACCGCCTGGCCTGAGTACTGATCAGTTGCCGCTGAAATCGAGCACCACGCGCGAAGCAACCTTGCCATGTTCCAGGCGGCTGAAGATCTCGTTGATGGCCGACAGTGGCTGCAATTCGATGCCGGCCTTGACCTTGCCGGTGGCGGCAAAGGCGAGCGCCTCGGCCATGTCCTGGCGCGTGCCCACGAAGGAACCGCGTATCGTCACGCAATTGGCGACGACGTCGAACAGCGGCGTGGGGAAGTCGCCCGGCGGCAGGCCGACCAGCACGCAGGTGCCGCGCTTGCGCGTCATCGCCACGCCTTGCTGGAAGGCATCGATCGACGGCGCCGTGATCAGCACGCCGTGGGCGCCGCCCCCGGTCGCTTCGCGCAAGGCCGCGACGGGGTCGCCCTGGCGCGCATTGATGGTCACTTCGGCGCCCAGGGTGCGCGCATGCTCCAGCTTGCCTTCATCGATGTCGACGGCCGCCACGCGCAAGCCCATGGCCACCGCATATTCGATGGCCAGGTGGCCCAGTCCGCCGATGCCGGACACGGCCAGCCATTGGCCCGGTCGCGCGCCCGTTTCCTTGATGCCCTTGTAACTGGTCACGCCGGCGCAGATGATGGGCGCCGCCTGCACGGCGGACAGCCCGTCCGGAATATGCGCGACGTAGCGCGGGTCGGCCAGGATGTATTCGGCGAAACCGCCATTCTTCGTGTAGCCGCCGAACTGCGCCTCGGCGCACACGGTTTCCCAGGCGGCCAGGCAATGTTCGCAATGGCCGCAAGCCGAGTAGAGCCAGGGCACGCCGACCCGGTCGCCCAGTTGCACTTCGGTCACGCCCGTGCCCATGGCCACCACCAGGCCGATGCCTTCGTGGCCGGGAATGAACGGCGGCGACGGCTTGACGGGCCAGTCGCCGCGCGCCGCATGCAAGTCCGTGTGGCAGACGCCGCACGCTTCCGTCTTGACGAGGATCTGGCCGGGGCCGGGCACCGGCACGGGAACCTCGCGCAGCACCAGCGGCTGGCCCAGTTCTTCGACAACGGCGGCTTTCATGGTAGTGGGTGTCATGGTATTCCTTTTGAAGTTGGTCATGCGTAGTGCCGGGCGCCTGGCCGGGCACGTGTCGTGTTGCGCCATCCAGGCGTTCGGCCTGGGTCTGGTCGAATGCGACTTGCGAATAAGCATATTCTGCTGCATGCGATTCGAAAATTGATTGATCTACATCAATGTATTAACTCACTTGCGCCTAGACACCCAGGCAAGTGTCAGCGCTGATCTTCCTCGGACCGTTAGCGCAGCGGATCTCTCGGGCGTTGCCACGCCATTTGTTGATACTGTCCGGGGATCGAATAACGCGTTCCGGCGGAAATGGAAGTCAAGCTTGATGCCGCGCCCCTCACGATTGCAGTCGTCGATCACGTTGAACAAGCGGATGCTTCTGCCATCGGAGCCTTGACAGGAACTTTATACGTATAAAAACAGGTTTACATTAATTCCACTATTCGATTATTATGGAATCATGAAATAAAAGGAGGGCACATGGAAACCAAGAATGTCATCGTCGCGCTGGCGGCACTGGCGCAGGAGTCGCGCCTGGCCGTCTTTCGATTGCTTGTACAGACCGGACCGCAAGGAATGGCGGCAACGAAGATTGCAGAGCAACTGGGCATCCCGCCATCTTCGCTGTCATTTCACCTGAAGGAGCTGGTGCACGCAGACCTGATCGTGCCGCGTCAGGATGGACGCTTTGTCATCTACGCCGCACATATCGACAGCATGAATGCCCTGATCGGCTTCTTGACCGCGAACTGCTGCGGCGGTGCGCCGTGCACGCCTGAGCAAGGTGCCGCCTGCGACGTTGCCTGAGCTGGGCCAGCCCGTATTTCGAACATCCATCCACCGCAGTGATTGAAGGAGTCGTCATGACCGAAAAAGTCTACAACGTGTTGTTCCTCTGTACCGGCAACTCTGCCCGTAGCGTGATGGCCGAGGCGCTCGTCTCGACCATGGGAAAAGGCCGCTTCCGCGGCTTTTCGGCCGGCAGCCACCCGGGCGGCAGCGTCAACCCGTACGCCATCGAACAAATTGAAGCGACCGGCTATCCGCTCGACAAACTGCGCAGCAAGAGCTGGGATGAATTCGGTACCGCGGACGCGCCGCACATGGATTTCATCATTACCGTGTGCGACAACGCCGCCGGCGAGGTCTGCCCGTACTGGCCTGGCCATCCGATGTCGGCGCACTGGGGTTTCGAAGACCCGGCTGCGGCTACCGGCACGGACGCAGAAAAGCGCGCGGTATTCCACAAGGTATTTCGCCAGATCATGACCCGGATGAATGTTTTTGTCAGCCTGCCGCTGGAGATGCTCGAAAAAAATGCGATCCAGCACGAGATCAAAGCCATCGGGCAAAGCGCCGTCTAACCGGCGTGCGCCCGGGCATGCCCGCGGATCACGGCAAGCCTTACTTTTCACTCTTTCTCGAAAACTCATGAACGTTCCGTGTACTGGCAACTCTTGCCGCTCCATCCTGGCGAAAGCCACTCTTAGTCATCCGGCCTGGGCTGCCGGCCCGGGCCCGGTGCTTCCTCGCCACGGGGGCGTGGACGTTCCCGGCCATGCCGTGGTGGCGGGCGCCAAAAAGGAGGCATTTGCATGCTGACCGCTTTCCTGATTTTCCTGGCCACGCTGGTACTCGTCATCTGGCAGCCGCGCGGCCTGGGCATCGGCTGGAGCGCGGCCATCGGCGCTGGCGTCGCGCTGCTCGCTGGCGTCATCCAGTTGTCGGACATTCCCGTCGTCTGGCACATCGTCTGGAATGCCACCGGCACGTTTATCGCCGTCATCATTATCAGCCTGCTGCTCGACAAGGCCGGTTTCTTCGAGTGGGCCGCACTGCACGTGGCGCGCTGGGGTGGCGGCAGCGGCCGCAAGCTGTTTGTCTTGCTGGTCCTGCTGGGCGCCGCCGTCGCTGCGCTGTTCGCCAACGATGGCGCGGCGCTGATACTGACGCCCATCGTGATCGCCATGTTGCTGGAACTGAAGTTTTCAGCCAAAGCGACATTGGCCTTCGTGATGGCGGCCGGCTTCATCGCCGACACGGCCAGCCTGCCACTGGTGGTGTCGAACCTGGTCAATATCGTGTCGGCCGACTACTTCAAGATCGGCTTTGCCGAATATGCGGCCGTGATGGTGCCGGTCAACGCGGTGGCGGTGATGGCGACCTTGCTGGCATTGATGTGGTTTTTCCGCAAGGACATTCCGCAAGACTATGACGTCTCCCAACTGAAGCGCCCCGGCGCCGCGATCCGCGACATGGCGACCTTCAAGGCCGGCTGGCTGGTCCTGGCGCTGCTGCTGATCGGCTTTTTTGGGCTGGAGCGCCTGGGCGTGCCGATCAGCGCCGTGGCTGCCGTCGGCGCCGCGCTGTTGCTGGCAGTCGCCGCCAAAGGCCATGTGATCCCCACGCGGGAAGTCATCCGTAATGCGCCATGGCAGATCGTCATCTTCTCTCTGGGCATGTACCTGGTCGTGTATGGCTTGCGCAATGCGGGCCTGACCGGCTACCTCACTGGCGTACTCAATTACTTTGCCCAATATGGCGTATGGGGTGCGGCCATGGGTACCGGCGTGCTGACGGCCGTCCTGTCTTCGATCATGAACAATATGCCGACGGTGCTGATCGGCGCCTTGTCGATCGATCCGACCACGGCGCAGGGTGCCGTGCGCGAAGCGATGATCTATGCCAATGTCATCGGCAGCGACCTGGGACCAAAGATCACCCCGATCGGCAGTCTGGCGACCCTGCTGTGGTTGCATGTCCTCGACAGCAAGAAGATTCACATCTCCTGGGGGTATTACTTCCGCGTCGGCATCGTCCTCACCTTGCCGGTGCTGCTGGTGACCCTGGCGGCACTGGCTCTGCGCCTCAGCTATCAATGAGAGGATTCATCCGGGATATCGCCGCGCATCGCCATCCCTGTAGCATGAGGCCACAAGCGGACTAGCCGCAGTTGACCCGGGCCCTTCCCGGGCCCGTGGATGAACAATGACACAGCCAGGGCATGGGCTGGAAAGGGCAGCATGAAGATTCTGGTATTTCTCGGCTCGGTTCGCACCAGCACGCCGCCGCAGCCGGCGCGCGTGGGCGAGCGCGTGGCCAGGGCCTGCGTGGCGCAGTGCGATCGCGATGGCCACGCAGTGGTGCTCGTCGATCCGCTCGACTACGACCTGGGCGCGGCGTTCAAGCCGCACTTCGCCTACGCCAAGGGGCGCGCGCCGGCACCGCTGGACGACCTGGCCGGCGAGATTGCCGCCGCCGACGCCTACGTGATGGTCAGCCCCGAATACAATCATTCGATGAGTCCGGCACTGGCGCATCTGCTGAACCATTTTGGCAGTTCGCTGTTCGCCTTCAAGCCCAGCGCCATCGTCACCTATTCGGCGGGGCAATGGGGCGGCGTGCGGGCGGCGGTGGGCATGCGCGCTTTTCTGTCCGAGCTCGGTTGCTTGCCGGTCTCGGCCATGATCCACATTCCGGCCGCACACACCGTCTTCCGCGCCGATGGCAGCTTTTCCGCGGAGGTGGACGGCACCCGCTGGACCTCCTACATGGAGCGCACCTTCTCGCAGTTGCTGTGGTGGGCGGTTGCCGCCAGGCGCGAGCGAGACCGTTCCGGCGTGACGGGGCCATCGCCCGCGTTCCTGCGCGACCCGTCGCAGCGCAATGCGCCTTGAATGCGCCGATGCCGAGCTCTTTCGGCGTCAAACCATGGCCAGTGTCGCGCACACCGATACGCGCCTGCGCTTGAGCATCCATGCGTGCGTCATATTTGATGCAGATCAAGAATTCAAAAATGGAATGGCTGTATGGCATCGAGGCCGTCATTCTATGCGTTACCGTAGAGAGTGGCGCGGCGCTCCCGTCGAAACTGAATCACGGTCAAGCAAGCTATTTAGGCAAATCCTGGCAAGGTAGCGCGGCGCGCGCCCTTGTGGCGCCCTGCGACATCTTTTTTGCTCAGCTTGCTCAGGCGG
This sequence comes from Janthinobacterium sp. JF4, assembly GCF_059617925.1. Lineage (NCBI taxonomy): Bacteria > Pseudomonadati > Pseudomonadota > Betaproteobacteria > Burkholderiales > Oxalobacteraceae > Janthinobacterium > Janthinobacterium sp. JF4. The sequence continues at coordinate 430,528 of NZ_JCAQAV010000001.1, read as the reverse complement.
GGATACTATCGCATGCGTGATCATCTTCTGCTGTCGGCCGCCGAAAAGCGCAGTAATCCGCCATCGCCTCTACACAAGTGAAAGAAGAAAATGACAACCGATACACCACTGCGATTCGATGTTCTTGACGGGCTGACTTGGGGCCCGTCGCTGGACGCGGCGCAAATCCGGCACGCGGCTTGGGACGCACACGGCGTGAGCATGGTGATTGACAACATTACGCTGGCGATATGATGTCAGGATGGCATGCCGGTCGTATTGCGCTCTTGTCGTCCATGATGTTGTTTCTGGGCGTAGCGCTCTGGCCGCTGGCGGTGCTCGCGGCGCCGCTCGCTCTGAGCGCCGACGCGTGGCGCGCGCAATTCGCACGCGAAGTGGATCATCGGCTGGAGGTGCCAACGGCCGACCAGGCGCGCTATGTGGCGCTGTTGAAGCAGGCGCTGAGCGAGGCCAATGTGACCGATATGCCAGCACAGACTTTGCTGCTGGTGGATCGCAGCCCCCAGGTACAGGCTGCTTTTGTGATCTTGCATACGGATGAAGATGGATGGCTGTTCATCGGTGCCACGGCCGTATCGACCGGCAAGGTGGGAAGCTATAATCATTTCTTGACGCCGTTGGGGGTGTTTCCGCATACCTTGGAAAATCCCGACTTTCGCTCCGAAGGCACGCTCAACGACAATCACATTCGTGGATATGGACGGCGCGGCATGCGCGTGTTTGACTTCGGTTGGCAACAGGCACAGCGCGGCTGGGGCACAGGCGCCATCAGTCAGATGCGCTTGCAAATGCACGCTACCGACCCGGATGTGCTGGAAGCTCGCTTGGGAAATGTTGCTTCCAAGGGTTGCATCCGCATTCCAGCCACATTGAATGTTTTTCTGGATTCACACGGCTTGCTCGATCTAGTCTATGAACAAGCCGTGAAGGACGGCCGGCATTTGTGGGTGCTCAAACCGGATCGCCATACTATTGAATGGCCGGGGCAGTATATGGTCATCGTCGATTCGCTGACGGAAGTGCGACCTGCATGGTCGCCCGCGCCAAAACCCTAATGCCGCAATCACGCCTAGCCACTACAAGCTGCCTCTCAGGAAAAGGATGGATACCATGTCGGAGCCGCAGGGCAGTGAAGGGCTGACAACCGCGCAGGCCGCGCAGCGCTTGCTGGAAAATGGGCCGAATGCCTTGCCCGCCTCGCGTCCCTTGAGTGCCGGGCGCTTGCTGCTCGATGTCGTTGCCGAGCCGATGTTTTTGCTGCTGGTCGCCTGCGGCATCATCTATCTGCTGCTGGGCGACCGCAATGAAGCGCTGATGCTGCTGGGCTTTGTCTGCATCGTCATGGGCATCACCTTTTTTCAGCGCCGGCGCACGGAACGCTCGCTGCATGCGCTAAGCGACCTCTCCAGTCCACGCGCCCTGGTGATTCGCGACGGCAAGCAGGAGCGCATCGCTGGCAGGGAGCTGGTGTCCGGCGACCTGGTGCTGCTGGCCGAGGGCGACCGCGTGCCCGCCGATATCGCGCTGCTCAGCGCATCGAATTTGACGGCCGACGAGTCCATGCTCACGGGCGAGTCCGTGCCGGTGGTCAAGCATGGCGCCTCCGATGCCGGCGGCAATCCGGACAGCCTGGTGTATTCCGGCACCCTGATCACGCAAGGCACGGCAAGCGGCCTGGTGGTCGCCACCGGCCCCCACAGCGCGCTTGGCCGCATCGGCGCCTCGCTCGCCACCATGGGGAGCGAGCTGACGCCGATTCAATTGGAAACGCGGCGCGTCGTCAGGCATGTCGCCATCGGCGGCTTGTGTCTCGCCGCCGGCCTGGCATTGACCTATTGGTGGCTGCGCGGCGACGCCCTGCAAGGCCTGCTGGCCGGACTGACGCTGGCCATGGCGGTCTTGCCTGAAGAGTTGCCGGTGATACTGACGCTTTTCCTGGGCCTGGGCGCCTGGCGCCTGGGGCGCGAAAGTATCCTGGCGCGCAGCATACCGGCGATCGAATTGCTGGGTGCGACGACGGTGCTGTGCGTCGACAAGACGGGCACGCTGACGGCCAACCGCATGGACGTGGCCCGGCTGTGGTCGGAGCAGTGCGCCCATGACTGTCAGGGCAATCCCGCCGGGGCCTTGCAGGAGGAACTGCACGGCTTGCTCGAATATGCCGTCCTGGCCAGCCATCGGCGCGCCTTCGACCCGATGGAGTCGGCCATCGGCCAGACCGGCGCCCGCCTGCTGGCCAATACGGAGCACCTGCATGCCGACTGGCAACTGATCGACGATTATCCGCTGTCGCGGCAGATGCTGGCCATGTCGCGGGTGTGGCAATCGCCGGACCGTTCCGAGTTCCTGGTGGCGGCGAAGGGCGCGCCCGAGGCCATCATCGATCTGTGCCATCTGGCGCCGGCACGCGCCGCCGCCATCGCGGCCCAGGTGCAGGCCATGGCGAACGATGGTTTGCGCGTGATCGGCGTCGCCCGCGCCACCTTTGCCGCGCCGCCCCTGCCCGACAACCAGCATGTCTTTGAGTTTGAATTCCTGGGCCTGCTTGGCTTGCACGACCCGGTGCGCCCGGAAGTGCCCGATGCGGTGGCGCAATGTCACGCGGCGGGCATACGCGTGGTGATGATCACGGGCGACCATCCCGCCACGGCACAGGCGATCGCGCGGCAGGCCGGTATCGCCGGCATGGCCGGCGCCTTGATGTCCGGCACGGACCTGGCCGCGCTGGACGACACGGCGCTACGGGCGCGGCTGGCCGATACCGACGTCTTTTGCCGCATCGCGCCGGAACAAAAGTTGCGCCTGGTACAAGCTTTCCGCAGCCGCGGCGATATTGTCGCCATGACGGGCGACGGCGTCAACGACGCGCCCGCATTGAAGGCGGCCAACATCGGCGTGGCCATGGGCGCCCGTGGCACCGACGTCGCGCGCGAGGCGGCAGCGCTGGTATTGCTCAAGGATGATTTTTCTTCGCTGCTGCTTGCGGTGCAGCATGGCCGCCGCCTGTTTGCCAATCTGCGCAAGGCCATCGTCTTCATCGTCGCGGTGCATGTGCCCATCGTTGGCCTGTCCATCCTGCCCGTGCTGCTGGGCTGGCCCATGCTCCTGATGCCCGTGCACATACTATTTTTGCAAATGGTGATCGACCCGGCCTGCTCGATCGTGTTCGAGGCCGAACCGATCGAAGCCGATGCCATGGCGAGCAAACCCAGGAGGCCGGACATGCATTTGTTCGACCGTGAAATACTGCTGCGCGGCTTGCTGCAGGGGGCAGGGCTGTTGGCCATGCTGGTCGGCTTCCACGTGCTGGTGCGGTGGGGGGGCCATTCCGACGAGGTGGCGCGCACGACGACCTTCCTCAGCCTCGTGCTGTCGAACCTGGGGCTGATCTATGTCAACCGCCAATGGACCCAGCCGTCATGGAAGAGGGGGCTGAAGTCGAACCGGGCATTCGCCTGGATCAGCTTGGCGGCTTCGCTGTTGCTGTTGCTGGTGCTGGGCGTGCCCCCCATCCGCGCTCTGTTTGCTTTCGCGCTGCCGGACATGGCGCTGCTGATGCAGTGCGCGCTGGTCGCCGTGCTCGGCGTCGCCTGGTTCGAGTGCGTCAAGTGGGGGCTGGCGACATGGCGATGGTTGCGCGGCGTGGCGCTGGCGCATTGAGGCACGGCCAAGCAGATCAGGCCACCTTCCCATCGATGAGCAGGATTTCGTCGAGCATGGCGCCGCGGCGCAGGACGAACAGCACGTCCATGCCGCGCTTCCCGGCCAGCGCGACGCCGTCCGCCTCGCCCAGCACCATGAGCGCCGTGGCCCAGGCGTCGGCCAGCATGCAGCTGGGGGCCAGCACGCTAACGGCCGCGAGACGGTTCGCGACCGGTTGACGCAAGGCCGGATGCATGGTGTGCGCATGGCGCGTGCCGTCGATCTCGACCCAGCGGCGATAGTCGCCCGAGGTGGCGATGGCCATGTCGTGCAATTCCATCACGCCACCGACTTCGCGGATGCCATGTGTCGGCTTTTCTATCGCCACGCTCCAGGCCTGGCCATCGGGTCTGGCCGAGCGCGCGCGCATTTCGCCGTCGATGCCGACCAGGTAGCTGGCGATGGCCCAGCCATCGAGGCAATGCGCCAGCTGGTCGACGCCAAAACCCTTGGCGATGCCCGACAGGTCGAGCCTCAGCGGCGCGCGCTTGCGCACCTGCAGAGCCGTCAGATCCACGTCCAATGCCCCGGCGGCCGGGCAGTACGTTTTGCCATGCCGGGCCGCGATCTGCGGCGATGGCGCGCATTGCGACGGACCGAATCCCCAGTCCTCCACCAGCTGGCCAACCGCCATGTCGAAGGCGCCGCCCGATTCGCGGCTGACCTGCAGCCCCGCAGCGAGCACCTGCGCAAGCTCCCGCGGCACAGGAATCCAGGTATTTTCCGGCGCCGCATTCAGGCGGCACAGGTCCGAGGCGGCATTCCAGGTCGACATCTGCCGGTCGACCCTGTCGACGGCGTCAAACAGGCTGGCGCCGATGGCGGCCAGGTCCGCTTGTCCGGCCGCATAGAATACGGCCGTATAGCGGCCGCCCATGGTTTCGCCATGCAGGCTGTAGCGCCGCAGCGCTGGCTCAGAAGACGTCTTCACGATACCTTCCCTTGTCCTGCAGCGCCGCCACATCGAGCTTCAGCGGCGCGAGTATCTGGTCCAGCGCCTGCCTGACGCTGGCAGCCATGGCGCGGCTGCCGCAGACGAGCACCTGGCCATGGTCGGCGATCAGGCGGCGCATAGTGTCGGCATCGTCCATCAGCCGGGTCTGCACGTGGACGCCATTCTCGACCCTGGAGAAGGCCGTGTGCAGCTGCGTCAGCCGGCGATCGGCCAGATAGTTGCGCAGTTCGGGCTCATACAGAAAATCGGAGTCGGGATGGCGCCCACCCCAGTACAGGTACATCGGATGCTTGCCCGTATTGTTGCGGATGAAACCGGCCAGTGGCCCGATCCCGGTACCGGCGCCGATCAGGATGACGGGCGCCTTGCCCAGGGCCGGACGAAATTGGGGGTTGGGCTGGACAAAGGCCTCGATGCGGTCACCCGGCAGCAGGCCGTGCAGGTAGCCCGAACACACGCCGCCGGGCTGCTTGCGCACGCAAATTTCCAGCACGCCGTCGCCCGATCCGCTCGCCAGCGAATAGAAGCGCGGCATGGGACTGCCGGGCGCCAGGACGCCTGCCAGGTCGCCGGCCTCGAAGTGGGGCAGTCGAGGGCGCGCAAGCCGGCCTGCCAGCCAACCGGCGGTGGCCGGCGGCGGGGCGGCGACAAAGCGCAGCACGACAGTCGGATCGTGCTCCTCCTCGCCGTAGGCGATGCGCTCGCGCAACTGCAGCGCATGCGTATGCGGATGTGCCGGGGCATGTTCGAGCACGAGCTCGTGGCCCAGCAGCGCGCCGACCTGGCTTCCCCAGCGCGCGAATTCCTGCGGCGACTGGCGGTCGATCAGGGCCAGTTCCAGCAAGCGGCGCCAGCCGCGCGCCGCCATCGCCGCATCGACCTCCTGCGCGAACTGGCAGAAGGTGGGGAACTGGCGGTCGCCGAAACCGAGCACGGCGTAACTTGCCGCCTGGTTGGGGGCAACACCGGCCAACTTCGTCAGAAAGTGCGTGGCAGAGGCGGGGGCATCGCCGTCGCCATACGTCGCCGTCAGGATGAACAACTGGCGCGCGGCGCCGTGGCGCGACGAGAACTGGTTCATCGGCGCCGTGTGCACGCGTTGTCCGGCCTGCCGCAAGGCATCGTGCAGCACGCGCGCAAAGCCCCAGGTACTGTTGTTTTCGCTCCCCACCAGGATCACGCTGTCGGCCGAAGCCGGAGCCGAGTTGTTGGCGATGCGCGGCTTGGCCCGCTGCCGCTGCCACCATACGGCAATGCCCGTCACCGCCAGCCAGGGCGCGCCGAGCGCACTCAGGCCCAGTGCCAGGCCCAGCCACCACAGGCCTTCGCCCGTATGCAACTGGTAGATCAGTTCAAAGGCTTCCCGGACCTTGCTGTGCGCGCGGAAGGCGAGCAGCGCGCCGCTGGACTGGTCGACATAGGCGTCGCCTTGCCGGGTGCGCAAGGTATAGACGGCGTTGCGGTCACCGGCAAGCGGAAAGGAAAGCTCGCGCAGGTCGACCAGCCTGGTGGCCAGCAAGGCTGGCAAGCGGGCAGCGGGCAGCGGGGCTCCGCCGGACGTGGTGGCGGGGATATCGGGTTCGTCCTGGCTGCCATCGGCAATGAAGCCGAAGGTCGCCGCCGACATGTAGCTGCCGGTCACGGCGGACAACAGCAGGCCGGCGACAGCAAGACGGGCCACTGCGGCGTGCCAGCGCTGGCTGCGATTGCCATGCAGGGGACGCGCCAGCTGGCGCCAGCCGCCCACCCGCTTGAGCAGCAGGAACAGCCCTGAGACCGACAGCAGCAGCATCGCCAGGGCCGTGATGCCGACAGCGGCGCTGCCTGGCGTGTCGAGAAACAGCGACCTGTGCAACTCCTTGAACCAGCGCGCGTAGGCGGGCGGCGCATACGGCGCGATCGCCTTGCCGCTGGACGGGTCGACCCGGTCCACGCCCGAGATGTCGCCGGCGCTGTAGTAGACGATGATGGTTCCGGAGGCCGTGCGCTGGATCTGCTCGGCGCCCGGATAATGGCGCGCCACCCGGCCCGCCAGTTCGGCAACGCTGACGCCCGCCGGCACGCTGGTCGCCAGCCGCTCGAGCGCGGGGTTGATCGACAGCACGGCGCCCGTCAAACCGACGAGCATGACCAGCAGGGCGCCGATCAGGCCAGCGAACGAATGTATCTGTCGCAACATGCGGGCGGTGGCTACATGTCGTAAGTGAAGGACTTGACGTAGCCCCGCCCAGCGACGGGTTTGCCGGCGCCCTGTTTGCTCAGCGGCGCGCGCACGTCGGCCGGGTTGTCGCGCCCGTCCTCAGCCGCGCTGTCCACCCGGATCTCGTAGCCGGCATCGATCAGGGCGTCCGCCAGTTCGACCGTCACCTTGAGGGTCTTGCCGCTGCCGACGCTCGCTCCGCTGACCCCGTCAAATTCGCGCGTGTTCATGCCGCTGCCACGCGCCCAGTCGCTCAGGTGCTTGTAATACTTGGTCTTCTTTCCAGCGATCCACAGCGTTTTCTTGTATTTGCCGGCGGCATCCGTGACATACACCGCCAGGTAGGCGCCGTTGCCGGCGTAATTCTTCAGTTGCGCGGTGAGTGTGACCGGGCGCGCCTGGACGAAGCCGGGCAGCGTCAATGCACCTGCAAGGCAGGCGCAGACTATGATGTGTTTCATTGCTTTTCCCCATGGGAGATTGGGCCGGTACGCCGCCTGATGGGCCCCTGCGGCACGGGGCCGAGGTAGTCGGCGGCGTCGCCGTCATTGCTGAAGACTACCGCCAGGCTGCGCATGCGCAGCGATGCCGGGGAGTATTTGGCCTTGATCTTGTTGCCGTTGCGGTCAATGGCTCTGAGCTCATAGCAGCCATCATCGATCTTGATGCGCTGGACAGTCCAGCCGCGCTGTTCGGCTTCCCGCTGCAATTGCTCGCGAGGTTTCCACTCGGCAATCGGATCCGTGCAATTGACATCCGCACAGGCCGCGCCGCTGAAAGCCAGGGCGGACAGCACCATGCATGTGCGCGCTAAGAACATCGCTTGCCCTCCTTGATAACCACCTGAGCATGGCAGTTCATGCTGACATGATACTTACCTGCCCGGCCGCGCGCGATGAAAAATCCGGGTATTTGCGGGTCCACCATCGCGAGATCAATTTTTTTGCAAATACCTGCGGCAGAATGCACCGCCGCGCTTGTTTTCGCGCCATATCGGGCCTATTGTTTGCTAACGAGAATGACAGGAGAGCTATCAAATGATAACCATTCAGGTATTCGAACCCGCCATGTGCTGCAGCAGTGGCGTATGCGGGGTGGACATAGAACCGCAGTTGCTGCAGTTTTCAGCCGATGCGGAGTGGGCGCGCCTGAACGGTGTGCAGCTGGAGCGCTACAACCTGGCCCAGCAACCGATGGCCTTCGCCGATAACGCGCAAGTCAAGCGCTTCCTGGAGCGCTCCGGTGCCGATTCGCTACCGCTGATACTGGTCGATGGCGAGCTGGCCCTGGCCGGGCGCTACCCGCAGCGGGCGGAACTGGCCCGCTGGGCCGGCGTCGCCATGCCCGACGCCAGTGCCCCGGCCGCCGGCTCCTGCTGCGGCGCAAAAACCTGCTAAGGAGTTCTTTCATGCCAGCCGCCTTGCACTTTCTCGACCATCCTCCCTCGTTCATGTTCTTTACGGGTAAAGGAGGGGTGGGGAAAACCTCGCTGGCCTGCGCCCACGCCGTGCTGTTGGCCGACCAGGGGCGGCGCGTCCTGTTGGTCAGCACGGATCCCGCTTCCAACGTCGGCCAGGTGTTTGACATGGCGATCGGCAACCGGATCACGCCCATCCTCGCCGTTCCCGGCCTGAGCGCGCTGGAAATCGATCCGCAGGCCGCCGCCCAGCTGTATCGCGACAGGATCGTCGGGCCGGTGCGCGGCGTGCTGCCGGAAGCGGTGGTCAAATCGATCGAGGAGCAGCTTTCAGGCGCGTGCACCACCGAAATCGCAGCCTTCGACGAATTTACCGCGCTGCTCACCGATGCGCACATCCTCAAGGACTATGACCACATCGTGTTCGATACGGCGCCTACCGGCCATACCATACGGATGCTGCAATTGCCGGGCGCCTGGGATGCCTTCCTGGAGGAGGGCAAGGGCGATGCTTCCTGCCTGGGGCCGCTGGCCGGACTGGACAAGCAGCGCGACCGCTACCATGCGGCCGTCGCGGCGCTGGCCGATCCTGCGCGCAGCCGCTTGATCCTGGTGGCGCGGGCCCAGGGCGCCACCTTGCGTGAAGCGGCCCGCACGCACGATGAACTGGCTGCCATTGGACTGACGCAACAATATCTCGTCATCAATGGCGTCTTGCCGCAGTCAGAGGGGGCAAGCGATGCGCTTGCCGCGTCCGTCGTGCAGCGCGAGCAGCGCGCCCTGGCCGCCTTGCCCGAGGCACTGCTGGCATTGCCACAAGACCGGATCCCGCTGATGCCGTTCAACCTGGTCGGCCTCGACGCCTTGCGCCGCCTGCTGCTGGCCGACGGCGGCAGCGCGCCTCCCGCCGTCGCGGCGCTGCCGGAGATCGCCACGCCGGCCCTTGCCAGCCTTGTCGACGAGATTGCCCGGAACGGTCACGGCCTGATCATGCTGATGGGGAAGGGCGGCGTCGGCAAGACCACCATTGCCGCCGCCGTGGCAGTGGCGCTGGCCAGGCGCGGCCATGCGGTGCATCTGACGACGTCGGATCCTGCGGCGCACCTGTCCGAAACGCTCAGCGGCTCACTGGAGCATCTGAGCGTGAGCCGCATCGATCCGCGCGCGGAAACTGAGCGTTACCGCCAGGAAGTGATGGCGACAAAAGGCAAGAAACTCGATGCGGCCGGGCGCGCATTGCTGGCGGAGGACTTGCGCTCGCCCTGTACCGAAGAAATTGCCGTGTTTCAGGCGTTCTCGCGCGCGATACGCGAGGCTGGCAGACAATTTGTCGTGATGGATACCGCCCCCACGGGCCACACGCTATTGTTGCTGGACGCAACGGGCGCCTATCACCGGGAAGTCATGCGCCAGATGGCCGACACGCAGCTGCACTTCACCACGCCCATGATGCAGTTGCAGGATCAGGCCCAGACCAAGGTATTGATCGTCACGCTGGCCGAGACGACCCCGGTGCTGGAGGCCGCCGGCCTGCAGGCCGACCTGCGCAGGGCGGGGATCGAACCGTGGGCCTGGGTCATCAACAACAGTCTGTGCGCGGCCAGCCCACGCTCGCCGCTGCTGCGCCAGCGCGCCCTGAACGAGCATGCGCACATCGCGACAGTGGCCCGGCAGCTCGCGCATCGCTACGCGGTAGTGCCATTGCTGGCGGAGGATCCTGTGGGCATCGCCCATCTGGAACAATTGACGATGCCGGCTGTAGCGGCTGAACGCGAGGCCATCAGATAGCCTTGACAAACAGCGCCAGCGCGGCCAGGGCGGAAACCATCGCAAACGCTTTCTGCAGATGCTGCGCCGGCAGCCTGGAGGCGACCAGACGGCCACCGGCCATGCCGGCCAGGGAACCGATGGCGAAAGGCAGCGCAATGGCCCATTGCAAGTGACCGGCCGCCGTACTGGCGACGACGCCTGACATCGATACCAGCGCAATGACGGCAAGCGAGGTCGCGACGATCGATTGCGTGGTCAAATCCGTGTAGCGTTGCAATGCGGGAACCATCACGAAGCCGCCGCCGACGCCCAGCAAACCGGACAGGATTCCAGCGACCACGCCCGCCAGGGCCAGCGCCCTGGCGCAAGGGGCCGTCCAACGCAGTTTTCCACGCGTGGCGTCGAGTTGGCAGGGCGGCGCGCGTTTGCCGGACGCCGCAGTATCGGCAGGGCCGGAAGTGGCGCGCTGGTACACGCGCAGCGCAACGTAGAGCAGGACGAGGGAAAACAGGATCGCCAGCGGCCGATTCGGACTGCGCTGCGCCAGCCACAAGCCAAGAGGGGAGCAGAGGATGCCGGCGCCGGCGATGAGCAGCGCCGCCTTGTAGCGCACCGTCCCGGATTTCAGGCCCATCACCGCGCCCAGGGCCGCCGCCAGGCCGACCGCCAGCAAGCCGATCGGACCCGCCTGCGCCATGCTCAAGCCAGCGCCAAAGACCAGCAAAGGCACGGCAAGGATGCCCCCGCCTGCACCGGTGAGTGCCAGGATGATGCCGACTGTAAAGCCGAGCAGCAGGATGATGGTCATGCTCGCCCCTCAAGATGCTGGCTCGGCGTCATTGATCGGCCAACTCGGGTTTCGCCATCCACTCGCGCCCCTTGAGCATGCCCCGCCAATACAGCGGCGGCAGGATGCGCTCCTTGAGCAGCCAGGCCAGTCGCGAAGGACGCGTGCCGTCAATGAGCCAGGTCGGAAAGCTCGGTGCCAGCTTGCCGCCATAGGTAAATTCCGCCAGCACGATCTTGCCGCGCTCGACAGTCAGCGGGCAGGAGCCGTAGCCGTCGTAGTGCGCGCTGCCCGTAGCCCGGCCCAGCGCTGCCAGCACGTTGTGCGCCACGACGGGGCCCTGTTTGCGCGCCGCCGCTGCCGTCTTGGCGTTGGCCGTATTGGCAACGTCACCCAGTGCATGGATATTGCTCCACACCCGATGCTGCAGTGTCGCGGGATCGACGTCGAGCCAGCCGGCGGCGTCGGCCAGGGCGCTGACACGAATGAAGTCGGGCGCCACCTGGGGCGGCACGACGTGCAGCAGATCGAACGGGCGCTCGACGAGTTGCCGGCCGCCGTCGGCGCCTGTGCGACTGAAGGTGGCGATTTTGGCAGGCCCGTCAACGCCGACCAGCGTATGGCCGAAATTGAGACCGACGGCGTAGGCGTCTATGTATTCCATCAGCGCCGGCACGTAATCGGCAACGCCGAACAGCACTGCGCCGGCACTGCAGAATTCGACCTCTATCTGCCCCAGCACGCCATGGCGCTTCCAGTGGTCGGCGGACAGGTACATCGCCTTTTGTGGCGCACCGGCGCATTTGATCGGCATCGGCGGCTGGGCGAAGATTGCCCGTCCGGCGCGCAGGTTCTGCACCAGGTCCCAGGTATATGGCGCGAGATGGTACAGATAGTTGGAGGTGACGCCATTGCGTCCCAGGGTTTCGGGCAATCCGTCGATCGCATGCCAGTCAAGCTTCAGGCCCGGACAAATGACCAGTTGTTCATACCGGACGATCCGGCAGCCATCCAGAATGACGGCGTTGCGTTCCGGTTCAAATGCCGCCACGGCAGACTTGATCCAGTGCGCGCCACGGGGAATGGTCGATGCCATGGTATGGGCGGTTTGCGGAGCATCGAATATGCCGGCGCCAACCAGGGTCCAGCCAGGCTGGTAGTAGTGGACGTCGGCAGGGTCGATGATGGCGACGTCGAGATCGGGTTGGCGCGCCAGGAGGCTCGATGCGGTCGCGATGCCTGCAGCACCGCCGCCGATGATGACCACGGCGTGCGCCACTTCGGCGGTATCGAGGGGCGTGCGGCCATGATTGATGATGCGCCGCGCCACGCCGCGCAGATCGAAGCCGGCTTTTTTTGCAGCCTCCATGATGTGAGGAAGCGACTGTTGATTCGCCTGCGACAGTGCCCACATCGTTGTCGAGCGCATGCCCGTTCGGCAATAGGCCAGAACCGGCTTCGGTAGCCGGGCCAGCAGCTGGCCGAATGCGATGCCCTGCTCATCGCTCACTTTGCCCGGTTCGGCCGGCAGGTAATGGGCGCGCATGCCCAGCGCCATTGCCGCCCGTTCGATCTCGGCAAAGAGTGGCTGGTCGCCGCCCTCGCCATCGGGACGATTGCAGATAATCGATTGAAAGCCCGCCTCGCTGAGCGCAGCGAGCTCGTGCGGCACAATCTGTGCCGAGACGGACAGGCCGGGCGCCAGTGGATGAATGTGCATGTTTGTCTCCGTCCAGTCTGTGCTGTGTGTTGTCAGACCGCGTTGAGCGGTATTTTCAGATAGCGTATGCCGTTCGCCTCAGGCTCGGGAAGGTGCCCGGCGCGCATATTGACTTGCACCGATGGCAGGATCAGGGTCGGCATTTCCAGCGACGCATCGCGTCTGGTGCGCATGGCAACAAACTCTTCTTCGCTGATGCCGTTGCGCACATGGATATTGCCGGTGCGCTCCTCGCCGACGGTACTGACATAGCGCACTTCGCGGCCGCCAGGCTGGTAGTCGTGGCACATGTAGAGCAAGGTATCCTCAGGCAAGCTCAGTACCTTGTTGATGGAGTGGAACAGGGTGCGCGCATCGCCGCCGGGAAAGTCGCAGCGGGCCGTGCCATAGTCCGGCATGAACAGCGTGTCGCCGACAAAGGCGGCGCTGTGCGTAGCGTTGCTGACGACATAGCTCATGCAGGCCGGTGTGTGGCCGGGCGTGTGCAGGGCGCGGCATTGCAGCGCGCCGATGGAAAACGGCTCGCCATCGGCAAACAGATGGTCGAACTGGCTGCCGTCGCGCGCCATGTCGGCGCCGGCGTTAAACAGCTTGCCGAAGACCTGCTGCACCGTGGCGATATGCTGGCCGATGCCGATCTTGCCACCCAGTTTTTCCTTCAGGTAGGGCGCGGCCGTCAAATGATCCGCATGCACATGGGTTTCCAGTATCCATTCGACCCTGGCGTCCAGAGCCGCGACACGCGCCAGCAGGCGGTCGGCCGAGGCTGTGCTGGTGCGGCCTGACTTCGGATCATAGTCGAGCACGCTGTCGATCAAGGCGCAGCGGCGCGTAAGCGGATCGAGCACCAGATAGCTGACGGTGCTGGTGGCAGGGTCGAAGAACCCTTCTATTTGAATTGGCGTGTTGGTCATGATGCGTCTATCTCCCGGATGTGCAAACCTGGCGTGTACAAGCCCTGGCAGGGAATGCAAGACCTGTGCCAGTACGAGGTTGGGCGACACATCGGTCTCAAATGCCTGATTCCATGCGTTTTCCCGCCGTCGACGCCGCAATGGAGCGATGCAGTGCAACTCTTTGACGCTGCCGCTGGCAGTGCCACTTGACGCATTGGCAGTCCTGCGACAGTATGGCTGCACAATAAGGAGCCAGCATGCCAACGCCACCGGTCATCAGCATCAAGCCATCCCCCAGCGCGCCCATGGTGCAATCGCTGATCTCGTTTCTCGAACACGAGGTCCAGCCGATGATCGTGCTCGATCCCGATTACACCATCCTGGCCGCGAATGTCGCCTATCAGCGGCAATTTGGCAGCATCGGCCAGCCCGTGGCCGGTCACAAGTGTTACCGCATCTCGCATCATTACGACGCCCCTTGCGACCAGGCCGGTGAACATTGCCCCATGAAGAAAGCGCAGGAACTGCGCGGACCGGACCGCGTGCTGCATATACACCACACGCCGCGCGGTCCCGAGCACGTCGCCGTCGAACTGCGTCCCATCTTCGATGCCGGCGGCACCATTACCGCGTATGTCGAGCGGCTGGAAGTGGTGCGCAGCGCTTCTGCCAAGCCGAGCGAGGAAGGACTGGTGGGCCGTTCCGCCCCATTTAACCGGGTGCTGGCGGCATTGCAGCGGGTCGCGCCGTCGATGCTGCCGGTGCTGCTGCTGGGCGAGTCAGGCACCGGCAAGGAACTGTTTGCGCGCGCCGTGCATGAAAACAGCGCGCGGGCCGCGGGACCGTTCGTCGTGGTCGATTGCTCCGGACTGACCGAAACGCTGTTTGAAAGCGAATTGTTCGGACACGAAAGGGGCGCTTTCACGGGCGCCACCTCGCGCAAGCCGGGGCTGGTCGATACGGCCCAGGGCGGCACTCTGTTTCTCGACGAAATAGGCGACGTGCCCCTTTCCATGCAAGTCAAGCTGCTGCGCCTGATTGAATCGGGCACCTACCGGCGCGTGGGCAGTGTCGAGACCCAGCACGCCAATTTCCGCCTGGTCGCCGCCACCCACAAATCGCTGGAAAACATGATGGCGCGGGGCGAGTTCCGGCCAGACTTGTATTACCGCATCAGTGCTTTCCCCATCGCCTTGCCGCCGCTGCGCGAAAGGCCCGACGATATCGCGTTGCTGGTGCAGTCATTCCTGCGCCGCGCGGGCGCGGGCAAGCGCACCTTGACGATAGACGCCGAAGCCATGGCGCAGCTGCAGCAACGCCCATGGCCGGGCAATATCCGCGAACTGCGCAACGTGCTGGACAGGGCCAGCCTGTTCGCCGATGATGGCGTGATCCGCGTCGAGCAGCTGCTGGCGGCGCCGGTGGAGCAGGGGGCCGCGCCGGGCCTGCCGGTGCGCGGCGACAGCATCCCGCTGGCCGAGCTGCATGCCACCTTCGGCGGCACGCGCAAGGCACTCGCGGCCCACCTTGGCATCAGCGAGCGCACCCTGTACCGCCGCCTGAAGGCGCTGGGTCTCGCCTAGGCCTGGCAGCACTGCCATGCTGCCAGCGTGGCAGTGTCACCCGTTGACTGGCAGCGCGCTGCTGCCCGCCGCAGCGCCCTAAGTCCCTGTTTTATATCCATTCCTCCGTTCGTGTAGCGCTGGCACGAAATATGCTCTGATAAACGCATGACGCGTACCTGAAACTTGGGCGTGTGTCTCGTGTTGTCATCGCAACGCTGAACCAGATTAACCATTGAGGAGCAAGACCATGACCGCGAACGTCGGCAATATTGATCGTGCCATCCGGATACTGCTGGGACTGGGCCTGATCGGCGCCACCCTGGCCGGTGCCATCGGCGCCTGGGGCTGGCTGGGCGTGATTCCCCTGGCGACAGGCATTTTCCGCTTCTGTCCCGCGTATTTGCCGTTTGGCATCCGTACCTGTGCGGTGAAAAAATGACGCAGGCAACGGAGGCGACAACATGAGCACGCAATCTGGCGGCTATCGCGCATTGACGCAGTCGGTGTCGCACCAATTGGCGACCCTGCGCGCGGATATTCCCGACGTGATGAAAGGCTTTGGCGATCTGGCGCGCGCGGCAACGCGCGATGGTGCGCTGGACAAGAAAACCAAGGAGTTCATCGCCCTGGCCCTGGGCATCGCGGCCCATTGCGATGCCTGCATCGGCTTTCATGTGCAGGCCCTCGTCAAGCTGGGCGCCACCCGGGCCGAATTCGAAGAAACCCTGGGCATGGCCATCTACATGGGTGGCGGGCCGTCGGCGATGTACTGCGCCAATGCGCTGGCGGCATTCGAGGAATTCTCGAACGCGGCCTGAGGCGCGTCGGGTTGGCACAGTATGAATAGCAAATCAGAATTGGAGAAGTAGCGTGCAGATAGACTGGAATAATTTTACGCCATGGGCCTCATTGGCGGGAGGGATGCTGATCGGCTTGTCGGCTGCGGTATTTGTCCTGTTTAATGGCCGTATTGCCGGCATCAGCGGCATCCTGGGCGGTCTGCTGGAATGGCCGAAAGGCGATGTCGCCTGGCGCCTTGCCTTCCTTGCCGGCCTGATTGGCGCGCCCTTGGTGTATGGCGCAGTGCTGCCGCTGCCGGCAGTGCGGATTGACGCCGATATTCCCACCTTGATCATTGCTGGTCTCCTGGTCGGCGTGGGTACGCGCTATGGGTCAGGCTGCACCAGCGGACATGGCGTCTGTGGCTTGTCGCGCATGTCGCCTCGCTCGCTGGTGGCGACAATGGCCTTCATGATTGCCGGCTTCGCCACTGTTTTTGTCGTCCGACACCTCATCGCTTAAGGCACTCGTCATGAAAAATATACTGGCGGGGCTTGTGGGTCTGGTCTTTGGCATCGGACTGATCGTATCCGGCATGACGGATCCATCGAAAGTGCTTGGTTTCCTCGACGTGGCGGGGCAGTGGAATCCGTCGCTGGGGCTTGTCATGTGCGGCGCGATAGGCGTCGGCATCGTGGCATTCCGTTTTGCATCGCGCAGGGAGCGCAGCCTGTTGGGCGATGCGATGCGCTTGCCAACCTCGACACAGATCGACCGGCGCCTGGTCTTCGGCGGCCTGGCATTTGGTGCCGGCTGGGGACTGGCTGGCTATTGCCCCGGTCCGGCCGTGGCGTCGCTGGCGGCTGGCGGAACCAAGCCGCTCATTTTCTTCGTCGCCATGCTCGCTGGCATGGGGATCTTCGCGGTTGCAGAGCGTTTGCACTCTCGATAGACCGAATACCGCTATCGCGTCGCGATTCAGCCTATCGTATTGCGACCGCCTCGGCATCCTGAGGTTGCCCGCCACCACCGAGCGCCTTGAAAAGCGCCACCGCTGCGCGCGTGGATTCGGTTTGGGCCTGCGCCCGCATGTCTGCGGCCTGTAGCAGCTTGTCGTCGGCCTGAAGAACTTCGATCAGGCTGACGACGCCTTTCTGGTAAGCGGCAAACGAAGACTGTCTCGCCAGCCTGAGCGAGTCGACACCGTGTTCCAGTATTGCAGCCTGATCTTCGCGCTTCAGCAAGTTTGACATCGCGTTCTCGACGTCTTCGGTAGCACGCAAGGCGGCCAGTCGGTATGCCGCCAAGGCTTCCGCTTCCCGGCCCTTGGCCAGGGCAATCTGTGCATTGATGCGACCGAAGTCGAACAGCCGCCAGCGCAGACCCAGCACTGCGGCGCTCTGGCTGGCGCCAGCGGTGAAAAGATGACCACTGGAAAGCGAGGTCGCGCTGCCGATCAGGGCACTGAAGGACAGCTTCGGGTAGTATTCCGAGACCGCCATGCCGATACGCGCGTTCGACGCGGCAAGGCGGCGTTCCGCCACGATCAGATCAGGCCGGTGGCGGAGCAGGTCGCCGGGCGATCCTGCGGGGGCAATCCGCGGAGCCACCGGAAGAGGGCGCACCGTCGACAGCTCTTCCCTATGCGTGCCCGGTGGCGTGCCCAACATCACGTCCATTGCATTCATGGCGGCCGCCAATCCTGCTTCGAGCACTGGCACCGCAGCCTTCACCTGAGCCAGCGCGCCCTCGACCTGTCGCACTTGACGTTCGGCCGCCAGGCCCTTGCCATACAGCAAATTCATCGTTGTCAATAGTTCTTGTTGCGTCCTGACCTGGCTGGCTGCGATATCGAGGCGGGTTTGCAGTCCGCGTATGCCCATGTAAATGTCGGCAGTCTGCGCCGCTACCGTCAAGCGGGTGGCTGCCACTCCGGCTGCCGAAGCCTGATATTCGGCAAGAGCGGCTTCCCGTTCGCGACGCAAGCCACCAACTATATCGAGCTCCCAGCCGATGCCGAGGTTGGCCTCGTAAGCGTTGCCGTAGCGATCAAAATTTGGCTGTGCGTTGAGAACCTGCCCGAGCGGGGTTTCTACCGACGAATAGGCGCGTGCTGCCTGAGCATGGACGGCGCCAGAGGGAAGGAGTGCGGCATTGGCTGCCCCGAGTCCTGCCCGCGCCTGGGTCGCGCGCGCAGATGCTTGCGCCAGATCCAGATTTTGCTCCAATGCCCGCGTGACCAGGCGGTTCAGCTGGGGATCGCCGAAACCCGCCCACCACGTGGAGAAATCGGCGCCGGCATCGGCATGCCTTTGCTCGACTGCTGCTTGGCCCAGGTAGCGTTCCGGCAGCTGCGTTTCTGGCCGGGTGTAATCAGGTCCGACGGTGCACGCTGTGGAAACACCGGCGACGACACACATAAAGAGGGTACGTTTGAGTAACATGTGACCTTCCACGTAAGAGAAAGAGAAAGCATTTTTTGTGACTATATCACGATATGGTCACTATTTGTGCAAATCTACAACTCCGGGTAAGCTATCGGGCATGATGAAAGCAACCACCATTCCGGGTTCTGCCCGAGGCCCCGTCGACCATGAAGTACGGGACCAGATCATTTCCGCCGCTACGGCGCACTTTCGCCTGTACGGCTACGAAAAAACGACGGTGTCAGACCTCGCCAAGTCCATCGGTTTTTCCAAGGCATACATCTACAAGTTCTTCGAATCCAAACAGGCCATCGGAGAGCTGATCTGCGCAAATTGCCTGGGCGAAATCGAAACCGACGTCAGGACGGCCGTTGACAGCGTTGAGCGTGCACCTGAGAAGCTACGGCGCATGTTCAAAGTGATCGTTGAGTCCAGCCAGCGACTGTTTTTCGATGACCGCAAGCTATACGATATTGCCGCTTCGGCTGCGATCGAGCGCTGGGAATCGGTGCGGGCTTACGAGGTGCGTATCCAGCACATGCTGCTGGAAGTGATACGCCAAGGACGCGACGCCGAGGATTTCGAGCGCAAGACCCCGCTCGACGAGGCGGTGAATGCCATTTACCTGGTCATGCGACCTTATCTGAATCCCTTGCTGTTGCAGTACAGCCTGGACCACGCCCAGGATGCACCTGCTCAATTATCCAGCCTGGTACTGCGAAGCTTGTCAAGGTAGTCATCTTTTAAAATGTGACCATTGACTTAAGTGGTCACTAGTACCAAAATGAGATCCTGTTCAGTTTTTTACGGGATTTCTATGCTGCGCCGTCGCCTCGTTTTCTCTGTTGTCATCTCTGCATTGCCATTGGCCCTGATCGCCTGCGGCGAAAAAAAGCAATCTGATCCACGTAACGAAGCCCCGCTCGTGCGGGTTGCAACCGTCCGGGATGCGACGGCTGCGTCCCGGACATTCACCGGCATCGTCGCTGCCCGGGTGCAAAGCGATTTGAGTTTTCGGGTCGCCGGCAAGGTGCTGGAGCGCCTTGTGGACACCGGACAGGCCGTCAGGCGCGGACAGGTGCTGATGCGCATCGACCCCGTGGATCTGCGGCTTGCCGCACATGCCCAGCAGGAGGCAGTGACCGCTGCGCGCGCCAGGGCACAGCAAACAGCGCAGGAAGAGGCGCGCTATCGCGATTTGCGCGGCACTGGCGCGATCTCGGCGTCCGGTTATGACCAGGTCGCGGCGGCCGCCGCCGCTGCCCAGGCCCAACTCAATGCTGCCGAAGCCCAGGCCGAAGTGGCCCGTAACGCCAGTCGTTACACCGAACTGTTGGCGCACGCCGATGGCCTCGTCATGGAAACATTGGCCGAATCCGGCCAGGTCGTGGCCGCAGGACAGGCCGTGCTGCGCGTGGCCCATGCGGGGCGTCGCGAAGCGCTGATCCAGTTGCCGGAAACCTTGCGCCCGGCGGTCGGCTCGGCGGGGCTCGCCACGCTGTTTGGCACGGATGGCGCTGCCGTTCCGGCCAAATTGCGGCAGCTATCGGATGCCGCGGACCGGCAGACCCGTACTTTCGAGGCACGCTATGTGCTGGACGGCGCGCTTGACAATACGCCGTTGGGCGCCACCGTCAGCATACAAATACCGGAAACGCCGTCCGCCAAACACGGCGGCTTGTCCGTGCCTATCACTGCCCTGTACGATGCGGGGAAGGGGCCGGGAGTCTGGCTTATCCAGGGGCTGCCCGCCAAGGTGCGCTGGCGGCCTGTCACGGTCCATAGCCTGGGGGACAACGAGGCGCGGATTGCTGCACAGCTCAAGCAAGGTGACAGGATCGTTGCGCTTGGCACGCACCTGCTGCACGAAGGCGAGCAGGTACGTGTAGCCGTGCAGACAGCGACGAACGCAGGAGCGCGCCCATGAGCACCGGCCGTTTCAATCTGTCTGCGCTTGCCGTGCGCGAGCGTTCCATCACCTTGTTCCTGATTTGCCTGATCTCATTGGCTGGGATAGTGTCCTTTTTTAAGCTGGGGAGAGCGGAAGATCCTGCCTTCACGGTCAAAGTCATGACGATCATCAGCGCCTGGCCAGGCGCCACGGCACAGGAAATGCAAGATCAGGTCGCCGAAAAAATCGAGAAGCGGCTGCAGGAGCTACGCTGGTACGACCGTAGCGAGACCTACACCAGGCCAGGCCTGGCATTCACGACGCTGACGCTGCTCGACAGCACACCGCCGGCGCAAGTGCAGGAGCAGTTCTATCAAGCGCGCAAGAAAGTCGGTGATGAGGCAGGCAACCTGCCGCCAGGCGTGATCGGACCGATGGTCAACGACGAATACGCGGACGTCACGTTTGCCTTGTTCGCGCTGAAGGCCAAGGGGGAGCCGCAACGCTTGCTGGTACGCGACGCGGAGACGTTGCGGCAACGTCTGCTGCATGTCCCTGGCGTCAAAAAGGTCAACATCGTCGGTGAACAGTCCGAGCGTATTTATGTCGAGTTTTCGCATGCGCGCCTGGCAACGCTGGGTGTCAGTCCCCAGGAAGTATTTGCCGCATTGAATAGGCAGAACGCCCTCACGCCGGCCGGCTCGGTGGAAACCAGGGGACCGCAAGTGTTCATACGCCTGGA
This sequence comes from Janthinobacterium sp. JF4, assembly GCF_059617925.1. Taxonomy (NCBI): domain Bacteria; kingdom Pseudomonadati; phylum Pseudomonadota; class Betaproteobacteria; order Burkholderiales; family Oxalobacteraceae; genus Janthinobacterium; species Janthinobacterium sp. JF4. The sequence goes on along the minus strand of NZ_JCAQAV010000001.1, from coordinate 409,677 downwards.
CGGTGCTTTCGATGAATTGCAGAAAATCCGCGACATGCCCGTCGTGGCGCAGGGGCGCACCTTGAAACTGTCGGATATCGCCACGATCAAGCGCGGCTACGAAGACCCTGCAACATTCATGGTACGCAACGGCGGAGAACCTGCCTTACTGCTGGGCATCGTCATGCGCGACGGCTGGAATGGACTCGACCTTGGCAAGGCGCTGGAGTATGAAGTCGGCGCGATCAATGCAGAGTTGCCTCTGGGAATGGGCTTGAGCAAGGTCACGGACCAGGCCGTCAACATCGGCTCCTCGGTCGATGAGTTCATGATTAAGTTCTTTGCCGCGTTGCTGGTGGTGATGGTGGTGTGCTTCATCAGCATGGGCTGGCGAGTGGGGATCGTGGTTGCTGCGGCCGTGCCGCTGACTTTGGCTGTCGTTTTCATCGTGATGGCCGCTAGCGGCAAGAATTTCGACCGCATTACGCTGGGTTCCTTGATCCTGGGACTGGGCCTGCTGGTTGACGATGCCATTATTGCCATTGAAATGATGGTGGTGAAGATGGAGGAGGGCTACAGCCGCATCGCAGCCTCCGCCTATGCGTGGAGCCATACGGCTGCGCCCATGCTTTCCGGCACGCTGGTGACGGCGGTCGGCTTTATGCCGAATGGCTTTGCGCGTTCGACCGCCGGCGAATACACCAGCAATATGTTCTGGATCGTGGGTATTGCCCTGATTGCATCGTGGGTCGTCGCGGTGGTCTTTACGCCCTACCTTGGCGTCAAGCTGCTGCCCGAGCTGAAACGGGTCGAGGGTGGCCACGACGCGCTCTACGACACGGCGCGTTACAACCGCTTCCGTCAGTTGCTCAAGCGCGTCATCACGCGCAAATGGCTGGTGGCGGGTACAGTGGTGGGCCTGTTCGTCATGGCCGTGCTGGGTATGGCGGTAGTCAAGAAGCAGTTCTTCCCCATCTCGGACCGCCCCGAAGTCCTGGTCGAGGTGCAGATGCCTTATGGCACGTCGATCGTACAGACCAGCGCCGCCGCGGCGAAGGTCGAAGCATGGCTGGCCAAACAGGCGCAAGCAAAGATCGTCACTGCCTATATCGGCCAGGGCGCGCCGCGCTTCTATCTGGCCATGGGGCCCGAGATGCCTGATCCGTCGTTTGCAAAGATCGTCGTCCGTACCGATAGCCAGGACGAGCGTGACGCGTTGAAGCAGCGGCTGCGCGAGGTGATTGCCGGAGGTCTCGCGCCGGAAGCGCGGGTGCGTGTCACGCAACTGGTATTTGGTCCATATTCACCGTTCCCCGTCGCCTACCGGATATCCGGCCCGGATCCTGACAAGTTACGCAACATCGCGGCGGATGTGCAGCGGACCATGGAAGTCAGTCCATTGATGCGCACCGTGAACAATGACTGGGGCACGCGCACGCCTGCACTGCACTTCACCTTGCAACAGGATCGCCTGCAATCCCTGGGTTTGACCTCCAGCGCGGTGGCACAGCAACTGCAATTCCTGCTGAGCGGCGTGCCATTGACGTCTGTGCGCGAAGATATCCGCACGGTGCAAGTGGTGGCCCGTTCTGCCGGCGACAACCGTTTTGATCCAGCCAAACTCATGGACTTTACCTTGACAGGGGCGGGCGGGCAACGCGTCCCGCTATCGCAGGTAGGCAAGGTCGACGTGCGCGCTGAAGAACCGATCATGCGGCGACGCGACCGGACGCCGACCATCACCGTGCGCGGCGACATCGCCGATGGCCTGCAGCCACCGGACGTGTCCGGTGCTATCACGAAGCAGCTTCAGCCCATCATCGACAAGCTGCCGGCTGGCTACCGGATCGACCAGGCCGGCTCCATCGAGGAATCGGGCAAGGCGACGACCGCCATGCTGCCCTTGTTCCCTGTCATGCTGGCAATTACGCTGCTTATCCTCATTTTTCAGGTGCGCTCGATTTCGGCGATGGTCATGGTATTCCTGACCAGCCCGCTGGGGCTGATCGGCGTGGTGCCAACACTCATCGTGTTCCAGCAACCGTTCGGTATCAATGCCCTGGTCGGACTCATTGCCCTATCAGGCATCCTGATGCGCAACACGCTGATCCTGATCGGCCAGATCCACCATAACGAGCAGGCTGGCCTGGATCCCTTCCGCGCGGTGGTCGAGGCAACCGTGCAGCGTTCCCGTCCCGTAATCCTGACTGCGCTGGCAGCCATCCTGGCCTTTATTCCGCTGACCCATTCCGTTTTCTGGGGGACGCTCGCCTACACGCTCATCGGCGGCACCTTCGCGGGCACGGTACTCACACTGGTGTTTCTGCCGGCCATGTACGCGATTTGGTTCAAGATTACTCCGGCAAGCAAAGTCGAAGCGAACTGAAGCTTGATCAGCTAATGCGCGTCGCCGCTCGGTCGTTTCGATTCATGTGCGCATCGACGGCCCAAGAACGCACGGCTGAGCTGCCTCTAATGCGATAAGGCTATTGTTAAGAAGTGATTGAAGGCGCAAGCGGGAGATGGGCTAGGTCTAGGAGCGCCCGACCATGTCTCGCTCGTCGAAGATTGCCAGTCATTTCAAAGGATATTCCCTGCTTAGCTTGGCATGCCATGGCATGCAATCGACATTGTAGGCGCCTGCCTGTGCTGGGGCATTGACAGCAACCTGACGCGCAAGGTACCGGCGCTACAATTTTTGCCGCGCTGATACGGACGAGGAAGTGAAGCCGATGTCTGATGCCTCGCGCCAGCTGCGCTTCGAGCGCCAGGGGAGTGGACGACAGGGGCGGGAGAGGGGCGGGGGCTGTCTTGCATCCCTGTGCCAGGCAAGGGCAGCATCAGGTCAGGCTGAGCAGCATCTTTTTCTTTTCGATCAGCCATGTGGGAAAACCGATGTCGGAGCGCAGCGTATCGCGCCATCCGCCGGTGCCAAAGACGGGCAGGCCGACTTTTTTCGATAGCCGCAGCATTTGCGCAAACACATGCTCTTCGCTCAGTCCATCGCGCTGGGCCAGATAGTGCAGCCATCGGTTGCCGATGCGCGCATGCAGCGCTTCGTCATTATTGATGACCAGAAAGCTCAGCGTCTCCTCTTCACGCGCCGCGCGCTGCAAATGGGTGGCAAGGTTCAGGTTGGTCTCTACCGCATTGGCCTCCTGCAGCAACTGCTGGACGATCAGGCCGTCTAGGAGATTGTCCGCCGACATGAAGCGTTCCAGTACCGTATTGGTATAAGGGAAGGCGCCGATGATGCCGCCGCGCTCCAGGTACAGCGCCTGGATGTAGCTTGCGTGGCGGGCCTCATCCCATATCTGCCGGCCCATGTCGCCCATGAAGGCGTCCGGCATGTCCCGGTTATCCAGGATCATGTAGGCACAAATTTCCATTGCGGAGATTTCGACGTCGACCAGTACGTAAAAAAGAAAGCCCAGGTAGTTTGCGTCATCGTCGAGGATGCCGCGTCCTTCGACGAAGCGGAACGGCTTGTCGGCCGACCAGTGCAGCGCGGCGTCGCGGGCCGGTTGCCGTGGCGGAGTGCTGTCGCCAGCCGCGTAGCGCTGCTCCAGCAAGGGCAGTTTTTCCACGAGCAAGGTCATGAGCGGCATTTCCGGCGCAAACAGGATGGCGCTGGATACGGCCGGCAGTAACGTCTGGGCACGCGCCGCCAGGGCCGCCGGCCCCTGCGCCGGCATGATGGCCGCAGCGATCGCCGGCAAGTCGGGCAGGCTGATGATCTCGTCCGTGGCGATCTGCGACCGGCGCGCGCCGACTGCGCCAAACAATTGCAGCAGGCCGTCCAGCGCAAGCCCGACGGCTATCTTCTCGTCTATCGAGGGGGCAGCGACCAATTGCTGGCAATGCCGTTGCAGGCAGGTGTGCAGACAGTCGTCGACGTCCGAATAATAGCGCTTGATCGCATCCATCCGTAGCATGATGCTCCTCCTGTCGGGTGGCAGATTAGCGGGCCTTCGGGCCGGGTATGCTGCTGGCGGCATGCGCCGGTTCAGTTGCGCGTAGAACAAAATCGACCATTTGTTCCAGCTGGGCGGTGAGCCAGGCGTCGCCATGGCTGGCCGAAACCAGCTGGACCGTCTCGGCAAAGAAGCGGCAGCTTGCAAAGAGGGCACGATACAACTGGGCGGGCGCCAGCCCATCGCAACGCGTCTCGGCCAGGCGCACCAGCAGTTGGGGGCTCAGGCGCTGCTCCGCGTGGCGGTATCCTTCCAGCGGCAAGCCGTGCGCCAGCTGCAGCATCGGCAGCAAGCCCTTCGCGCGCATGACGTCGAGCGAGTCGTCGGCTTCCCAATACTCGCCACGGGCAATCTTGGTGTGGGTGTACCAGATCCAGCCGCAAAATTTATTGTACGTATCTTCGAGAAAAGCTGGATCGGCCGACGCCGCATGTCCAGCCGCATGCGGCGCCGACGCCCGGAACGGTGGAATGCCCACCAGCAGCAGCCCTTGCTGAGGCTGGCTTGCTGCGCTTTCATGCAGATAGAGAATATCGATCTTGACCAGGGTATCCTGGCAATCCCAGAAATGAATCAGGAGGTCGGGCATTTGCAAATGGGTCGCCGGGAACTGCGCTATCGCGCGTCCGTGCTGCTGCAGGCATTGCGCGACGGCGGCCTGGAGGCGCAGCCGGCTTGTCGGGTCATCGCAGCACATGGTGAGGTCGATATCGGAATAGGCATCGCCGCTGCCGGTGGATAGCGACCCCGTCAACAACATGTCAGCGTCGCCGCAGGCGAGGACTGTGCCGGCAATTGCTTCGATGAGTGACAATTGAATGGTTTGCTGCGCCATGTTTTCTGCTAAAAAATGCATGGCCCTGGTATTTAATTGGCGCGCGACTGTGTTGTTTCTCATATTCCTATCCTATCGATAGTTTAATAAGGTATAACCATGGGAAGAAATATTCCCGATGCATGACATCAGCGTTGCAAAATTGCCCGGAAAAATAATGCCGGAACGTAGTGGTGTACGGTGAAAGAAATCTGATTATAATATGGGATGCATGGAATTACAAACGTGCGACAGGCATGTGAATTCCATTTATACTGTCTTTAAGGCCTGCGCCAAATATATCTTATCAGGTTAATTGCAATCCAATAGGAGCTGCCATGTCGCCTCTGGAATTGTCGCGCAACTTTCATTTGACACGCACCTGGGGCCTGAGCCGCCAGAGGCTGCCCTCGCTGCAGCGCGTGATGCCGGAGCTCGCCGAGCGGGAAATTGACCTGCAATCGCTGCGCCGCCTGCCCATCATGGACAAGGCGCAATACCGGACCCTGGCGCAGGAATGGCTGCAGACGAATGCGTCGCTTCCCCATTTCATGATACGCACGGGGGGCACCACGGGCATGCCGACCTTGCAGTGGGGTTATATGCCGGCCTATGCCCCGCCCGCTGCGCCGTCGCTCGGCGACGCATTGCGCCCGCTGTACCTGAAGGCCGGCGATGGCCGCCAGGGGACCGTGCCGCACTTTCCGCGCGATGTGGGGGCGCTGATCGCGCCTTTGCGCGATGAGGATGGCTACCGCATCATGATCGAGATATTAAAGACGAAATATAATTTCGCCGGATATGAAGACCAGTTTTCCCGCATCTCGATACCGTTGCCGGCGGCAAAGAAATTGGTTCATTATATATTGGTGAATAATATTGAACTGCATGGATCTGGCCTGAAGGAAGTACATACGAATTCTTCGTTCGTAACGCAGTCCTGGCGAAATAAAATTGAATCGGTCTTGAATACGAAGTTAGTAGATCATTACGGATTCACTGAAATTCAGAATGCGCGCGCGCATGAATGTCCGTATTGCGGTTATTATCATTTCCCTGACACTATTTATCCCGAAGTGGTCGATGCCCGGGACCGGCTGCTCACCGCGCCGCATGCCAACGGCCGTCTGTTGGTGACGCGCCTGCTGGAAGAGCACGATCATGCCATGCCGGCGCTTCGCTTCGACAGCGGCGACGTCGTGCAAATAGGCACGTATTGCGAGATGGCAGGCGAATGCGGTTTCAAGCCATGGGGCAAGGTGGACCACAGTATCGTGATCGACAGCGCCGGTGGCGACGACCTGTATCCCGTGCGTTATGGGGATATCCAGGAAGCGCTCGACCATGATCCGCTGGTAGGCCGGATCGACAATACGCGCCATTCGCTGGTCACGCCAACGGAGGGCGATGCCTTTCCCAAATGGCGGCTGGTATCGCGCGGGGAGCGGCGCCCCCGGCTGGAAGTGGAAATGCTGTTTGATCCGCGTCTGTTTGCCGAAGCCTGGCGCGGGTTTGAAGTGCAACTGCGCCTGGCGCTGGGAAGCAGCAACCGCGCGTATCAGCATGCCATCGAGACGGCAGGCTTTCACCTGGAGATAGCAGGCTTGCCACCCGGTTCGCTGAAAGACATGGATGTCATGAAATCCTAGCCTGCGATCCGTCCGCGCCCAAGCCCGATGATGTCCATGTCCATGTCCAAATACTGCCGCACCCGCCGCGCGCTGTTAACTTCGTCGGCGGCGCTGGCTGTTGCTGCTGCCTGCCCAGGGTTTGCTGCCAAGGAGGCAGCGGCGGCCGGTTTGCCTGTCGTGCGCTGGGGCACGTTTCGTAACTACCAGCCCGTGTACATCGGCATCGCCGCAGGCTTTTTCAAGTCTGCCGGCGTGCATGTCTCCATGACCGGCAATTTCAGCAGCGGCCCGTCCATCGTCCAGGCGGCAGGACTGGGCCAGCTCGATGCCGGCCATGCGGCGATCACGGGCCTGGCCAATGCGGCGGCGCAGGGTGTCGGGGTGATGGGAGTTGCCGATTCCCAGACGGAGTTCGGCGATGCTCCTTTGCAGCAATGGTTCGTCCTACATGCGGGGCCGGTTAAGGGCATGGCCGACCTGCGCGGGCGCCGCATCGCCGTCAATTCCCTGTCCGGTTCCTTTTATTACACCACGCTGCTCGCGCTGCGCAAACACGGCATTGCCAAGTCTGACGTGCATTTCGTGACACTGCCGCATGAACGCCAGGAGCAGGCCTTGCTGGCAGGCATGATCGATGTTGCCGCGCTGATCGATCCCTATAGCGTATCGATGGCTGCGCAGGGCAAGTTGCGCCGGCTCTTTACCGGAGCCGACATCATCGGCGAGCGGCAGTTTTCGCTGGTATTTTTCCGCAAAAAGATGCTGGAAGAGCAGGCCGAGACGGTCAGCCGCTTTTTGGCCGGCTATCGCCAAGCCGTCGCCTTCCTGCAGAGCGATACCCACCGTGGGAATGCAATCATGGCCAGGGCGCTCGGCCTCAAGCAAAGCCTGATGGTGTCGCACCGTTATACCAGCAATGCGCAGGTGCGGATGCGTGATGTCCAGTTCTGGCTCGATGTCATGCGGCAGGACGGAGGCCTGAGGCAGGCGCCTGGCCTGCGGGGCGATGCCTTCGCCACGGACCGCTTCAATCCGTGATGGCGCGCCCTGCGACCGGCCTGGGCGGTCCTGGCCATGCGGGCCGCTGGCGGGGTCGGCGCGCGCCGCAGCTGCTTGGCCTGTTGGGCGTTGCCGCTGCGCTGCTGGCATGGGAAGCGTTGATCCGCCTGCAGCTGCTCGACCCTGTCTATCTGCCACCGCCCGGCGAAGTACTGGCGGCCTTGCCGTCCCTGCTGTGGCAAGGTCCGCTGCTGGCCGACGTGCGAGCCAGCCTGCATGCCGTGCTGGCCGGTACGGCGCTGGCCTGCCTTTTCGCGCTGCCGGCAGCGGCGCTGGCCCATTTTCATGCGCCGTTCCGGTGGCTGACGGCTCCCCTGGTCGAACTGGTGCGCGGCATTGCTCCGTTGGCGCTGCTGCCGGCTTTTCTGCTGATCTTCGGACTGGGCGGCAAGAGCACGATCGCCATCATTGTCTGGGTCGCCTGGCCGCCCCTGTTCATTAATGTCCTGGCCGGACTCGACGCCACCTGCCGTACGCTGATCGACGCGGCCCGGAGCATGGGCGCGAATCTGCCCTGGCTGCTGGCGACCGTCTACCTGCCCGCCGTATTCGGGCACCTGCTGGCCGGCCTGCGGCTTGCATTGGGCAGCGCCTGGCTTGCCGTCGTCGCCGCCGAAATGCTCGGCGCAAACGCCGGCATCGGCTTCCGCATTCTCGAGTGGTCGCAAACCTTCCAGGTGACCGCGATGTATGGCGCGATTGTTGTTACTGGTGTGGTATCGCTGGGCATTAACGGCGCCATTGGATGGCTGGCGCGCGCATGCGCGCCGCACCTGGAGGAACGGTGATGGCCCGTCCCCTGCTGCGGGTAGACGCGGTCTCCCATGCATTTCAAGCACGCCAGGTGATACGCAATTGCTCTTTCACGCTAGGCGAACGCGAGGTCGTGGCGCTGGTGGGACCCAGCGGGGTTGGCAAGAGCACGCTGCTGCGCATACTGGCGGGCCTGGTGCGTCCGCAGCAGGGCAGCGTGACGCTGTCGGCCCGTGAGGTGCAGCCCGGCATGTCAGGCCTGGCCATGGTGTTCCAGGATTACGCGTTGTTTCCCTGGCTCAGTGCGCAGGGTAATGTCGAGTATCCCCTGCTGGTCAATGGCGTGTCCAGAGCGCAGCGCCAGGCTGCGGCGCAGGCGGCCCTGCGTCAGGTCGGTCTGGGCGACAGCGGCCGCCTCTACCCGAGCCAGTTATCTGGCGGCATGCGGCAGCGCGTCGCCGTGGCTCGCGCACTTGTCGCGCGGCCCGCCCTGATGCTGCTCGATGAGCCACTGTCCGCCTTGGACCAGAAGACGCGTGAACACCTGCAGGGGCAGCTGGCTGAGGTGTTTGAGCAACTTGCCTGTGCCGCCGTGCTTGTCACGCATGATTTGCTGGAAGCCATACGGCTGGCGCAGCGGGTCATCGTGCTGACGGGTAATGGGGCCAGCATTGCCGCCGACCTGCCGATACCACCCGGCGATGGCCGCCAGCAGCACGCGCTGCTGCTAGACCTGCTGGCCGCTCAACACTTGGCGTAGCGCCAGAACAGGCGCCGTGCCGCTTGCCCATTGCTGAGCACAAGCCGCTCTTCCTCGATGGCGGAGGCCAGCTCGAAACCCACCTCATGCGCAAATTGCCGTATCCATTGCGGATGCCAGGGGAAGACGGCAATATCGTTCCCTATCGGTTCGCCGGGGTTGGCGCGCATGAAAAGCGTGCCGCCTGGCCGCAGCCAGCCATGTACCTTGCGCAATGCCGCGGCGACTTGCTGCGCGCCGCCGAAGTTGATGCTGCCCAGCGCCAGGCAGACATCGATCGAGCCCTCGGCAAACGGGGCATCGTGCAGGTCGCAGACGAGATCGGCGGCATCATTGGCGATATCGATGCCGATCAGGTTGGGAATTTTGCCTTTGAATGGATTGAATCCGCAGCCGACGTCGACCACTGTGCGTGGCCGCAGTGCATTGACCTGTTCGACCAGCGCATAACCGCTGAGGGGAAAGCGGTCGATCGACGCTTGCCAGGTTTGGGGGTGAAAAAAGACAATCAGCCTCGCGTTGTCGTTCATGTCTGGCGTCTCCCTCAGATCACGCAGGTGCGCGCTAGCCCTGCCATGGCATGGCAGGCCGTCAGCACGTCGGTGACGGGCTGGTTGCCCAGTCCCCACTGCCGTTCGAATTCCAACTCTGAAACGGCCTGGACCTCGGAATGACTGTAGTGCAGGCCCAGTTCGTTCAGTATCGGTTTCATGCTACGCCGGCGCGTTAGCTGCCGCTGATGTTGGGTGGCAAACGCAGCGATGTCCGCATTGTCGGCGGCGATCTGGTTTGCCATGTTGGCCGAACTTTTGTACCAGCTGTAATCAGGATAGGAGATGCTGAAACCGCCGGCCGCCTCCCACCATGCCAGGCATGCGTGGTCAGGGCGGTGCACCAGCAGAAAGCGCGCTGCGGGAAAAGTGTGTTTCAGCCACGGCAAATGCCGGGCAAACAGATGGCTTTTCAAGAGCTTGGTGCCGCCGGCAGCGGCATAGGGGGCGGCGAATTCGTCCAGCAGTTCCGTCTTGCTCATGCTGCCAAGGTTGTCGAACTGGCGCCCGTACTCCATCCCTGGACCGAAGTAATTTCCGAAATGCAAAGTGCGGCTTTCCCCCTCATGGCTGCGCTGCAAGCGCATGTCTGAACGATTGACGCCGTTCGCATACATCAGCGCATGGGCGATGGCGCTCCACTTCGAGCCTGGCGTGCCCACCACAAAAACAATATCTGCTCCGTCTTCCTTAAACATGCTGGTCCTTGTCCGGTGAGGTGGGCGTCAGGCACGTATGGTGTTGTAGTGCACTAACATCTCTGCCAGTTTCTGCTGTATCGATGCTTCGTTCGACGGTTGCGGAAAATGCGCGTCGTTGAAGCGTTCGAGCCGGTTGATCGGATCGATCGGCGCCATGCCGCCCAGGTATTGTTCGAAGTCGGCCACCGTGCGGCTGAATTTGTGTTGGCCGTCCCAGACAGTTTCCTTGAACAGCAGATGGGGCAGGTGTCCCTGCTTTTTGCCATGAGAAAGCATGCGCTGCTGAAACTTGACGAAACGGGCCGTGTCGGCGACGTATGCCTGCGCATAGCCGTGGCGGCTGGCATAGGGCATCCTTTCGCGCACGGTTGCCGCCAGCGATACGCCATCGATGCTGGCACGCTGCCGCCTGCGGTCGCCATTCAGGTCCAGGATGGTTGGCAGGATATCGACCGTGCGCACCCTTTCGGTATGGATGGCAGGCGCGACATCGTCGCCGATGAAGAGCAGCGGCACCCGTAGCACGCCCTCGGCCACGGAATTGAAGTGGCCGAAACTCTGTTCGTCGTATTCCTCGCCGTGGTCACCGAACAGCACGATCAGCCAGCGCTTTCCTGCGAGGCGCTGCCTGAGTTTTTCCATGAACGGGGCAAAGCGATAGCGCAGGAAGTGTTCAATGCCCTCTAGATACAGACCGAAGATGTCTTCGGCACGGTCCGCCTTCCACAGTTCCTGAATCACGCGTTTGTAGCGCATCAGATGCTGCATGTCTTCTTCGTCGCGCAAGGTCTCGAACAGCTGGTCTTTGGGCAGGCTGGCCGACGTGCAGACGCGTTTTTCCAGTTCGGCCAGCTTGCTGCGGTAGGCGTCGCCGCCATATTTCAGGTTGTGAAAGCCGTAGGGAACATGCACGCCGCCAAAATGGGCCAGGCTGACCGAGCGTTCCGCCTGCCCCAGCGCCGCGAGATAGGCGTCGTCGTTTTCGACCAGGAAATGATCGATGCCGCGGTCGAAACCCAGGGTCGGACCGAGTATCAGCGGAAAATCACTTTTCAGTATGGTGCGGTAGCCGGAACGCTGTGCGCGGGTGAACAGCGTTTCGCCGCTTAGTTTCCTGTTGAAAAATTCGTAGACGCCATGCCGCAGCGGCCATTTGCCGTTCAGGATGGAGGCGTGCGAGGCCGACGTATATGGCGCGGCCGAGACGCAGTTGGCAAAGAAGGCACCCTCGTCGACCAGGGCATCGAGCACCGACGTGTCGGGAGCGCTCAGGTGGGGATATTTGGCGGGCCACAGTTTCAGGGGATTGCGTCCGATGCAATCGCTGCGTAGCGTATCGATGGACAACAGGACTATGTGATCGTACACGGACGTCTCCATTTCAAAAGGGCAGGACTGCCGACTATTCCAGTTGCGGTCAAGATTTGCCCGGCAGTGGGCGTAAGCCTATCTGGGCTCTCCAACCAGATGGCAGGCGCCTGCCTGGTAACTGCGCGTGGCGGGCGGCCTGGAGATCATGGTTGTTATATTTTTGGGAAGCAAAATACGGTCGTAGACTGACAGGTGCGGCACGTAGTGGGGGCCGGCATAGGCGGTCTGCAGCTTCAAGCCCAGCTCGCCATAGCGGCGCAGGGCGTCGAGGTGCAGGGCATGCAACTGCGCTGAATGGACGCGGAAATGGATGTTGGTGATGAAGCCGTTGCGATTGCTGAAAGTGGCGATGTCGCCGACCTCGAAGCTGACCCGGGCCGTTGCCAGCGAGAGGGCAAGCTGTTCCATTTGCCGCAGTACCTCCAGAGGCTGGAAGCCGCCGTACAGCAGGGTAATATGGGGATCAAGCTGGCGCGCGATCACTTCATCTCTGCCAAAACGGTGTCGTTCGGCAATAACATGATCGAGCAGCTCAGGCTCGACGCTCAGCACCAGCGCACATTCATGGGTGTCGCTGATTGCATCGAGATTCAAGCGGTTGCGGAGGCTAGTTAGGCTGACCAAGGCATCTCCAGTGCGTTTGCATGCTGCAATAAGGTGACCTGCCGATGAATAAGATGGCCGTGGTTGGGGAGCCACCGCCATCCTGTTCTACCCGCTTATGCCTGGGTATTTTGCGTCATGCTTTCCAGCTCCTTGGCCGTGATCTTCGAGAAAAACTTGACGTCGGAAGCCTTGCCTGTCTTGTCATGAATGACATTCAAGGTGCCGGAGCCGATATTCCAGGTCCGTTCCACGTGGCCGTTGGCCAGCAGTTTCATCGAAGCTGGCGTACCGTACTTCTGGAAAAGCTCCGTATCAGCCTTATGGACAAGATCATGTACCGATTGCTTTGTGTCGTCAATCGTATCCGATTGCACGGACAGGTGTACCGCTGCATTGCCAGACATAATAACCCTCCTAAAGTTACGATGCACATCCATCCTAGAATGTGTAGAGGTATGGTATATCACAATTTACTTTTTTTCAGATTATTTTTATTTTCCTATTTTTATTCCATGCGCTCTCTTGTGGAATAGTGGAGAGCGCATTTTTTTATGCTATTTACTAGCAATTTGATAGTTATACGATTATGTGCTGATAGTTTTTGTGATTATTGGAGGGAGTATTTCAATTTTGGAGTTCTGGCGTGTACATTGGTGATTTTTTGAACAATTAAATGAATTGTAGATTGTCGGTGCAATATACGCGGATTATAACAGCTGCAGGAACGTCAACTGGTTGTTTGCTATCGGAAATCATGTATGAATATATTTTTTAAACATGTAAACGCGTTGACCTGCATCAGGATAGGTGATAAATTTATTGCTGGCATGTGGTCTGGTAAGTGGTGGCATAGGACATCATTTATTTTCAGGGATTTCACGCTGCCATGAAACTTTTGTATTCTTGGTTTATTTTTGAAAATAGTTTTTCAATGAATCATTCAAGGAGAATAAAATGTTATCGTCAAAAGAATTCGTTGCAGGTTTGAGAGAAAGTAATCAGTCGCTTTTCAAGGCCAGCCAAATTAATGTGCGAGCCTATTTTGAATCCAAGCCATCGCAGGATGAAATGATCGACCATTTCATCGGCCGCATGGTCAATGAACGCTTGAACATGGTGGAAATTGCGCAAAGCGTGGCCAGGCTGCCGGCTGACACGTCGGTCGAGGAACTGCAGCTGCTCACCAAGCAGGCGCACGACGAAGCAAATCATTTCCGCATGGTCAAGGACGTGATCGAACATATCACGGGAAAACCCTTGAATGTTGAGGCGGCTATCGCGGCCGAAGCGGCCAAGCCGACGGCAAAGGGTGCAGACTTGCTGAAAAAATACGAAGCCGAAACTGATCCTATTGCCCTGGCTGCATACCAACTGGTTGCCGAGGGCCGCGCAGAAGCCGTCTGGAGTGAAATGGCCAATTGCATCGACGACGAATTCATTCGCCGGACGTATGCAAAAATCGCCAAGGACGAAGGGTTTCATTCCAATATCGGCGGTATGAAGCTGGAGCAGCTGCTTAAAACAGAAGCCGACCAGGCTTATGCAGAAGCGTTGATCAAGGAAATGCGCCGGGACCTGTTCGAGATCAGTTGCCACAATACCGCTGCGGCGCCAGCGGCCAGGCAGCTGGTTGAAGAGGCCTATGGCTGGTAAGCGTTCCGATGCAGGCAGGCCCCCGGCTGCCCATGGCTTCCGGGCGGCCCCCGGTGGTGCCAGCAATGGGCGCCCTGCATCGTCTCCGTTCGGTTATCCATGGGTGCTCAATAATTGTTCGGGAATCGGGCAGAAGGGGATGTCGACGGTATACCTTTCCTGTGGAGATAAGAAAATGATTAAAATAAATTCGGATATTTCTATTGCCGACCGGTGGCCGTTTAATATATTCCCGATTGCTCCCGGACAGCAGCGCCAGTTTGTCTCCAGTGGTACGGATTATATATTGCTCAGGAATGCGAATTATTCCAGCCAAGAGGTTGATTTCAAAGGCGTGCATGGGGCCCTGGCGATCAGCGCTGAAACGGAATATGCAGTGAGCTGCGGCATGAATGCCAGCGCGTTTGTAGTCCGTTATCCGGGACTCAGATTAGAAGAGCAGCGTTATTTTACGCAGAAGAATCTGGATATCGGCAATCTTAGTTATATGGATGGCGGGACGAATACCACGGCGATTAATCCCGGCAGGTTGGGGGATCCTGTCGTGAATTATGTGCATTTTCCGTCGAATATGTATCAGACCTTGCATACCCATCCGAGTCATCGCGTGGGATTGATTCTTTCTGGCAATGGAAAGGTGGAATTGAATAACAAGGAAATGTTTAATGTGGAGGAGGGGAGTGCATTCTTCATGAGAAGGAACGAATTGCATAATTTCATAACCGGCGATGTACCGGTCGTTTTATTTGTATTTGCTCCCGATTCGGGCTGCGGTCCCACGGACGAAGTCAATGCCCTGAAAGTGCGCACCTATGTTGGCCAACAGCGTCGGCAGCCGAATGATGAACACTAAAAAATTATTAATCCTGACGGGACCGCAAGGGGCGGGCAATCATCTATTTAGCCGGATATTGAGCATGCATCCAGTCGTGCAGGGCTGGACGGCGCTGAAGGAGAAATACTGGGTGCCCAGCGATGAGGAGCCGTTTGCCGAATACTGGATCCGTCCGGGGCGCCTGGATGAACAGGCATTTGCGGAGGCTCAGTATTTTCTCGCCAATGTCAGCTGTCCATTTTTTTATGACGGCACGCGCTATTTGCCCAAGATACGGGAAGTGGCGGACCGGGCTGCATCGTTCGGTATCAAGGTCGAAATCGCCATCGTGGTCAGGGACCAGAATATCAATGCCGTTCAGCAGCAGCGCGTGGGAGGCCAGGTGACTCTGGGCATGGCGCAGGATTATTACTATATGCATTTGATGAGTAGCCCGCATGCAGTCCATTTCATCGATTACGAAGCTCTTTTTCTGCATAAACTCCATTATTTGCGCTGGCTGGCCAGGGTGCTCGATTTCCCCATCGCCTGGGAGAGCGCCGATGTGATGCGTTTTATTGAGCAGGATGCTAATCGTAAATATGTGGCGGCAATCGAGGAGAACTGGCTCGATGCAACGATACGCAATGGCCGCCGGCCTTTCAGCGAACGTTCGTCGTAGCGCCGACCGCCATCCCAATGATAAGAGTCGCGATCGACTTTTACGCTGGAACAAGCAAATTCCTTGAAATGATTCCGAGACTGCTTTCCCATATGGCCACTTGGCAAGGCATGGTAAGTCAACTAGCCGCGTAAAAATGCACGGAAGGAAGTTCGCAGCAAATGTGCAAGGGCAGGTCCCGTTATAAAAAACCATCGACGGGAGGCTATTGTGTCCACAGAGGACAGAGAATTGTGTCGGCTTACTGTGGCGGCTTACTTCGGCGTACTTGCTTTGATTCTTCAACGTTCTGCACTGCTTTAGTAATTTGACATAATATAAATTATGCGAAGTTATGGATGCGTTTGAAAAAACCCCCATTTGGCCAACTCCCCAATCGCAAATGCGATTTTCCCCATCTGCACGTTGCTGTAGCCGACGCTGGGCGCCGGCGCTTGAACAAGCTACATGAAATACGGCTTGTCCCCGTCCGTGTTCGGTTTGTTCACGCCCAGGTTGGCGTGCACGTGCAAGTCTGGAGCTTCGATGATGCTGGCGATCAGGTCTGCCACGCTCTTGCGTGACACCACGGTACCTTTGAATGGCGCGTGGCGCGTGCTCAGTTCGTAGTCGACTTCGTCTTCGTCTGTCATCCAGGCTGGGCGCACGATGGTGTATGCCAGGCCCGACGCTTCGATAGTGTCAGCGGCGCGGCGGAATGGTTTCAGGTGTTCCGCCAGCCTGGCGTTGTTCCATTCGCCGAATTTGCCGGGAACTTCATCGTAGATGCCCATCGACAAGACGAAAATCAGGCGCTCGACACTGGAGGCCCGCATGGCGGCAATGATGCTGTTGGCCTGGTCTTCCATGTCGTCGCCCACCAGATTGGCGTAGACCAGGTCGTGTCCGGGCATCGTTTGCCGCAGCATTGCCTGGTCCAGCACGTCGCCGGCCAGCACGCTGCCGTTGGACGGAACTGGCGTGGGCAGCTTGCCGGGGTTGCGCAGCAACAGCGTCAAGGCGATGTTGTCACGGTCCGCGAAGGCGCGGATCACCCACTGCGCTACCTGTCCGCCTGCGCCCAGTATCAATATCTTTTTCATTATCTCGCTTTCGTCATGGCACGGTGCCATGCAGGAAGTTACAGGCTTTCTTTGAGGAAAAGAACACGGCGCGCTTGAAAAAAGGCAAAACCCGGTGATGCGTGCCGGCCCATCGACTTGTCTCGTGGTAAATTGCCGGCCGCGGCAAACTTCCCACTGCCAGCAATACCGATAAATCAGCAATAAAATCAGGCATTTGCCGACTATTTTGAATGAGAAGTCTCAAGACACGCATAATCCACGCGCATCCACGCACCGTGTTTCTTATACCGCATTGCCGCCGCTTCCTGTCCCTTGCCGGCGCGCTGGCCATCGTGGCCGCCTTGTCCGCCTGCGCCAGCAAGCCCGGTCCATGGCCAGCGCGCGGCCTGCCGCCCTCGGCTGCCGTGACGGTCGACGCCACGCAATTCCTCTCCAGAAAACAACTGGTGGACTGGCAAGTCGACCTGGACGAGCGCCGCCTGCGCGCCACGGGATCGCCCCGGCATGAAGCGTATATCGACGCCTTGCATGAACGCCTGGCACGTGCCGGTGTCAAACAGCTGCGCTTCGAACCCGTCAGCTTCCGGCAATGGTCGGTGCAAGCGGAAGACTGGGGCCTGGAGGTGGTCTACGACGACAGGTCTGGCGTCTTGCCCTCGGCCGGCTACATTCCGTATTCGGGCGTGACGCCGCCGTCCGGCATTACGGGACGCATCGTCTATCTGGCGCCGGGGACCAGGCCCGATGCCAGCCTGGCAGGCAAGCTGGTACTCGTCGATATGCCCAAAGTGGCGTGGACGGGCAAGGTTTTCCAGCAGTTTGCCGTGCACGTCCACGATCCGCAGAACGCCATGGGGCCGGACACGCCGTATGCGCGCCCGTTCCAGATGCTGGGGCCGTTCGTCACCCTGCTGGACAGCCTGCAGGCTGCCGGTGCGGCGGGCGTGATCGTCATTCTTGATACGCCTTTCATGACGGCGGACGGCCTGTATGCGCCCTACGACGGCAAAGTGCGCCAGCTGCCCGGCGTGTTAATCGACCGCGACGGTGGTCAGCGCCTGCGTGAAAGAGTGCTGGCGGGCACGGCGCCGGTCTTGCGGCTGACCATGAGGGCCACCGTGCGGCAGATGCAAACGCGCAACCTGGTTGGCATCATCCCCGGCAAATCCGAGGAATTGATGGTGCTGGGTAGCCACACGGATGGCATGAACGGGCTGGAAGACAATGGACCGAACGCCATCGTCGACATGGCCCAGTATCTGACGCGACTGCCGCGGGACAGCCTGCCGCGCAGCGTCATGTTGTTGCTGACGAGCGGCCATCTCGCGGGTGACGTGGGCACCGAACAGTTTCTCGAGCAGCACAAGGACGATGGCTTGATGCAGCGCATCGCCACGATGCTCACCATCGGGCACCTGGGCGCGCTGGAAGTGCTACCCGATAGCGGCGGCTATTTGCATCCCACGGGCCGCTTCGAGCCGGCCATCCTGTTTTCGCCGCGCACGCCGGCGCTGATGGACGCTTCCTACGCCATGTTGCAGCAGGCCGATGCGGCGCCCGCGTTCGTGCTGCCGTCCACCAATCCCGGCGGCGATGGCAATCCGAAGAATGCCGCCTGGCCAGGCGCTGGACAGGATTTATGGAGGGCGCAGCGCATTCCCTCGGTGCACTACGTCACGCAAGCGACCTACCTGCTCAACCATGGCATCGACACCGTGACCCAGTTGGATTACCGGCTGATGCAGCGCCAGACCGTGGCTTTCACGCAGATGCTGCTGGACCTGTCGCGCAAGCCATATGCCGATGTGCGCAAGGAAACAGCGCCGTAACCGTCGCACGAGTCCTCCTCCCTTCCCCGCCCTGCTCCCGTCACCATTCCGGGCACCATACCAGCGTACTGGAAAACAGGCACTGGTATGGTCCGCATCACCCATCTCCTGGGGCAATGGCACAACTGGTATTGTGATCTTGCGCAAAGAATAAAACCAGTTGACTACCACCTGCAATGCTTGCACTCTGAAAAATCGGACGGTGTCCAGCCGCCCGGCCATACTAAAAACACACAAGGAGATGCGATGAACCGGACAGTCATGAGTACCCTCATCATTACCCTCTTCGGGGGGACGCTGGCCGCCTGCGGTGGCGGCAGCGGCGGATCCAGCGCCGGCGCAAGCCAGTTGCTGGCCGGCGCGACCACAGCAGTGGCCTGCTACACGCCATGGAACAGCGGTACGGCCTACAACGGCGGCGGCCAGGCCAGCCACAACAACGTCAACTACACGGCCAACTGGTGGACGCAAGGCAATAACCCGTCGACCAGCAACGGCGGCGCCGGCAGCGGCCAGCCGTGGACGGCGGTGGGAGACTGTGGCACGCCGACACCGACACCGACACCTACGCCGACTCCCACCCCGACACCGACGCCAACTCCAACGCCGACACCTACCCCGACTCCGACACCTACCCCGACTCCGACGCCCACGGGCCTGGCCAAGCACGCGCTGATCGGCTACTGGCACAACTTCACCAACCCCAGCGGCGCCACGTATCCGATCAGCCAGGTCAGCGATGACTGGGATGTGATTGTCGTCTCGTTCGGCGACAACGCGGGCGGCGGCAATGTCAGCCTGACCATCGACCCAGGCGCGGGCACGGAAGCGCAATTCATCGCCGACGTGGCCGCCAAGCGGGCCAAAGGCAAGAAAGTCATCCTGTCGCTGGGGGGGCAAAACGGCTCCGTTTCCGTAGGCAACACGGCCGAAGCGACGAATTTCACCAACAGCCTGTACGCCATCATCACCAAGTATGGCTTCGACGGCATCGACCTGGACCTGGAAAACGGCGTGGCGCAAGGCGCGGCCATCCAGACCTATCTGCCGATCGCCGTGAAAAACCTGAAAACCAAGGTCGGCAGCAGCTTTTACCTGTCGATGGCGCCGGAATGGGTGTATGTGGAAGGGGGATACACGAGCTATGGCAGCATCTGGGGCGCGTACATTCCCATCATCAATGCCTTGCGCTCCGAGTTGACGGTGCTGCATCCGCAGTACTACAACAATGGCGACATCTACACGCCGTATGCCACGGGCCCCATCAAGGCGGGCTCGGCAGACCAGCTGGTGGCCACGGCGCGCATGCTGATCGAGGGGTTCAATTATGGCGGCAATACCTTCGCCGGCCTGCGCCCGGACCAGGTGGGCTTTGGCGTGCCGTCGGGCCGCAGTTCGGCCGGCTCCGGTTTCACGACGAATGCCGACGTCAGCAACGCCCTGAATTGCCTGACGCGCCTGCTCAACTGCGGCACCATCAAGCCGCTGCAGGCGTATCCGGACTTCCGCGGCGTGATGACGTGGTCGATCAACTGGGACCGCCACGACAACTATAATTTCTCCGTGCCGACGAAGACTGTGCTGAAGACCCTGCCGTAACGGCCTTGGCCCCAATGCGCATGCGAGCCTGGCCGCTCACATGCGCAGCAGCGCCGCGCGATGGCCTCCCCTCGCCCTTGCGTGTGCTTGATACCATCCATAGTGCGGCATGAGCAATTGATATTCCTCAATCCATAGCTTGCATCTATGGATTCAGTTGAAATATTTTATTTCCTTTTGTAAATGAGAATCGTTACTATCTAAATCAAGGATAAGCGAATTCAACAGAAAGGAGCATCCCTTGTTCACCGCCATCAAAACATTCAGCCAGGTCTGCACGCATATGTCGATCGCCTTCGGCCTCGCCTATTTGCTGACGGGGTCCCTGGCGCTCGGTGGCTTGGCCGCCATCATCGAACCGATCATCAACGTGGCCCTGTTGCCATGGCACGAAAAAGCGTGGCACGCGATGCGCCGCCGTTACGCCGCCAGCCGCCTGGGCCTTGCCGCTCTGGCCGGCGAAAAGCTCAGCCAGACGACCTTGCACATGGGCGTGGCCTTCGGCGTCATGTACTGGGCCACGGGTTCCATGGCCTTCGGCGGCTTGCTGGCCGTGGTCGAGCCGATCTGCAACGTGATCGTCCTGCCCTTCCACGACCGGTTGTGGGCAAAAGCCCGCTTTCGCCTGGAAAGCCGCGGTGCGGCGCGCCTCGCCGCCCTGTAGTCCTCCTTCTTAATGACCGGCCCAGACGGGCGGGCGACGCTGCACCCAAGGCGCTGCCCGCTCCAGTTGCCCTGCCAGGCGCAGCAATGTGCCATCCTTTCCATAGCCGGCCATGAACTGCATGCCGATTGGCACCCCTTCCTGCGACATGGACAGCGGCACGGACATGGCCGGCAAGCCCGCCACGTTCGCCAGCGGCGTGTAGGGCGAATGCTCGAACAGGCGCGCCGTCCAGCCCAAGCCGTCGAGTTTCTCCTCGTCTCTGCCATAGCGCCCCAGCTGCCACGGCACGTCCGGCATGGTGGGCGTCAGCAAGATGTCGTATTGCGCAAAGAAGGCGCCGGCCTGGCGCGTGACCGTGTTGCGCACGTCGAGGGCAGCGACAAAATCGACCGCCGAGACCGTCTTGCCATGGCGGTAGCAGGCCAGCGTGGCCGGTTCCAGCGTATCGAGCGATACGCCGCGCCCGCTCTCCTGCGCCAGGCCATCGATCCACGGCACCAGGTTGGCGCACCAGATACTGGCGTTCGCCTGCACGAACGCTGCCCACGACACGCCCAGCACCGGTGCCACTTCTTCCACATGGTGGCCCAGGCTTTCCAGCTGGCGCACGGTAGCGGCCAGCGCGGCATCGATGGCGGGCACGGGCTGGGCGCCATTGCAGGCGGCGCGCTGCACGCCGATGCGCAACTGGCCCGGCGCCACGTCCACCTGCGACAGCCAGCTGTGGCCAGGCGAACTCGTCACATACGCTTCGCCCGCCATTACGCCCTGCACGCAATCGAGCAAGGCGGCGCTGTCGCGCACCGTGCGGCTCACGCCCAGCTGCACGCCCAGGCCGCTGAATATCTCGTCCATGGCGGGGCCGTTCGAGACCCTGCCGCGGCTCGGTTTCAAGCCAAACAGGCCCGTCGAGGCGGCAGGCACGCGGATGGACCCGGCCGCGTCCGTCGCATGGGCCAGGGGCACGATGCCGGCCGCCACGGCCGCCGCCGCGCCGCCGCTGGAGCCGCCAGCGCTCAGGTTGACGTTCCACGGATTGCGCGTGGCGCCGTACAGCACGGGTTCCGTGGTGGTGGCAAACGCCATTTCGGGCGTGCCCGTGCGGCCGAACGTCGCCAAGCCGGCGGCGCGAAACTGCGTCATCAGATGGGAGTCAAACGCGGCGACATGGCCGGCGCCAAGACGGCTGCCCGCCTCGCTGCGCCGGCCCACCATGGTGACGGCCACGTCCTTGATCAGGAATGGCACGCCGGCGAACGGCGCCGCCGTGTCGATGGTTGAACAGTCGGCCGGCCACAGCTCGACCACAGCGTTGATCTGCGGGTTGACGGCGGCGCAGGCGCGCATGGCGGCATCGTGCAATTCGGCAGCCGAGACGCTGCCTTCGCGCAGCAGCTGGGCCAGCCCAAGACCATCAAAGTTTGTATATTCATGCAGTTGCATCAGTTAGTTCCTGTAAAAGATGAAGAGTGGAAAGCACAGGAACTACTCTAGCGCTTGCACTATCATAGTAGAAATGAATAATCGATATACAAGGTATAGTTGTGAACAATTTACATAAGCTGGATTTGCACAAGCTGGACTTGAACCTGCTGCTGACCCTGAATGCCTTGCTGATTGAACGCAACGTCACGCGGGCGGCGGCGCGCCTGCACCTGAGCCAGCCATCCGTCAGCGTGCAGCTGGGCAAGCTGCGCGCGGCCTTTGACGATCCGCTGCTCTTGCCCGGCCCGCGCGGCATGCTGCCCACGGCGCGGGCGCTGGCCCTGTTCGCACCGTTGCAGGCCGTGCTGGCCCAGCTGGAGCAGGTCTTGCAGCCGGAACCGGCGTTCGACCCGGCCACGGCCAAGGTGCGCTGGAATCTGGCGGCGGCCGACGCCGCCGAATATGCGATTTTGCTGCCCATGCTGCCCGCCCTGCGCGCGCAGGCGCCACAGTCGCGCATGGCCGTGTTTGAAGCCGTGCCAGCGCGCATGGCGCAAGACCTGGAAAGCGGCCGGGTCGACCTGGGCTTTTTGGCGCAGGAAGAAGCGCCGCCCGGCTTGCGCCACCGCACCTTGTTTACCGAGCACTATGTGCTGGCGGGCCGCCACGATCACCCGCTGCTGCAAACGCCGCCCGACCTCGACCAGTTTTGCGCGCTGGAATTCATCGTCGTCTCGCCAAATGGCGGCGGCTTCCGCAGCAACGTCGATACGGCCCTGGAACAGCTGGGCCGCACGCGCAAGGTGGTGCTGTCCGTGCCGCATTTCCTCATCGTCCCGCCCTTGCTGGCGGCGTCCGACATGGTGGCCCTGCTGCCATCGCGCCTGTTGAAAAACGCGCTGGGCGCGCTGCGCACGTGGGAGCCGCCCGTCACCCTGCCCGACTACGACATGGCCATGGTCTGGCACGAGCGCATGCACCTGGACCCGGCGCACCGCTGGCTGCGCGAGCGCATCATGGCGGCCCTGTGAGTTCTCTGCACAACACCGGAGACCTGACGCCGCCCGCCTGTGATACGCTGCTGGCTCCACGACCCAGGAGTGACGCATGCACACCGACAGCGGCCGCGCGGACGCCGTCCGCCATCCGGCAGCGCCATCCGACACCTGGCTGGGCAAGCTGGGCCCGGGCCTGATCACGGGCGCGGCCGACGACGACCCCAGCGGCATCGCCACGTATTCGCAGGCGGGCGCCCAGTTCGGCTTCGGCATGCTGTGGACCGTGTGCCTGACCTTCCCGCTGATGCTGGGCATCCAGGTGATCAGCGCCAAGATCGGCCGCGTCAGCGGCCATGGACTGGCGACGAATATCCGCCGCCACTATCCCCGTTCCTTGCTGTACGCCATCGTCGGCTTGCTGCTGCTGGCCAATGTCATCAATATCGCCGCCGACGTGGCCGCCATGGGCGATGCATTGACCCTGATCATCGGCGGTCCCACGCACCTGTATGCCGCCGGCTTTGGCCTGCTGTCCCTGTTGCTGCAAGTCTTCATTCCCTATCAGCAATATGTACGCATCCTGAAATGGCTGACCCTGGGATTGCTGGCCTATGTGGCCACCGTGCTGACCGTGCACATCCCGTGGCGCGAGGTGGCGCTGCGCACCGTCTGGCCCCAGTTCACCTGGTCGGCCGGCTCGGTGACGATGATCGTGGCCGTGTTCGGCACGACGATCAGTCCCTATCTGTTTTTCTGGCAGGCATCACAGGAAGTGGAAGACTTGCAGGCCGATGCTGGCGCGCAAGCCTTGCGCCACGCACCGGAACAGGCGCCGCGGCAATTCCAGCGCATCAAGATGGACACGGCCATCGGCATGGGCTTTTCCAACCTGGTGGCGTTCTTCATCATGCTGACGACAGCCGTGACCCTGGGTGCGCAAGGCATCACGCATATCGATACGTCGGCCCAGGCCGCGTCCGCCCTGCGCCCCATCGCCGGCGACTTCGCCTTCGCCCTGTTCAGCCTGGGCATCATCGGCACGGGCTTGCTGGCCATTCCCGTATTGGCCGGCTCGGCCGCCTACGCCGTGGCGGGCGCCTTCCACTGGAAAAACAGCCTGGAACTGGCGCCCAAGGCCGCCAAGAAGTTCTACGGCATCATCGTCTCGGCCACCGTGATCGGCGCGGCGCTGTGCTTTTCGCCGCTCGACCCCATCAAGGCGCTGTACTGGAGCGCCGTCATCAATGGCGTCATTTCCGTGCCCGTCATGGCCCTGATGATGATGATGGCCTCGCGCCCCGCCATCATGGGCACCTTGACCATTTCACGCCGCCTGCGGGCGCTGGGCTGGCTGGCGACCATCGTCATGGCAACAGCCGTGCTGGCCATGTTCGCCAGCATGGCGTTCTGAACCCTATGCCGCCTTCGGCTTGAGCATGCCTTCGACGATGCCCAGCACGGTCTGGCGCGGCAGCAAGCGCGGCAGCCAGGCCAGCAACCGGTTGGGGCGGCCCGCCACGTGGCTGCTGCGGCCCCGGTCCAGCGCGCGCAGCGCTTCATCGACGACGTCTTGCGGCGCCATGCGCTTGCCCACGGCCGCTTCGGGCGCGGCCACCACGTCAAAAAAAGCCGTTTCCGTGGCGCCCGGGCACAGGGCCAGCACGCGCACGCCGCGCTGGCGGTTTTCGGCCCACAGGGCTTCCGAAAACGACAGCACGAAGGCCTTGCTGGCGCCGTATACCGCCATGTAGGGATCGGGCTGCAGGGCCGCCGTGGACGCGACATTGATGATGGCGCCCCGCCCTTGCGTCAGCATGTGCGGCAAGGCGCAGTGCGTCAGTTCCATCAGGGCCGTGCAATTGACGGTCACCTCCTGCCCTTGGCGCGCGAGGCCGATGCTCTCGAAGCGCCCATGCGTGGCGAATCCCGCGTTATTGATCAGCACGTCGGGCGGCATGCCCAGCGCGCGGGCCTGCGCATAGGCTTGTGCAGCGGCGCCGGGCAGGCCCAGGTCTGCCACCAGCGCGTGCGCGCGGATGCCGTGACGCTGGGAAAGTTCCCTGGCCAGGCTGTCGAGCACGGCGCCGGAACGGGCCAGCAGCAGCAAATGGGCGCCGCGCGCGGCCAGGGTTTCCGCAAAGACGCGGCCGATGCCCGACGAGGCGCCCGTGATCAGCACGGTCTGGTTGGTGTAGTTGAATGCGGTCATGGCAGTGGTGTGGAGTAAATGAGGTTTTCACTGTAAACTGTAGTCTTTAGTCCACGGTCAAGAGGAAACGATGCGCATCGGAGAAATCACCCGCCTGACGGGCGTCAGCAAGGATACGGTGCGCTTCTACGAGCGCCAGGGCTTGCTGGATGAAGCGCCGCAGCCGGGCATGACGAACAACTATAAAGAGTATTCGGCGCAAGCTCTGCGGCGCATCGAGCTGATCGGCCACGCCAAGGCGCTGGGCTTTACCTTGAAGGAAATCGCCGAAGTCATTGCCGTCTGGCAGGAAAACGCGCTCGATGCGGCCACCAAGCGGGTCATGCTGGAAACGAAAATCGCGCAGATCGACGACAAGGCCCGCTCGATGGCCGTGCTGCGCGCCGGCCTCGTCGATGCGCTGGCCAAGGTGGAGACGGGTTGCGAGGATGGCGTCGCGGTCGCAAGAAATGTACAAGGATAATCAATGACTTATTACACGCAATACCGCCACCTGGCGCTCGAGGGCGGCAAGCCTGCCCCCACGGCGCAGCAGATCGCCGCCATCGAAACCCTGCTGGAAGCGCCCTTGCCGCCCGCCTTCCTGGCTTTCTTGCAAGTGGCCAACGGCGCCTGGTTCGACTACACCACGGATGTGCCGGACGGTAATGGCGGCGTGGAAAAAATGGGTTTCAATACCTTCTTCAGCGCCGACGAGGGTGATTTCTGCGATGAAACCTTGGTCGGCGAGATCCGCGCCGCGCGCCAGCATACGGACATGCCGGCGCGCATCCTGCCCTTCGCCCGCGATGGCGGCAATTCCATGGTCTACCTGGATTTGACGGAAGACGGCGGCGGCCGGGTACTGGCCTACGTCCAGGAGTTGCCGGACTGGACCGGCAAGCGCGCCCACGGTTTCATCGAACTGGCGCCCTCGTTCGATGCCTGGCTGGACAGCCTGTATATCGACCGCGACACGGTGCTCGACGAACTCGAACACAGCGTCTCGGAGCCCTCCCACCTGGATGCGATGGAAGAATGGCTCGATATCGGCATGCCCGCCTGGCGCCGCGATGCGGGCATCGCCGCCCTATTTGCGCTGAAACAAGTCGAACTGTGCGCTAACGAACAGGACTAGTCCTACGGGAATGCTCGTGCGTGTCCTATGGGTGGGCGCAGGCTGCGGGCTTAACATTGCCATCAGCTTGCAGAAAAAACCACACTAGAAAGGATACGCCATGCGCATCTCCACCATCAGTTCCCGCAGTCCCTCCCTGAAGAGCGTGGCCATCGGCGCCGCCGTGGCGCTGCTGAGCGGCGTCGCCATCCACCGCATCGCCACTGCCGCACCGGGCGCGTACGACAAGCAATTCCTCGGCAAGGCCGCCGACGCGGGCAGCACGGAAATTGCCACCAGCAAAGTGGCGCAAAGCAAGAGCAGCAATCCCGAGGTGAGGAACTTCGCCGACCGCATGGTCGCGGACCACGCCAAACTGGCCGAGGAACTGAAACAGCTGGCCAGCAGCAAGCAGATCGAGGTCAGCGACCAGCCCCGCGCCAAACACCAGGCGCAGATAGACAAGCTGGACCATCTGGAAGGCCAGCCTTTCGACAGGGAATATGCGGCCCGCTTCGGCGTGGCGGCGCACGAGGACGCCGTGAAACTGTTTGCGGACGCCAGCCAGAAGGCCAGCGATCCCGACATCAAGGCCTTTGCCGCCAAGACCTTGCCAGCGTTGCAACACCATCTGGCAATGGCGAACACCCTGCTGGCGGCTTTGACGAAGTAGACAGCCATACGGTGGTAGATACTTGCTGTACGTGCTGTACAGCAAGTATTTCTGCTCTTGACATACAATGCAGAAACTTTGTTTTCGGCCATGCCATGACCTCATGCAGCTACTCAAGAAAACCGGCCTGATCGCCGCCGCCTTCCTGCTCCTCATTGTGTTGGCAGGCTGGCTCTTCATCAAAGTGAGCGCGGCGCGCAATGCCACCGTGTATGCACAGCAATGGAACGACCAGCGCACATGCGTGATCAAGACCTATGTACCGCACTACGGCAACGGCGTGCCGCACAATATCGTGCGCGCCCTCAGCACATCCGCCTTCTTCCGCGTATATCACAAGGATGGCACCCTGCTGGAAAGCACGGAATGGGTGCTGGACATGCATGAAGACGGCATCCTCGACCATGCCCGCTGGGGCCAGAACCAGCACCGCGCCATCTACCCGACCGACCTGGGTTACGAGGGCTGGACCTTGCCTGAATGCGCGTGAACGAAAAGCAGCCATGCAGAAAAAGAAACTGAAGGGCTTGCGCGGCCCTTGGAGCAACGCCCTCTACGTTCCCACCTTGCACCATTTCCTCGGTCCCTTTGACGTGTATGACCGCGAAGAAACCCTGGGCGTGGAACTGGACACCTGGGACATGAACGATGCCACCCAGCGCGCGGCGCTGATACGGCGCGACATCACGTCCCAGTACAAGGAACTCGGCTACCGCCACCGCCATGCGCTCGTGGCCGTGCTGGCGCGGGCCTTGCAAGACCCCGATTATGACTTTCAGGCCATCCTCGAACACGACCCCGAAAGCACGCACGCACGCGCTGCCTGCCCTGTGGGACGAGATGGCCGATCCGCGCGCCTTCTTTGCCGATATCTACCGCCTGGTGCGGCAAGACTGGCACGCTGACCTGGCGCGCGCGGCGGCGGAAGACCCGGCCGACTGGTAGCGCGGCGCACGCACCACACTATCGTATCGATAGCCTGCTCCCCTCCCCTCACTCTGTAAACGCCTTGGCGCCAATCTGCACGCGGCGTTGCAAAAACGCCCCACGCAAAAAAAATCTGTTGCACCAGCGCATGTCTGGCTACATCGCGCTACTATGAAACGTCGGCACTTCGATAGGCGCCGCCTTACCGCACCGGTCCCCCGCCGGCTTTCCCCTGCCGCACTGTGAAGGAGATTCTCATGCCCAATTTCGCCCCTGTCATTTGCCTGTCGGTCATGCTCGCCGCCGCGACCTTGCCCGGTATCGCCAGCACCGCCGAAGGCGGTGCCACGCGCACCGACGCCGAAGCCATGGTCAAGAAAGGCGTGGCCTACATCAAGAGCGCCGGCGACGCCAAAGCGTATGGCGAGATCACGGCCAAGTCGCCGCAATTCATCCTGCACGACCTGTACCTGGTCGTCTATAAACTCGACGGCACCGTCGTCGCGCATGGCGCCAACCCGAAAATGGTGGGCAAGAACCTGATCGAATTGAAGGATATCGATGGCAAGGCTTTCGTCAAGGAACGCGTCGACCTGGCCAAGAGCAAGGGCACCTTCTGGCAGGAATACAAATTCACGAATCCGGAAACCAAGAAGATCGAACCGAAAGTGATGTATTGCGAAAAGCTGGCCGAGACCGTCGTCTGCGGCGGCATCTACCTGTAGCCATCCGCCGCGCCGCCGGCGCCGGGATGCTTTTCCGCTCTCTTGACGATATGGGTTCCGATGAAAATCGCACAGAAGATGTTGATCGTCCCGGTGGTCGCGCTGGCTTGCCTGCTGGCCATGGGGGCCTTGTCGTACTTCGCCATGCAGCAAAACGAGCAGCGCATGCGCGAACTGAAAGACGTTACCCTGACGGCCGAGCGGCTTGCGAACCAGCAAGCTATTGCCCTGGGCCAGGTGCACGCCGACGTGTATGCGAAGATCGCCATCGCCGCCAGCTTGTCGGAGGAGCAGTTCCAGCAATTCGGCGCGCAAACGGATGGCCATCTGAACGCCATCGCGCAAGGTTTGAAGGAACTGCAGAAATTCTCGGGCGCCGCCACGGAAGCGGGCCAGGCGCTGCCGGGCATCGAGCGCTACCGTGCCAGCGTGGCGCAGGCGCTGGACCTCGCTTCGATGGACCCGAATACGGGCGTGGCGGCGATGCAAAATGCCGCCGGACACTATCAGCAAGTGCGCGGACAACTGCGTCAGGTGCTGGTCAACCTCGACCGCCGCACTGTCGATGCCTTGCAGGATACCAAGAATGCGGGCCAGCGCGCCGGCTGGCTGTCGCTGGGCACCATGGCCATCGGCTTTGCCCTGCTGGCCCTGATCGCCACCTGGGTGGCGCGCTCCGTGGTGCGGCCCATCGACGAGGCTTGCCGCGCCGCCGAATCGCTGGCCGCCGGCGACCTGACCATGCGCATCGACGCGCAGGGCGACGATGAGGTGGGCAAGCTGTCGCGCGCGCTGGCCACCGTGCTGAAAAACTGGAACACCTTATTGGGCGACATACGCCAGGCAGGCTCCACCATCACGGTGGAAGCGAGTGAAATCGCGCTGGGCAATGCGGACTTGTCGGCCCGCACCGAGTCGCAAGCCCATTCCTTGCAGGAAACGGCGTCATCCATGCATGCCTTGACCGATACCGTGCGCGAGAATGCCAGCCATGCGCACCAGGCCAACCAGATGGTGCTGTCGACGTCGAACGTGGCGCTGGAAGGCGGGCGCGTCGTGGGCCAGGTGGTCGAGACGATGGGTTCGATCAAGGCCAGTTCCGGACGCATCGTCGATATCATTGCCGTCATCGACGGCATCGCCTTCCAGACCAATATCCTCGCCCTGAACGCGGCCGTGGAAGCGGCGCGCGCGGGCGAACAGGGACGCGGCTTTGCCGTCGTCGCCACCGAAGTGCGGGGCCTGGCGCAGCGCTCGGCCACGGCGGCGCGCGAAATCAAGCAGCTGATCGAAGATTCCGTGGCCAGGATAGAAACGGGCAGCGAGCTGGCCGACAGCGCCGGGCGCACCATGGGCGATATCGTCGCCTCCGTCCAGCAGGTGACGGAAATCATGAATGACATCACGGCGGCCAGCCAGCGCCAGAGCAAGGGCATCGAGGAAGTCAACAATGCCATCACGGAAATGGACGAATTGACCCAGCGCAATGCCGCCCTCGTCGAGCAATCGGCCGCCGCCGCGCAAAGCATGCAGGACCAGGCGCACGATTTATTGCGCGTGGTCGATGCCTTCCGCCTGGGCGATGGCGGCCCGCCGTTGCTGGCGCGTTAGCGACGTTGCGGCATGGCCGCCTGGGCGCAGGCCAGCATTTTCCTGCCCGCCTCGGCCAGCGCGGGATCCGCGTCCGTCTGCAAGACGCTGCCCCTGCTGTTCTGGTCATCGTAACTGCCCAGCATGGCCGCATACAGCGAGGCCTGGTCCTGCAAGCGCCAGGTGGCGCTGCGGGAATTGCCGGGCGCGTCAGGCATGCCGGCGCTGAAGTAGCTGTACAGGCCGCCGATCTGCTTCTTGTGCAGCCATTCCATCAATTGCACGATGCGATACTGTTCCAGCAAGCTCAGTTCGCTGACATTGACGCTGGACAAGGCGTAATACAGTTCCAATCGGGCCATCCAGTTGCCCTTTTCGCCAGCCGCCACCAGCGCATCCCAGGCGGGGCCTGAGCGCACCTTGCGCACATCGCCCGGCAATGTCATCCACGCTTCAACAGCGGCCTGGTCCGGCACGGGGCCGTAGTAGTCGGGCGCGCGGCAGACGAACTGGCGCGCATCTGGCCCGCCATCCTTGAGCGCGTCGCCTATCTGTCTGGCGATCTTGTCGCCGCTGCGCAGCAGGCGCGTGCCATAACTTTCTATTGTCCAGCTCGAAGGCAAGCGCCCCAGCCAGGCCAGCGCATCGTCGTTGGCGCGGGCCTCCACCGCGTAGGCGGCGATTCTTGCCTGCATCTTGGCGCCCTTCTGCTGCTCGGCCAGCTTGCGCGCATCCTGCTCTTCATCATGGCGGCTCGTGGTTTTGGCCAGTTGCATGCATTGCTGGAAGGCGTCAGGGGCGCCCTGCCAGCATTCGGCGGGCACCTTCAGCTGCCAGCGCATGCTGACCGTTTTCAGGATGTAGTTTTCTTCGCCCTCCTCCCCTTTGACATAGGCGCGGCCGTCCGCCTGCGTCACGCCTTTTGTGAGCTGCTTGCCGCCAGCCGTGCTCCAGGTATACGGGTCGTCGTCTTGCGGCACGCCGGGCACGGCGTACAGGGTCAGGTAGTGGCCGGTGGCGGCAGGCGCATCGGCCGCATGGCAGAGCGGCGACAGCAGGGATAAGGTCAGTAAAGTTTTTTTAGGCAACAGTTTCAACATGTAGCAATCGGTTCAATGAAGTTCGGTATGGCAGGCGCAGTCGTGGCCGCTGGCCGCTTCGGACAGGTTCTGCAAAATCGCGCAGTCTTGCGACGGCTGCGGCTGGTCGCACTGGTGGCGCAGGGTCACCAGTTGCTGCTGCAAGGTTTGCAGGTTCGCCATCTGCTCGGCGATGCGCAAGATATGGTGATCGAGCAATTCGTTGACGCTCTGGCAGCCTTCGGCCGGATTGTTCTTAAATTCCAGCAAGGCGCGGATATCGGTCAAGCCGATCTGCAGCGAGCGGCAATGGCGGATGAATTGCAGCCGTTCCTGGTGTTCTTCGCGGTACTCGCGGTAGCCGGCGCTGTTGCGGCCCGGTTCCTGCAGCAAGCCCGCTTTTTCATAGTAACGCACGGTTTCCACGTCACAATCTGTCCGTTTGGCCAGTTCTCCGATACGCATGGGATCCCCTTTTCATTCTTTCATGCAAATTCCACTTGACCCTGTAGCCGCTACAGGGTTTCTAATGGAAGCATACACGAAACCGGAAGGACGAATGCGATGCCGCACGATAGCCACGATCACACCCACGAGCACAAGCATGACCATGCGCATGACCATGCGCCCAAGGCCGCCAGTTGCTGCTCCAGCCAGCATGCGTGCTCGTCCACGCCCGCCGCGCCATCTGGCCCGGCGCTGCCCAGCGCCCCCATCGCCGGCGCGAACACGGCCAAATACCGGATTGCCAACATGGATTGCCCCACGGAAGAGCGCCTGATCCGCAACAAGCTGGCCACGATGGCCGGCGTGGTGGGCCTCGACTTCAACCTGATGAACCGCGTGCTGGACGTGCACCACACCCTGCCTACACTGGCCACGGTGGAAGCGGCCCTGCACGGCATCGGCATGCAAGCCATCCCCATGCAGGCGGACGCCGCTGTCGTGCGCAACCCGGACGAAGGCAACCTCAGCGGCATGCAAAAGGGCTTGCTGCTGGTGTCCGGCCTGGCGGCGGCCGGGGCCGAAGCGCTGGCATGGACCACGCATGCAGACAGTTCGCCCCTCGTCATCGCCCTGGCCCTGCTGTCGATCGCCACGGGCGGCTGGCCGACCCTGAAAAAGGGCTGGATCGCCCTGAAAACGTTCACCCTGAACATCAATTTCCTGATGAGCCTGGCGGTCTTCGGCGCCATCGCCATCGGCCAGTGGCCGGAAGCGGCCATGGTCATCTTCCTGTTCGCCATTGCCGAGCTGATCGAGGGATTGTCGCTGAACCGCGCGCGCAACGCCGTGCACAGCCTGATGCAGCTGGCGCCCGATACGGCGACAGTCGCCGACGCCAGCGGCGCCTGGCAGTCGGTCAGCGTGGCCACGGTGGCCATCGGCACCCTCATGCGCGTGAAACCGGGCGAGCGCATCGCCCTCGACGGCATCGTGCAAAGTGGAGAATCGTCCGTCAACCAGGCGCCGATCACGGGTGAAAGCATGCCAGTAGACAAGGCCGTGGGCGACGTCGTGTATGCGGGCACCATCAATGAACGGGGCTTGCTCGACGTCACCGTCACGGCCAACAGCGGCAACAGCACCCTGGCCAAGATCGTCAAGGTGATCGAGGAAACGCAAGGAAAACAGGCGCCCACGCAGCGCTTCGTCGACAATTTCGCCCGCTACTACACGCCCGCTGTCGTCGTGTTCGCCATCCTGGTGGCCGTGCTGCCGCCACTGCTGCTGGGCCAGCCCTTCATGGCCTGGGTGTATAAAGCGCTGGTGATGCTGGTCATCGCCTGCCCGTGCGCGCTGGTCATTTCCACGCCCGTTACCGTCGTCAGTGGCCTGACGGCGGCCGCGCGCCGCGGCATTTTAGTGAAAGGCGGGCAATTCCTGGAAACGGGCTACCGCATCAAGGCCATCGCCGTGGACAAGACGGGCACCCTGACCATGGGCAAACCGGCCGTCACGGACGTGGTGGCATTGGCAGGCAGCAGCCGCGACGCCATCCTGCAGCTGGCCGCCAGCCTGGACGCCAATTCCGCCCACCCACTGGCCGCCGCCATCGTCAAGGCCGGGCCGCCCGCCAGCAGCCACTTGCCCGTCAGCCAGTTTGCCGCCCTGCATGGGCGCGGCGTGCAAGGCGATATCGCCGGCCAGACATACTACCTGGGCAATGCGCGCCTGATGACGGAACTCAATGTGCTCACGCCGGAACTGCAGGCGACCCTGACCGGACTGGAACAGCTCGCCTATACGGCCATGGTGCTGGCGACCAACGCCGGCGCGCTGGGCGTGATCGCCGTGGCCGATGTGCTGCGCCCGACGGCGGCGTCTGCCATCGCCAGATTGCATGCGCTGGGCGTCACCACCGTGATGCTGACGGGCGACAATCTGCTGACGGCGCAGCGCATCGGCGATGAAGTCGGTGTCAGCCTGGTCAAGGCCGAATTGCTGCCGGAAAACAAGCTCGATGAAATCAAGGCCTTGCAGCAGCAGTTCGGCGTGGTGGCCATGCTGGGCGACGGCGTCAACGACGCCCCGGCCCTGGCGCAGGCCGACATCGGCTTTGCCATGGGCGCGGCCGGCAGCGACACGGCCATCGAGACGGCGGACGTGGCCCTGATGGATGATGAGCTGGGGAAATTGCCCGAATTCATCAGCCTGAGCCAGCGCACGCGCAGCATCCTCGTGCAAAACATCAGCTTTGCCATCGGCATCAAGGCCGTCTTCTTCGGCCTGGCCCTGGCCGGCATGGCGACCCTGTGGATGGCCGTGTTCGCCGACGTGGGCGCCAGCCTGCTGGTGGTGGCCAACGGCTTGCGCTTGCTGCGCAATAACAAGCAAGCATAGTATCGAGCAGAAATATTTCCATCTGGACAATTGCTGCAAAAAACGCTACTTTGGCGGCTGTTCCCCACCGCCGCCAAGGTAGCCGATGACCTTTCTTCCCCGCCTGACCCTGCTGGCCACTCTGCTGGCCGGCACCTCCCTGCATGCAGAGCCGATGTTTTTCACGCCCTGCTCCGATACGGCCGCTCCCGGCAGCCTGTGCTCGGGCTTGAACGTGCCCGGCAGCTACGATGCGCAGGGCCGCGCCGTCGGCGAGGCGGACGCCATGCACGTTTTCGTGCGCAAGTTTGCCGCCGATGTGCCTGCCGGCAAGCTCCCCAAGGGCACTGTGTGGCTGGTGGCGGGCGGCCCCGGCGAATCTGGCGCCTCGTTCTACAGCCTGCTGCCCACCTTGCGCCGCAGCTTTCCCGGCTTTGAATTCCTGATCCCCGACCATCGCGGCACGGGCCATTCGTCGCGCCTGTGCAAGGTGGAGGAATCCGAACCAAGCCCCGGCGGCCGCGCGCTGGCGGGCGCCGAATGGGCCAGCTGCTTTACGGGCATCAATCTGATGCCGGAATACGCGGCGCAGTTTGCCATCACCACGGCCGCGCGCGACTTGAAGGCCTTGATCGACGGCGAACGGAGCAAGAACAAACCGCCCGTGTATGTATACAGTGTGTCGTACGGCACGCAGCTGGTCTTGCGCACCTTGCAGCTGGGGCCGCTGCCCGTCCAGGGCGTCATTTTTGATTCGCTGGTGCCCCCGCAAACGGATGCGCGCTGGGACTTGAGCCAGCGCTCGCAGGTGGTCAACCAGGTCGGCATGCAAGTGCTGGCCCGCTGCGACGCGGATGCATCTTGCCATGCGGCACTGGGCGAGTCGGCCGAAACGCTGTACCGCCGCGTGCTGGACAAGGCGCAAGCCGACCCCACCGTGCTGGCGAAGATTCCGGGCAAGAACCTGAAAAACTTCCTCGGTGGCATGCTCGACGTGCCGCCCGCCCGCGCCCGCATCCCGTATCTGCTGCAGGAATTGGACCAGGGTAAGGATGGTGAACTGGCGTCCGTGCGCGCCACGTTGACGCAGGCGGCAGCTGGCCTGGGCAATTACCCCCAGTCGCCGCTGTCGATTCCGCTGGTCAGCATTATCAGCAACTCGGAAAACAATCTGCAGCCGTCGTTGCGCCCCAACTGGGCCGCCGTCGACACCGACCGCGAAGAGGCGGACTTGCTGTTTACCAGTCCCCTGCCCCGCATCCTCTTGGGCGGCGGCTTGCCGACCTACCCGCGCGACGCCTATTTCGGCGCCTTGCCGGCGAAAGTGCCGCCAACTTTGGTGCTGCAGGGAACCCTGGACCCGAAGACGCCGTACGCGGGCGCGCAGGCGCAAGTACAGGCTTTGACGCAGAGCAAGGCCGGCAAGGTGGCCCTGTCCACCGTGCACAACGCCCCGCA
Source organism: Janthinobacterium sp. JF4 (assembly GCF_059617925.1). Classification (NCBI taxonomy): domain Bacteria; kingdom Pseudomonadati; phylum Pseudomonadota; class Betaproteobacteria; order Burkholderiales; family Oxalobacteraceae; genus Janthinobacterium; species Janthinobacterium sp. JF4. The sequence goes on along the minus strand of NZ_JCAQAV010000001.1, from coordinate 374,167 downwards.
TTTCCTTTTATGGACGGCGCCCGCCTGTTTTGAACAGGCCAGCACCCGCTTTATCGCCGGCAAGGCGGCGCGAGATTGCACGCTGTAGTTTCCAGCAACTAGATAGAAGAGGACGACTGGTGGCAGCCGGCGCCGTTCTACGCCACGCCACAAGCGCTGGCCGCCGCCGAGGCGGCCGATGACTATTCGTACATCCAGTACATCGGCCTGCGCGGCGACGGCATGTTCGCCAAGGTCGACCTGCCCGCGCTGGGCACGCGCCTTGACTTGCCCGTGTTTTTCATCATGGGCGAAGCGGACTTGCTGACCTCGCCCGCCATCGCGCACGTATTTCGACAGCATCACGGCGCCGTACAAGAGTTTTACCCTGGTGAAACGAGCCGGGCACGACCCCAACCAGGCCGTGCTCGACGCCCAATGGACGATTCTGCGCGACAAGGTGGCGCCGTTGATCGGCGATTGAGCAATTAAATCGCCCGGCGCGCCCGCAGGTGCAGGTGGCGAATCGCCATGGCCGAGACCATCAAAATGCCCGACGCCGTGGCCAGCACGACAATGAACGCCTTGTCGAAGGCTGAACGGGCCAGTTCCGACACTTGCAAGCCCAGTTCGGCCGGCAATTGCTCGGCGGCCAGCAGCGCCGCGTCGAGCGTGTCATGCGCATTCGGCAACAGGCCCGCGCTTTCCGGGATCACCAGGGTGGCGCTGTAGACGGCCGACAGAATCGTGCCCAGCACCGTCACGCCGATCACGGCGCCCAGCTCATATGACACTTCCTCGATCGAGGCGGCCATGCCGGCTTGCTGCGGCGCCACGTTGAGCATCACGGCGCTCGACGCGGCCGTCATGACGGCGCCCAAGCCCAGGCCCAGGATCACCAGGCTGGCTACTTGCGCCGAGACGGCGGCGTCATGCAGCACCAGATACGCTGCCATGCCTATGCCGGACAGCAACAGCGAACCCCACAGGACCTTGGCCTTGTCCGCGCGCGGCAGCATGAAACCCGTCAGCGGCCCCGCAAACACGGACGCCAGCGGCAGCGGCAGCAGCAGCAAGCCCGCTTCCAGCGGCGACAATTCCCGCACCAGCTGCATGTGCTGGCTCAGCGCCAGTTCCATGCCGATCAGGGCGGCCGAGGCCACCATGGCGGCGGCCACGGCGCTGGAAAACGGCAGTTCGCGGAACAGGGCGAAGTCGATCAACGGCTTGGCTTGGCGTTTCTGGCGGCGCACGAAGGTCAGCATGAAGAAGGCGCCCACGGCGAACGAGGCGGCGGCCAGCGCATACGACGGCTGCGACTTGCCCAGTTCCTTGATCGCATACACGCCACCAAGCAGACCCATCATGATTTGCAGCGAGCCCTTCAAGTCCCACGGCTTGTCGCGGTTGCCAGCCCGTTTCGGCAGGACGACGGCGGCCAGCACCAGAGTCAGCAGCACGATGGGTACGTTGATCAGGAAGACGGAACCCCACCAGTAATGCTCCATCAGGAAACCACCGAGCACGGGGCCGAACGCGGCGCCGCCGGAGGCGATGGCCGCCCACACGCCGATGGCGAACGAGCGCTCGCGGTTGTCCGTAAAGGTCAGGCGGATGATGGACAAGGTGGCCGGCATCATCAAGGCGGCGCCGATGGCCAGCAACACGCGGGCAAAGATCAGCCATTCCGGCGCGGGCGAAAACGCGGCGCACAGCGAGGCGATGCCGAACACGGCCAGGCCGGCGAGGAAAACGGGTTTATGGCTCAAGCGGTCACCGAGGGTGCCGAGGCCAGGCAGCAAGCCGGAGACGACCAGCGCGTACACGTTGATGATCCACAGTTTTTGTGAAGAGGATGCCTGCAGGTCGCGCGTCAGCGCGGGCAAGGCGGTGTAGAGCACGGTCATGTCGACCACGATGAGGAACAAGGCGCTGGAGACGATGGCCAGCGTCAGCCATTTTTTCATTGGATGCATAAACAATTGATGGATTTTAGTGTAACTTTTAACAACTATCGGTGTGGATGAATTTGGTGCTGCGCAAATATTTACGTTCCAGGCTGCCTCGGGCCTGGGCTTGTCGGGGGCGGCGGGCGTCAGCCACGGTCGCCATCCTTGTCATCCACCACAGCGGACACTGCGGGCGCCTCGAGTTCGCGCAGCATGACGACGGATACTTGCTTGAAGCCACGGCCCTGGAAGAATTGTTGCGCCGTCAAGTTGTGCGCGCCGCATTCGAGGAACAGGCGGGCGATGCCGTGGCCGCGCAGCTCGTCGGCCACCCACTCCACCAGCAAGCTGCCGATGCCGCTGCCGCGCACGGCGGGCAGCAAGACCAGGTCGTCCAGCGCGGCGAACGATTTCGAGGCGCGCTGGCGCGTGTCGATGGAAACGAGGGCCATGCCGACGATGGCATCACCCGACATGGCGACGGCCAGCAGGGTCGAATCGCCATGCGCCCAGTCATGCGACAGGGCGGCGCGGATTTCGCCGCGTATCACCTCAGGCAAGTCCGCGCGCCAGTTGCCGGGCGCATCGGCGCGTTCGCCCTGCAGCTCAGAGTGGGAGATATAGTCGGCGCTGACGTTATCAAGATATAACTTGCACAGCGCATCTTCAGCGGTGGCGTCGTGACACCAGGCAAAGCTGATGGCGGGGGAATTGGCTTGGGCGTTTTTCATGGCGGATCTCATGTTATTGAATTAGTCAACGCATTTTATGTCGCCCCTGAATGGCATTCAAGTTAAAATCCATCTGTAAAACAGATAGGTGGATGCCATGCAGTGGACTTTGGAACAAATGCGCTACTTCGAGGCGGCCGTCGCGGCCGGTTCTTTCTCGGGCGCGGCGCGCCGGCTGGGCCGCGCGCAATCGGTGGTCAGCACCTCGATCGGCTTGCTGGAAGCGGAATTCGGCGTGGAACTGTTCGACCGTTCGCGCCGCAGCGCCGTGCTGACGGAAGCGGGCAAGGTGATGCACCTGGAAGCGTGCGAACTGCTGCGCCAGGCCGAGCGCCTGCAGCTGCGCGCCCAACTGCTGAGCGCGGCGCCCGAAGCCCAGCTGACCCTGGCGCTGGACGAAGCCCTGCCCTACCTGGCAATCAGCACCCTGGTCAAGGAACTGGCGGCGCGCTACCCGGCGCTGGAACTGGTGATGCTCAACGCCACGGCGTCCGAGGTGGCGCAGTACGTGGAGCAGCAGCAAGCCGACGTGGCCTTTCATTTTGACCGCGGCCCCATCTCGCCCGTGCTGGAACAGCAGCACATCGGCAGCGTGGCGCAAGGCGTGTTCGTGGCAAAAGGCCACCCGATGGCACACGGCCAGGAAGTGAGCCGCAACGAACTGACCCGCTACCGCCAGCTGATCATGGATTCCGAACTCAACCGCGAACACGCCTTCAGCCCCGCCGTCTGGTTTTCCGACAGTTTTTACAGCATCGCGGAAATGGTGGCGGACGAGCTGGGCTGGGCTATTTTGCCGCTGAATATCGCCAATTACGACAATTACAAGGGTTACCTGCAGGAAGTGCCCTGTCCTGCGCTGGCCTTGTCGCGCCTGCCCGTACGGCGGCTGTCGATCCATGGGAAGAAGCTGAGCGAGACGAGTTTGTGGCTGACGACCAGGCTGGCAGAGCTGCTGGCGGATGGGCCGAGGGGTTGAGTCAAGGAAGCGGAGCTTAAAGGTCGAGGTATGGCACAATCCAGACCAGGTTTGCGTCGACGCGCGCCACGCGACGACAATCAACGCGGTCCCCGCTTCCCGGAGTCACCAAAAACCACGATGAGCGCGGTATCGCCCGCGCCAGGAGAGTCATGAGTATTAACGCCAAACTGAAAAAACTCGCAGAGAAAGCCACGGATAAGGGCGAGTATGCAGTCGCCGCAGCCGCAGCCCATTTGTTGCAAGATATCGACTGCCTGGACAAGCAAATCAACCTGGTCGGGGCATTGCATGAAGTCGGCTACCTTCAAAATTCCTTGTCTCCATATTGGAAGGAATTCAGATCCGATGAATCGGCATGGATAGAACGTTGTCTGGCCAGACTTGTTACTGCTGATCATGATTATTGGGCGCTTGCTTCGCTTCTGGGGTGCAATGGTCCTGCGACCATCAGCATTGCCATTCGCCAGGGTTTCAAATCAGCGGCAACAAGGCTTTATGAACGTTTCGACAAACCCGAGGTCCATGTCAATACCTTATATGTAGCAGCCATTGGAAAAGTACTGCATCCAGTATTGGAAGTTGGCTATGACACAAATGAACTGACAAATGTCGACTTGGGAAGAGCGCGGGCGCTTAGTTTGAAAAATGCCCAATGGCAGCCGGGTGATTGTTTGGGCGCGGGCGGACTTTCCATTTCGATGCAGGCCAAACTTCCGCATGGCGCATGGCGGTCGGTATCGACGGATTTTAAAACATGGGATGCCAATTGACCTGCGTGTGGCTCGCCTTGCATGCTTCGTCTGCGCTCCCGATGCTTGCTCAATTACTGGCAGAGTAATGACATGATGAACTGCAAGACAGTCAATGCTTGGATGGAGATGGCGCAAGACGATGAGGTGCTCGTTGATCCCGACGACATCAATCACGAAGCCCGGGCCAATATGTGGAGCTTCTCGCCCACGGACGAGGAAACGCCGTACATAGAAGCGGCGGATATCGTCGAGTTCATCGGCCAGGTGATCGCGGCCCGCAGCAGCGCGCTCGGTGGCGGGGAGATGCTGTTGTATTGCTGGCACGATGCGCAATGCCGCCAGCTGCGCTACAGCCTGGTGTCGCGCTCGCATCGGCGGCTGCCGTTTCGCTGCGAACTGCGCGAAACGCAGGATCTGGCGCTGATCGCTGACCGCGTGGTAAACGGGGACTGGCGCAACGCGGACCATATGCAGGAGCCGTCGGAGGAAGGCGATGAGCAGGAGGAAGCGCCATTCGTCCTGCCCGTGTTCGTGGTAGCTGTGCCTTAAGAATCAGCACGCCAGAAAGCGCGCGGGCCGGCAAGCCTCCAGGGCTGACGCTGGCTCGCCAGTGACGATTTCCCCGCTGGCCAGTTGGCCCACGATGCCTGCCAGCACCACGCCAGGATGCATGGCGCACACGTACACGCCTTCCACCTGCGGCAAAGAGCCGATGACGGGCACGCCATCGACGGGCATGGGGCGCAGGCCGATGCAGGCGAACTCGGGCGCGATGGCTTCGGCGCCCTCAAGTTCTTCCCGGATCGCGTTGGCCGTGCGCAGCGCCATGGCGGCGGGCTGGTTTTCCGGCGCGTCGTCCAGGTAATCTTCCGCTGCCAGCATGGTGCCGTCCTCGGCTTGCCGCACTTCCATGGCATGGCTGGAAATGATGCCCTGCACCAGGCCGGGTGGCGCCTGGTAGCGCAGGAAGATGGCGGGCGAGGCGTGGATGGGCAGGCTGGCGCCCAGTTTCTGCGCCAGCGCGGCAGTACCCGTGCCTGCCGCCAATACGACCATATCCGCCTCGATGACGCCAGCGGCCGTTTCCACGCCCGTCACCTTCGCGTCCTGGACGACAAAACCCAACACGGGCGCGTGCGTGCGGACGGTCGCGCCGAGCGCCCGGGCCGCTGCCAGCAAGGCGTGCGTGGCGGCAACGGCGTCGAGGGCGCCCTGCTCCGGCTCGTGGACGGCCTGTTGCGGTGGTTGCCGCAGATGCGGTTCCAGCTGGGAAATGCGGGCGCGCTCAATCAATATGCACGAGGGCGACACGCGCCCATCCTGCGTGCCATACGACAAGGCCCCATGCCAGCGCAGCGTCAAGCCCGGCACCTGCGTTTCCAGCCGGCGCCAGGCGGCGATGGCGCCGCAGCGCAGGGCCATGATGGGGTCAGTCCCCGCGCAGGACGCGTTGATCCAGGCAAACGAGGTGCCCGTCACGCCGGAAGCGATGCCGCCCGCCTCCACCACGGTGACATTTGCCCCCTTGCTGGCCAGGTGGTAGGCCAGCGACGCGCCGACGATGCCGGCGCCGATGACGATGATGCGTTTTGAGGTTTCCTGATTCATATCTGGCAACTTTGCATATTTATCATAGTGCAGAGTCTACCTCAGCCGCCCGCAAATCCAGCGCAAACCGGTGGCCATCGACGGCCTTGCCTGCCACCATGGCAATATCGGGTACGGCCATTCCCTGCGCGAAACCGCAGCGCTCCAGCACGCGGATCGAGGCCCCGTTGCCGTCGATGGCGTAGGCGCACAGGGTGCTCAGCCGCCATTCATCTTGCGCCAGGGCGATCAAATGCTGCAGCGCGGCCGTGGCCAGGCCCTTGCCCGCCTGCTGCTGCCCGATGCGGTAACCGACTTCGGCTACGCCTTGCTCCCGGTCAATGTCCTTGAGGTTGGCGCGCCCGATCAATTGTCCGTGTTCGTCGACGATGACGCAGGGGTGCATGCGCCCCTGTGCGTGCTCGTCCAGAAATTGCGCGACGTGCGCGTGGATGCCGTCAATGCTGTAAAAATCGTCCGGGCGCCCGTCGATATGGCGCTCGAACCAGGCCCGGTTGGCTTGCTCGAAGGCAAGCAGTGGCGCGGCGTCGTCCCGGCGCAGGGTGCGGATGGTAAATGTGCTCATGCAGACTCCTGGAAAGGCATCAGTCTAGTGACGCGCCACCCGGGCCGTCAATCTTGATTCCACAAATCAATATAAAGTGACAAACGCTACAATGGCGGCCATGAACAACGATCTGTCCGCCCTTGACGCGGCGCGCCTCCTGGGCGTCAGCCTGCCCACCCTGTATTCCTATGTGAGCCGGGGCTTGCTGGCCTCCGTCAGCAACGGAGAATCGCGCCGCAAGCGCTATCCGCAGGAAGAGGTGCTGCGCCTGGCGGCACGCAAGAATGACGCGAAACGGGGCGGCCAGACGGCCGTGGCCGCCATGCACTGGGGCTTGCCCGTGCTGGAGACACAGATTTCCCACATTCTCGATGGGCGGCTGCTGTACCGGGGCTGCGATGCGGCGACATTGGCCGAGTCCGCGACGCTGGAGGCGGCCGCCAACCTGCTGTGGGACGATGGCGCGGGCGACTATTTCCGGCAGGATGCGCCTGTACTGCAGCAGGAGCTGGCCAGCGCGCCCGATGCGCCGCCGCTGGCGCGCACCATGCTTGCCATGGCCGTGCTGGCATCCATGCCAGCGTCGGCGGACACGCTACAGTCGGGCCCGGCACTGATGCGCATCCTGGCCGCCGCCCTGCTGCAGACGGCGCCGTCCGCCCTGCCGCTGCACTTGCAACTGGCCCAGGCGTGGCGAGCCGACGCGGAGCAGACTGCATTGCTGCGCGCCGCACTCGTGCTGCTGGCCGACCATGAATTGAATGCGTCGACCTTTGCCGTGCGCTGCGTCGCTTCGACGGGCGCAAGTTTGCCCGCCGCGTTGGGCGCCGGGCTGGCAGCCTTGTCCGGCGACAAACACGGCGGCGGCAGTGCGGCGGCGCGGTGCATGTTGACGCAGGCGCTGGCCGCGCCAGACGCCAAGGATGCCATCGGCGCCTTTTACAAGATGTTCGCGCCGGAATTCGCCGGCTTTGGCCACCCGCTGTATCCGCTGGGCGACCCGCGCGCCGCGTATCTGCTGGGCCGTTTGGCAGCGATGACACACGAGTACCCGCAACTGTCCGCCATCCTGGCCGCGTGCGCCACGGCGGGCGACTTGCTCGAAGTAAAACCGAATGCCGACCTGGCGCTGGCCGCCATGGAATTGGCGTTTGATTGGCCCGAAGGCGCCGGCATGAGCGTGTTTGCGCTGGCCCGCTCGGCCGGCTGGATCGCGCATGCGGCCGAGCAAGCCGCCAGCGCGGCCTTGATCCGTCCCCGCGCCCGCTACATCGGACGCCGCGAGCGCGACTGACAATCGTCGCTTGATTTATTACGCATACGTAGTAGTATACTTCGCATGCGTACCAATACCTCCCCCGCCTCAGACCTTCCCGATGCCGCAGCCTGCCCGCTGGGCGAGCGTTCGCCGCGCCTGTTTAATCTGCTCAACCTGGCGCGCCAGAACCTGTTTCGCTCGGCCGATGCCGTCTTCACCAGCGAACTGGGATTTTCCGGCACGCAAGTGGTCGCCCTGTTTGCGCTGAAAGGCGAAGAAGGCTGCCAGTTGAAGGATCTGGGGCGATTGTTGCAACTGAAAAACTCGGCCGTCACGGGGCTGGTGGCGCGCATGGAGGAAAACGGCCTGATCGTGCGCGGCCAGTCGGCGTTTGATGCGCGCGCCGGCACCCTGCACATGTCGGCCAGGGGCGGCGAGGTGCTGGCCGCCGCCCTGCCCTTGCTCGACAGCCTGAATGCACAACTGAAGCAAGGTTTCAGCGAGGAAGAACTGGCCGTCGTCGCCCGCTTCCTGCTGCACGCCTCGCGCCTGCGTTTCGCGCAGGACGTCTGACCATCCCCCCATCACCACCACAGGAGTTACCCATGCACCCCAACGACATGACCGGCTTGCAACTGATGCAAGCTTTCGCGCAAGGCCTGTTCCCACGGCCCGGCATTTCCAAGACCATGCCGATGGATGCCCACACGATCGAGCACGGTCGTGTCATCTTCACGGCGACGGCGAATGAAAACCACACCAATCCCATGGGCGGCGTGCACGGCGGTTTCGCCGCCACCGTGCTCGACACGGTCACGGGCTGCGCCACGCACACGGTCTTGCCGGCCGGCGAAAGCTATGGCACAACAGACCTCAACATCAAGATGTGCCGTCCCCTGCCCTTCAACGTGACGGTCTTTGCGGAAGGCAAAGTCATCAATGCAGGGCGCAACCTGGTCATTTCCGAAGGCACGATCCGCGACGAGGCCGGCAAGGTGTACGCGCACGCGACGGCCACCTGCATGATCATCCGCCCCCGGGAGCAGGCCGCCGCATGATACGGCCCGGCAGCATAGCGGAAGCCTGGCGCGTGCTGCACTTGCTGCTCCGCAATGGCTATCGGCTACGCGCCGTGGAGCATTCGGCGATCCGGCCAGGGAGCGCATTTACTTCATCAAACCCTTGTCCTGGAACGCATAACAAAGCCACTTGTTCTTTCTTGCTTGCCAAAGGAGCAACGCCACCATACACTGAGATTTTCTGGTCGTGCGCTGTCGCCCCATAGCGATCGAGCGTTCAAACACGTATTTGCCAACCCGGGGGTTCTTCATTGGACAAAGCTTACTTCTTCATTGCGGGCGCATTCGCGGTCGCTGTATTTCTGGGGCTCCGGAACACAAGAGTCTGGCCGCCGGTTTGTCTTGTGGCGCTAGCACCCTCTGTACTAGTCCTTGCTGGGTTCGGTCTCCCATCGACCAACATGATGTTTGTTAGCCTGCATCTTGTCGGCCTCACAATCTTGTACACCATCATCGGCTTTATAGGGGTGCAACTGGGAAAAAGCATCCAAAAGCGCTTGGCAGCAATGGCGACTAGATAGCCCGGCATACGCGTGCATGAGCTCGGCCACCGGCGGACATGGACATGGCCAGCATGGTGTTGGGGCACTCGCCGGTAGACAGCCTCAACACAATTGGGTGAAACCGACCTACAACGCCATGGTGCAGGCATCAGGCTGGCCTTCCTGTTCACCGCCGGACTGAATGTTGTCGGGCGCCCTCAGCCCATCGGCTTCTTCTTCCCCTTCAACAAACTCCCGGCCGCATTTTCCTCAAAGCGCCCCGCCTCCTCTATATAGCCATGCACGGTGCCGTCGTGGCGCCAGCCGCCCTGGCGCTTGATGGCCTGGAAATCGGCGCCGGCCCGGTGGGCGCTGGTGGCCATGCCGCGGCGCAGGCTGTGGCTCGATAGTTCCGGCACGTAATCAAGCGCCGCCAGCCTGGCGCAGCTTGCCAGGATCGTGTTGATGCTGCTCGCGTGCAGCGCCTTCACGCTTACATGGCCCCACTGGTTGACGGTGCGCAATAGCGGCCCCGTGCGGATGTGCGCCGCGGCCAGCCAGGCGCGCAGGGCCGTGGCCGGGCAGCAGACGCCGTCGCCGAACGGGATCGCCTTGACGATGCCCTCCCCCAATTGATCCGTTTTCGAGCGGGGCAAGGTGATCACCATGCCTTGCGGCTCCCAGCTCACGTCTTCCACCGTCAAGCCCGCCAGTTCGCTGCGCCGGAAACCGCCAAAAAAACCCAGTTGCAGCAAGGCGCTGTCGCGCAAAGCCTTGTTCGTGCCCAGCGCGGCCAGTTTGGCGACGATCAACTCCAGGTCTTCCAGCGGCAGGGCCTTGGCCTTCTTTTTCGGCTTGCCGTGCAGGCGGGCGATGCCGGCCAGGGTCTTGCGCACGGTCGGCGTGGATGCGGGGTTGGCGAAGCCCTGGTACACATGCCATTGCGACAGGGCCGTCAGGCGCAGCGCCAGGGTGCGGGCGTTCAGGCTGTCCGCATACGCCAGCAGGTAGCGGATGACGGTCGACTCGTCGGCGGGCAGCGCCCCGCCCCAGGCCTGGAAGTGGCGGATGGCGGATCGGTAGGTGCGGCGCGTGTTGTCCGAGGTGGCAGCGGCGAGAAACGCCTGGTGGCGCGCGGCCAGTTCGGCATCGATCAGGGCGCCATGTAACGGTGCCACGGCGATGGCGGCGCTTTTCGGCGCGGCGGCACGGCGTTTCGAGAGGGGGAATTCAAGCATGGCGGTGGCGAAATCGCGGTGTTGTACTGGGAAGTACGCAGAATAGCATGCAAACCACCCCCATAACACGCGATAAGCAATCTTATCGCCTCTTATAATTTTCAAAAACAAGCAAAATTTATATCGTAATATTATCTGATATTACGTATCATGTAATACGTTACTAAATTTCGCTCATAGGTGGTTTTATGGCCCGTACCGGCATTTTGTACTCTGATGTTATGAAAGCGGCCCAAATCGTCGCTGCCGATGGGCGCAATCCCACGGTCGACAGCGTGCGCGAAGCGCTGGGCAGCACGGGCAGCAAGAGCACCATCGCTCCCCTGTTAAAACGCTGGAAGGAAGAGTTCCATGGCGCAGGCGCCGTGAAAACGGAGGCAGGCTTGCCGGCCGAGCTGATGGAAGCGATGCGCGGCGTGTACGAGAAGCAGCAGCGCGATCTGGCGCAGCAGCTGGAAACGGGCATGCAACAGAACCGCGCCGAACTCGACGCGGCGCTGGATAAGCTGAAGAAGACGGAAACGGAGCGCTTGAAACTGACGGAGGCGCGCGCCGCCCTCACCCAGGAGTTGCGCGCCACCCAGCATGCGCTGGCGCAACTGAAGGAAGAACACCATTTCCGCGCCGTCACCCTGGCCACCTTGCACAGCGACAACGCGGGCCTGACGCAGCGCCTGGCCGACCGCGGCGAGGAGATCGCGGCACTCAATCGCCAGCTGGCGCAGGTGCGCTCGCAGTTCGACCATTACCAGGAAGCGGCCGCGACCCAGCGCAGCGAGGAACGGGCCCAGGCGCAGCAACGGGAAAGCCGGCTGGAACAGGATAACGCCCAGCTGCAGCAGCGGGTGCAAGGCCAGCAAGCTACCCTGGTGCAGCAAGACATGCGCCTGGCGCAGCTGCAGGCGGAACACGCGCGCTTATCCAGCGAAGCGGCCGCCGACCGCGACGCGCTGGCCACCGTGCGTCCCGAGCGCGACCAGTTCGAATTTCAGTACTTGCAGGCGGCAGCGTCCGCCGACGCCCTGCTGGCCAAGCTCGATGCGGCCCTGCTGGCGCTGAACGACGCCAGGGTGGCGCTGGCCGCGCAAGACCGCCAGCTCGACATGCTGGCCGAAAATGCACAGGCGTCGCAGCAGAAGGCGGAAAGCCTGGCGCAGGAACGCGACGGCTTGCTGCGCGAGAATGCCGGCATGGCGGCCAGGCTGGCCTTGCTCATGGATAGCAGGGGGAAGCGCGATGTCTGAACCGGTCTGTATGGCCCGGTATCCATAGCGTGGCGCAGGAAGTTGCCAGCGGCGATTACAGGCGGCGGTTCAGCACGCTGTCGATAGCGTGGGTTTTCAGCTCCACCTGGACGGCGCCGTCTTGCAGCCAATAGCCGTCATCCCCCTGGCGCAGGGCATGCAGATCGAGCGCGCCCAAGCTTGGCGGAATGGTGCCGACGAGCAAGGTCGCCACGTCGTCCCATGCCGCATAGAATAGTTTCAGGTACCAGCCGTCGTCGTGGGCAAAGGCGAGAAAGCGGCTGCGCAAGGCGGGCAGCGGCGTGAGCGCGCCACGATGGTCAAGCATCGCGGCCACGTCCGCATCCTGGGAAGCTGGCGGCGCGCCATTCCAATCGGCCCAGGCATGGCTGCCCCAGGCATATATATCTTCATGCGCCAGGGCAGGCAGTTGCTGATGTGTAAAGGTCTGGTAGCTGACAGGCTTCCTGGCCGTGCCGGCGCCGCCCTGGCGCAGCACGATGCCGCCAGCCTTGCCGAGGGCAGGCATACAATCCTTGAATTCGATGCCGGAAGCGACCAGCATGCGCGCGGCCGGGTCGTGCCAGAGATACAGATAATGTCTCAAGTCGACGTCCGTTCTGGTTTCGGCGCCGCATTCAACGCCACGGCGGCGCGTATCAGCGCCTTGAATGCCGAGGTATCGCGCTGCGCGCCTTCGTGCAGGTCGATGGCCCGGCGCGTGTTGCCGTCCAGACTGGCATTGAACAGGCCGGCAGGATCGGGCAAGGCGGCGCCCTTGGCGGACTGCGTGCCTGGCTGTGCTTTTTTCATGCAAATGCCCCCTTCAACGTATGCATGCCCTAGTGCGCCGACTCGGCCATGCAACTGGCCAGGACGGCAATAAACTGGTCGCGCAAGGCCTGGTACTGCGCATCCGTCGCGAATTCCCGTTTGTCCGCTGGTTGATTGAGCAGGTAGGCGGTGGCGACCGTCCCGCTGGCAGCATGCAGCAAGGTGTATAGACTGATCACGCCGGACGATCGCGTGATATAGGGGTTGTTCAATGCTAGCACTTCCACGCCCTGGCGCGTGTCCGTCTCCAGCGGCACCAGCTGGGGCGGCTTGCTGTTGGCCGACATCTGCTGCATCTGTGCCACGATGGTGCCGCGGTCGGCGGCAAACCGGCCGTCGGCGCTGCGTTCGATTTTCAGATTCACGAAGGGCAAGCTGCCCTTGTGGAACAACATCAGCCGATAGCCATCGGCCACCGATACCTGGCCTTCTCCCGTCGCCAGCTTGACGCTGCGCGTCGTCACATGCGCGGGCAAGCGGTCCTGCTGCTTGAACTGGAATTGGCTGCGGTTGATGCATTGCGCAAGTGGCGCCAAAGGATCGGCCGTGCGCTCTTGCGCCTGGGCGGCGAGGGCGGCAATGAGCATGGGAATGGCAAGCAAATGGCGGTGCTTCATGAAAGGTATCAGTCATCGGGTTGGCGAGCAGGCAGAATAAGCGTCAGCGTTACTAAAAGGCAAATGTTTAGTTGTCATCCTCTAAATGCCCGTGCCGAGAGCTTCTTAATATGAACTTCACCTGGCCCACGTAGCATTCAGCTTGGCAAGGCTCTCATTGTGCAGCGCCTGCCATTTTCCGGCCGAATCATGAATGACATCGCTGTACCCCTGCGCCACGGCGCCGCCTTGCCACCCACCGTGCCCCCCACCGTGCCACCACCTTCCGCCAGCGGACACCGCCTGAAAGCGGCGCTGGGCGCCCTCTTCTTTCCCCGCCAGCGCACGCGCTGGCAAGCCTTCCTGGGCAGCATGCCCGGCTTGCATTCCCTGGCACAGCTGCATCCTTGTTTGCGCTTCAAGATTTACCGGCCATACGCATCGCGCCAGCTCGGTTGCACGGATCGCCTGGCCTTGCTGGAAGGGCATTACCGCTTCCTGTGGCAGGCCGGGGCGCGCGCGCTGGTCGAGCGGGCCGCGCGCCAGCCCGTGGTGCTGGCCGCGTTCGAAGGCAAGGACGCGGCGCTGTATCGATTGCAGCTGACGGCCATCCACGACAGCCACCGCGAAGGCGAATTGTGCCTGCGCCTGACGCGCGACGGCCAAGCTTTCTATCTGGCCAGCTTCCTGTTCCTGCCGCGCGCCGATGGCGTGTCCTTGCAGCTGGGCGCGCTGCAAGGCTTGCGCTCGGAGGCGGGCAAGCTGGCCGTCAAGGAAGCCACGCGGGCGCTGCATGGCTGCCGCCCAAAAAACCTGATGGTGACGGCCCTGCGCGATTTCGGCGATTTTTTTGCCTGCAATAACCTGTTTTTGATCAGCAACGACAACCGCATCGCCCTGAATGCGCGGCGCCGGCGCCATATCGCCGCCGATTACGATCTGGCGTGGCAGGAATTGCACGCCTTGCGCATGCGCGACGGTAATTATCACCTGCCCTGCGCGCCCTACCGGGCGCCGGACCTGGCCGACGTGCCGTCAAAGAAACGCGCCGATGCGCGCCGGCGCGGCGAATTGCTGCAATGCATGTCGGCCGACATGCGGGCACAGCTGGCGGGTTTGCTGGAGGCGCCTGCGGCCGGCAGTTTTCCAATATAGCAAGAATGACATAAAACTCAGGCACCCTTCATGTAAGCGGCCTATGCTCGGCATTCATCCCAGCCACGTTATCGGGGGCTGGCGTGAACTAGCCTTTTTCATTGATCACCTGACAGGTTCCCATGACACCCACTTTTGCCTTCCTCCCCCTTTGCCTCGCCGGCACTGCTGCACTGGCCTCCCCTGCACTGGCCGCGCCCGCGCTCGACGACGCCGTGCGCCAGCGCGCGGAAGAACTGACGCGCACGGGCATGCACGCCAGCATCGTCATCGCCGTGATCGACGGCAAGCACAGCGCCGTCTACGGCTTTGGCAGCATTCATGCCGGCAAGCACATCAAACCGGGTGCCGACACCGTCTACCAGATCGGTTCCGTCACCAAGACCATGACGGGCTTGCTGCTGGCCGACGCCGTCGTCCAAAACAAGGTCAAACTCGACGAGCCGGTGGCGGCATTATTGCCCGGCTATACGGTGCCTGCGTTCGAGGGCAAGACGATCAGCCTGCTCGACCTGGCCACGCATTACTCCTCGCTGCCGCGCCTGCCCGACAATTTCGCACCCAGAGATCCCGCTGATCCGTATGCCGATTACACGGCAGCCAAACAGCGGCAGTTCCTTGCCGCCTACCAGCTGCCCCGCGCGCCGGGCACGAAACTTGAATACTCCAATATCGGCTACGCCGTGCTGGGCACGGCCCTGGCCACCCAGGCCGGCAGCAGCTATGAAGCGCTGCTGCAAAAGCGTATCGCCGTGCCGCTGGGCATGCGTTCCACCTCGAACAAGCCCACGCGCAGCATGCTGGCGCGCCTGGCGCCCGGGCACCAGCTGTCGGGCGAACCGACGCCGGCATGGAACATGAACGTGGTGGCGCCGGCCGGCGGCGTGTACTCCAGCGCGCGCGACATGATCGCCTATCTGCAAGCCCACATGTATAAACCGCTGCGCCCGTATGCGCTGGCGATCCATCCGCAGCGTCCGCTGGCGCCCGACAGCAGCTCGAAAATCGGCCTGGCCTGGCTGCTGGAACAGCAACAGGGACACAGCTACGCCTGGCACAACGGCCAGACGGGCGGCTACGCCAGCTATGCGGCGTTCACGACGGACGGCAAGCGGGGCGTGATCGTGCTGACCAACACGGTGCGCGACGTCGATGCGCTGGGCTTGTCCGCCTTGCTGCCCGGCACGCCCTTGCCGCCGCTGAAATAGCCGCTGGCCGCCATCGCAGTTCCCCGCGCCGCGCCGGCAGAAAGTGGCCGGCACGGGCGTCGTCTTGCCGCGCAAGCAGTAAGCGAAAATTCAAGCTGCCGGGTCTTGCATGAATTGCTCGACCCGGGCGACAAACACCGCCTTGCTGCGCGTGCGAAACTCGCCCAGGAAGGCGTCGCTGCCCTGGACGATCTTGCCGTGGCGGTCGTATTCCACCTTGCCCATCTCCAGCACGAATTCGCCCTGCGGATCGTCCTCAGGTTCAAAATGCGAGTTGAAGCAGTAACCGGTGTCGCGGCAGCTGCCCCACAGCAGCAGCGCGCTGCTGAACCACTGCATGGTATCGGGGCCTGGCTCCACCTCGAACAGGGTATTGACGGTGATGTGCCAGCCGCCCGGTACGCGCAGCGGTTGCAAGGGATAGGGAAAGCGTGGCTGTTTCATGTGGACGATGGCGCGCGGCGCGCCCGATAAAAGGTGAGGAACTCGGCAGCCGGCAGCGCTTTCGCGAACAGCCAGCCCTGGCCGAATTCGACTCTGCGCTCCAGCAGATAATCGGCTTGCTGCTGCGTTTCGATGCCTTCGGCCACGATCAGCATGTTCAAGGTGCGGGCCATGTCGATGATGTGCGGCGTGACGCTGCTGGTAGCGGCGTCCGTGCCGATGGTGTCGACGAAGGATTTGTCGATTTTCAGGGCGTCGAGCGGCAGGTTCTGCAGGCTCGACAGGCTTGAGTATCCCGTGCCGAAGTCGTCAATGGCCACCGCGTGGCCCCGCGCCCTGGCCTTTTCGATGGTGGCGCGCGCCGCTTCCACATTGATGAAGCCCCGCTCCGTCGCTTCCAGCCAGATCTGCTGCGCTTCGATGCCGGTGCCGGCCAAGGCACGTTCGAGCACGTCGAGCACCCTGCCCGTTTCGATGTCGCTGGCGCACAGGTTGATGGCGATGTGCAGTTCGCGGTCGGCCAGCAGCGCGGCGCGCATGTCGGCGATGACGCAATCGATCACCTGGTCGGTGATGGGCAAGATCAGATCGCCTTCCTCGGCCACGGGGATGAACAGGTCGGGCCGTATCATGCTGCCGTCGGGACGGCGCCAGCGTATCAGCGCCTCGGCGCCCACGCACACGCCCGTGTCGAGCGCAATAATCGGTTGATAATGGACAAAGAATTCGCGCCGCTCGATGGCGATCTTCAGCTCGCCCATCAGCGACAGACGGCGGCGCGACAGCCACACGACGATGCCGACGATGAAGGCGGCCATCAGCAAGCCCAGCGGCAGGAGCAGCAGTTGTTCGCGCCGCAGCCTGTCGTTCAGCTTGCTACGGGGCTCGATCATGACGGCCGTCAAGCCGTCGCGGTACAGGATGGCATGGATGCTGCCGTCGTGCGTGATATCGCCCGCCGCTGGCAGCCCGGCAAGCAGGGCCTGCACTTGCGCCGGATCCGGATGGTGCAGGGTGTCGAGCACGCCGCCCTTGCCGATGGCCACGGCCATCTGGATATCGCTGTCGATGATGACGTCGGAAAAGCGTACGGGATCGATCAGCACCTTATACGCGCGGTAGGATAGCCCCACCATGCGCTTGCCGCCGCTGACGACGGGGCGCAGGTTGAAATCGAGCCCCATGCCGTTGTCCAGGGTGAAGTCGGTGGGCGTGATGGCAATGCGCCCTGCCTCGATACCTGTCGACGTGCATTTGAGCAAACCGTTTTCCACATAGCCGATATCGTCGATGCTGCGCGTGGTCATGGTGATGCGGCGCAGCTGCTGCACATGCGCTTCCGAGCACGGCGCCAGGTCCAGCGCATCGGCGCTGCGCAGGGCCATGCTGGCCGAAGCGATGGAACGGTGGGCGCGCTCGAGCGCGTAGCCGGCCAGCAGGCGCAGGCGTTCCTGCTCGCCCTGCTCTGCCCGCACGGACGAGAGATAGAAGGCCAGGCTCAGGGGGGCGGCCACGCCGATGACGGCGACCAGCACGCTCGTAATAATAATTCGTTTCCTGCGCATGCGCGCCTCCCGCACCGTGACCGAGGATTACCTGCGGTAGTTATATGATTGCCATGTATTGCTCGATGGCATCATATTACAAGCAGAGGCGGCGCACGCGGAACTTGCTGAACAGTTACACTTTTCCCGCCATTTGCACGGGGCGCGCCAGCACGAAGACCAGCGCCGCCACCACGGCCGCCAGGCCGCCAGCCAGGTAGAGCACGCTGGCAAAGCCGTCGATGAAGGCGTGGCGCGCCGCTTCCTGCGCCACGGCCTGCAGGGCGGGCGGCAGCTGGCCGAAGGCCTCGGCCGCGTTGCCGGCGACGATGCGCCCGATCATTTCGGGCGAGGCCTTCAAACCGTGCAGCCACGCCAGTTGCTCGAACGAGGCCGCCGTGCGCATGGCCAGCACGGCGCCCAGCGCGCCCACGGCCAGCACGATGCCGACAAAGCGCGTGGTGGTGCTGATGCCGGAGCCCATGCCCGTGCGTTCGCGGGGGATGCAGGCAAGGATGGCCTTTTGCGTCGTGCCGTTCAGCAATCCCGCGCCCGCGCCCGTGACGAGCATGCCGGCCGCCACCCAGCCGTATTGCAGGCTGGCGGCGGCGAAGGCCGTGGCGACGTTGCCCACGGTGACGATCAGCAAGCCCGTCACCAAAATGCCGCGGTCGTCAAGAATCCGCATGGCGCGCGGCGCCAGGCGCGACAGCACCACCATGGCGACGGCAAACGGCAGCATGGCGCAGCCGGCCAGCACGGCGGAAAAGCCGAAGGCGTTCTGCAAATACAGAGGTAAAAAGGTCATCATCACCTGCGCGGCGATGGCGTAGCCGAACATGCCCAGCACGGCGCCGACGAAGACGCGCCGGCCAAACAAGCGCAAGTCGACCATCGGCGCGCGCTGGCGCCGTTCCACCAGCACGAAGACCAACAGCAGCGCCGCGCCGGCGACGAAACGCAGCACGGTGGCGCGGCTGGACCAGCCCGCCACGCTGGCGTCGATCAAGCCCCAGATGATGCAGAACAGGCCGGCGGAGAACAGCAGCGCCCCCAATGGATCAAAACTGGCGTTCGAGGCATCCTTCGATTCATCCACATGACGCTGCACCAGCAGCATCAGGATGGCGACGACGGGCAGGTTCAGATAGAAAATCCAGCGCCAGTTGATGGCGCTCGTGATCAGGCCCCCCAGCAGCGGTGCCACCGTCATGGCCACGCCCATGGCCGCGCCCCACACGGACCAGGCGCGCGCCCGCTCCTTTTCCGCGTGAAAGGTGTGGCCGATGACGGCCAAGGCGGACGTCAGCAGCAGCGCCGCACCAAGGCCCTTGACGGCGCGCGCCACGTTGAGCACGAACGGCGTCCACGCCAGGCCGCACAGCAGGGACGCCAACGCGAACACGGCCAGGCCATACAGCATGACCCTGCGCCGTCCCAGGCGGTCGGCGATGCTGCCGGCCGGCAAGAGAAACGAGGCGAACGCCAGCATGTAGGCGCTGACCACCCATTCCACGTCGACGAAGCTGGCGTTGAGCGAGCGGGCGATGGACGGCAGCGAGACGGCCACCACGTTGGTGTCGAGCATGATCAGCGCGCACACGCCCGAGCACGTATATAAGGTCCAGTCGGTATTCTTCATGCCTCGATTGTAAGCAGGCTTGTATTATTTCCTATTATAAGACAGCCGCCTTATAATTCACTCATGGTGAATATTGTCAAAGACATGGAACTGCGGCATTTCCGCTGCGTGCTGGCCGTGGCGCACAGCCTGCACTTCGCGCGGGCGGCAGCGGAACTGGGCATTTCGCCGCCCGCCCTGACCAAGCAGGTACAGGAAACGGAACAGCTGCTGGGCACGCGCCTGTTCCAGCGCAGCAAGCGCGCCGTGGCCCTGACGGCGGCCGGTGAACTGTTTGTCATTGAGGCCACGCGCGCGCTGGGGCAGCTGGCGCAGGCACAGGAAGTGGCGCGGCGCGCGGGACGGGGCGAACTGGGACGGCTGGAAATCGGCTACGTGGCCTCGGCCGCGTATTCCGGCGTGCTGCAGGACCAGTTCGCCCGCTTTCGCGTCAGCCACCCCGGCATCCATATCGGTGCGCGCGAATACGCGATGGATGCCCTGCCCGGCTTGCTGGACCAGGGCCGGGTGGACCTGGCCTTCGTGCGCCCGCCCCTGCACCTGCCGGACGGACTCGACAGCGTGGTCTTGCTGCGCGACCGCTTCGTGCTGGCCGTGCAAGCCGACAGCCCGCTGGCTTTGTTGGATGTGGCGGGGCCGGCCGCGCTGGCGCAGCAGGCATTCATCGTGCCGGAACAGGAATTGGGAACATTGGAGGTAAGCCGGCGCGGCGGCTTTGCGGCGCAGGTGGTGTCGCGCCCGGGCAGCCTGGTGGCCGTGCTGACGGAAGTGTCGCTGGGCGTCGGTTGCGCCATCGTGCCCCACTCCGTGATGGCCAGCGTGCAATTGCCCGGCGTGGTCTTCCGCGAGCTGCAAGGGCCGCAGATCAGCTCGGAAATCGCCGTGGCTTTCCGCCGCCACGAACAGGCGCCCGCCGCGCGCGCCTTCATCGCCCAGCTGCGCGCTGTTGCGCTGTAACGCTGGCGTAGCCTCAGTTCTTCAATACGGCCACGGCATAGGTACAGGCGCTGGCCGTTTCATTGCTGAACACGCAATCGGCCGGCGGCCCCAGCTCCAGGCAGTCGCCCGCGTCCAGCACGTGGCGCGTGTCCCCTTCGATGAAGACGAGGCTGCCGCTGAGCGACCAGATCAATTGACGCCGCGCCACATAGGCGGCGGCCGGCATGGCCACCACGGCGCCCGGCGGCAAGGTAATATGCACAAGGTCGAGCGGCATGTCGGACGCGGGCGACACGTGGCGCCGCACATAGCCGCTCTGCGGGTCGATCCACACGGGCTGCTCGGCCTGGCGCAGCAAGCGCCCTGCGCGCATTTCGGCGCGGGCGATCAGTTCGGACATGCTCAGGCCGAAGGCGCCCGACAGGCGCGCCAGCAAGGTGGCCGTGGGGCTGCAGTCGCCCCGTTCCACCTTGTGCACCATCGCGCGCGACACGCCCGAGCGGGCCGCCAGCTGCGTCAGCGACCAGCCCAGGTTTTCCCGCTCGAGGCGCACCCTGGCGCCGATGCGCTGGTTCAACTCGTCTGGTTTAGTGGACATATATCAGCTTCCATTCGAATTATATTGGACAAGCACCGGGTGGCAATCTATGATTTGTCCATTATAGTGGACGCTTGACGAGGAGAGCAACATGCAGATACGCGATGCCCAAACGGGCGACATCGAGGCCATCACGGCCATATACAACGATGCCGTCAGCAATACTTTGGCCATCTGGAATGAACGGACGGTCGATGCGGCCAACCGCGCCGCCTGGCTGGCCGAGCGCCAGCGGGCCGGCTATCCGGTGCTCGTCGCCATCGATGCGCAGCAGAATGTGGCCGGCTACGCCTCGTTCGGCGACTGGCGCCCGTTCGAGGGCTACCGGCATACGGTCGAGCATTCCGTGTATGTGCGCGCCGACAGTCGCGGCGCCGGCATCGGCAAGGCATTGATGGGGGAATTGATCGCGCGGGCGCGCGGCCTGGGCAAGCACGTGATGGTGGCGGGCATCGAAGCGGGCAATGCCGCCTCGATCGCCCTGCACAAGCAGCTGGGCTTTGCGGAAGTGGGCTTGATGCGGCAAGTGGGCACCAAGTTCGGCGCCTGGCTGGACCTGGCGTTCCTGCAGCTGCAGCTCGATACGCGCAGCGATCCGGACGGCATCACGCCGCCCGGCTAAGCTCAGGCAAACATCAGGGATCGATCTCCGGCGGCGGACGGCGCAGCGCCACATGTTCCCACACGGCCACCAATACCAGCACGCAGCTGGTGATGCAGGCCAGGATCAGCGGCGAATACAGCCTTCCATAGGCCATCGGGATCAGCGCCAGGATGATCAAAATGCCCAGCAGATGCGACAGCGGCGGCGCGGCGCGCTCGCTGCTGACCCATTTGAACAGCGCATTGCCCAGCAGATACAGGATCGGGCCGCCCAGCAAGGCGCTGATGCCGGCGAAGCTCGCCTCGTCCGGGTGCACGAGGGCCAGCTCATCGGCCACGGCGGAAACGATCACGCCTCCCACGATCAGCACGTGGATATACGTGTAGGCCTTGCGGGCAATGCGGCCCGGGTCCTTCGAGTGGGCGATGCGGTGGTGGCCCGCCTCGGCGCCCGTGTCAAAGTAGATCCACCACATGGCGATGCTGCCGGCCAGCGCCGACAGGAAACCCAGCCAGTTGGCGGCCGTCCATTCCAGCCCGGCGAAGGTGGCGCCCGTCACCAGCAGGGATTCACCGAGGGCGATGATGACGAACAGGGCGCAGCGTTCGGCCATGTGGCCGCCATCGACATCCCAGTCGGCCGTCGAGGAACGGCCCAGGCCCGGCAAGCCGAACTGCATCCAGGGACCGGCCAGGTCGATCAGCAGGGCCGCGCCCCACCAGACGATGCGCTGCTCGGGTGACGCGAGGCCGCCGGCGATCCAGAAGATACCGGACAGCACAGCCCACAGGGCGATGCGCTGGAAATTGCGGCGGCGCGCCACGGTGTCATTGCGCACGGCCCACCAGGCAAACAGGGGACGCCCCACCTGCATGGCGACATACGCGCCCGCAAAAGCCAGGCCCCGCGTGCCGAACGCTTCCGGAATCGAAGCCGACATGATCAGGCCGCCCAGCATCAAGGCGAACAGGCTGATACGCACGGGAATGCGTTCCGGGTCGAGCCAGTTGGTGATCCACGATGTAAATATCCATACCCACCAGACGGCCATCAGCAGCAAGCCCGTCTGCAGCCAGCCCATGGCGCTCAAGTGCGCCAGCAAGCCGTGCGACAGTTGCGTGACGGCAAACACGAACACGAGGTCGAAGAACAGCTCGATCATGCCCACCTTGCCACTGTCCTGCGCGCCGCGCTGACGCAGCAGGGAAATGCGATTATTCATTTTTTTCCTTGCATAAATATCGGACCGGTGCCCGCGGCGCCGGCCAAAACGGCACGATGATAGCAGATGGGGATGGCGGCCATGGCGGCGCGCTGCGGTCGGCATGCGTTTGCTCTTCCGGCCGAATTTCGCTACGATGGGCCGCATGCGCGGGACACCACCTCCACCATGTATCAGCTGAATTGGCGCGGCCCCTGGCTGGCTGCCGCGCTGCTGCTATCGCTCGGTGGCGACGCCCCGGCGCTGGCGCGCCAGCTGGCCGAACCGGCTCCCGCGTGCCGGGCGCCGCAAACCATGGCGCTGACGGTCAACAGCGACGCCGTCGCCACGTCCAGCAACGATATCAATGACAACACCCTGGTGGCGCTGCGCGCCAACGGCACCGCGTACTGGACGGTTTTATTGTCGACCGCGAATATCCTGCTGCAGCTGGGCGCCGACCGCGGCGATACCATCGTGACGTTCCAGAAAGGACTGACCCTGCGTTTCCAGGCGCTCGGTCCGCAGCAATATCAAATCCTCATCGATGGCCCCATCCTCGATGACGGCACGCAGTACACGCTGACGGGCAAGGTGGTAGCCGTTTTTGAACGCTGTCCGGCCCTGCCCACACCGGCCGCGCAATAAAGCCGCGCAGCCCATCCATTTAAGTCAATAAACCGTTTATATTCCATTGCATTCCCTGTCCAGATTGCCTGCCGCCGCGAAGAATGGCCGGCGGTGTTTTCCCGCGCCGCACCCGGATGCCGCGCCACCACTGCCTTTGCGACAATTCGAGAGAATCGCGCAAAAAAATAGGCATAGAATCGCTACTCGTGATGTGCAAGAGCCGGCATGGTTATATTTCGAATAGCCGGAAACTATTTTTTTGAATAATCAAATAAAGAATATATTAATCAATTCCGGATTGATTAATATCAAATGCCTTGTCTTTATTTGAAATCGCGTATTGTCCTGCCATATTTTTATGGCATGGTCGCAAAGCCGTTGCCATACCGTTTCCCCCGACTTACCCAACTGCCCCGAACCTGTCGGCCACGGGGCGCCCACCGCAAGTGCAGGCCGATATCACCTCATGGAGAATGTCATGTCTAACTTACCTCGCGTCGAAGTCACCAACCATACGCTGGCCTCCGGCCAAAGCGTCACCACCAACACCACGCCGAACAGCATCGCGCTGTCCATCGCCAGCAGCGACAGCAACAACCAGACGGGCATCGCCTTCCAGTTCCAGGGCCGCACCACGTACTGGAATCCCAGCGTCAGCACCGGTTTCACGACGGCCAAGCTGGCAAGCGACACGGGCAATGGCGTCGTCACGTGGAAAGCCGGCCTGACGGTCACCTACTCGCCGCAGAGCACGGGGCTGTATAACGTGCTGCTCTCCGGCGACATCGTCGACAGCGGCACCCTGTATACGTACACGGGCTTCGTGCTGGCTACCTTTACCTCCAACTCGCAGTAAGCGGCGGTTCCGCGCCCGCCTGCGGACGGGCGCCCTGGATGGCCGCCCGCCACCGCATCCAGGCAAGCAGCCTGGCCATCCGACGCCCTTCCGGGCCCACCCGTTGTAAACGAGTGCGATGCCGCGCGGCCGCCATGCCGGCGCATCGCAGCCCGAGTCGCGTCTTGAGTGGAGGTAGTCATGGGTTTCAGCTTCGTCGCCACCGATCCCGCCAGCAAGGTCAGCTTATATGAATCGCCGCCGCAGGCGGACCATGCCTGGGCCGGCTACCTGCTGCCGCCCGTCGCGCCGCCGGCCACGCCCCCGGACAGCATCAGCTATGCCGACAGCCTGTCGCCGCAGCGCATGGGCAGCTATGTGTTTGCCAGCGCCCGTCCGGCGGCGCTGGACGCGGCGCCCGGCCCCTTCATCGCCGCCCTCGCCGCGTATATCGACCAGCAGTCGCCGGCGCCGGGACTGAACCTGAACGCGCTGCTGTGGCTGCGCGACGCCGATGCCGTGCCGGCCGATTCCTTCAAAAACTACGGCTGCAGCTACAGCTATAACCAGCTGACCAAGGGCTTTGCCACCAGCAGCAATGTCAATTTCCGGCTGGGACAGGACCTGCTGTTCAACGTGCTGTCCGGCGTCGGCCTGTCCATCGACGCCGTCAGCGGCAGTCTGCGGCTGTCCGCGCCGCTGGCCACGCCTCCGGCGCTGGCCTTCCAGCGCAACGCCAGCGATATCGGCATACGCGTCACGGGCAGCGGCAACACGATCCGCACTTTCGTGCCGCTGGCGGGCCCGAATGCGGGCTGCCTGACGTTTACGGCCACCGTCAACCCTGTCGTCACCTTCGGCCCCGGCGGCCTGGCCGTCGGCTTCCCCCTGAGCGCGCGCGACACGGCCAGCGGCCAGCTGCAGCAGCTGTTCTACCCGGCGCTGAGCGCGCCCGCCGCGCTGCCGGCCAACCTGGCCTGGGTCGGCACGGTCGACCCGCTCGATCCCTACAATCAGAAGCTGTCCGCCAAGGCCAGGCTGGAAGGCGTATTGCGCTGCGGCTTGCTGCCGGCCGGCCAGCCCGCCTTGCCGTCCACCTACCGCACGGCGCTGGGCCATGCGACGGCCTTGCTGCCGCTGGGCGCCACCAGCGGGCAGCCGCCCGTGGTCGGCCTGCAGTCGGGCGCCCTGGCCTTTGGCTGCGCCGCGCTGTCACCCTCCCAGCCCGCTACCAGCAAGGCCCTGCTGACGCCGGCCGGGCGCTTCGGCCTGAGCGCCAGCGGCCAGGCTGCCGGAACGCAGACAAACTTGTTATGCGGCATCTTCGGCTCGGAACAGCTGAGCATGACCACCTATGATGGCGCCGCGCCGCAGAGTGACAGCCTGCTGTTCGTGCCCGCCTCGCCCGCCTACGCGTCCGTCTTCCCGTTCCAGGCCGCGACGCTGGACTTGCCCGATTCGGGTAACGTGGCCACGCCGCTGACGGCCGATTACCTCAGTTCCTGGGCCAGCGTGCGCAAGGGCGGCGCGGCCATGCCGCAATACCATGCGGAGCCGGCGGGCAGTCCCATGTACGGCCTGCCGCCTGCCGCCCGGGAGGCCGCCTTGCTGCGCGCCGTGGCCGCCGATACCGTGCTCGCCTCGACCCCGCCCGCGCTGCCCGTGCCGCAGGGCGCCGCGCACGCCTTTCCCCTGCTGCCGTATGGCGGCGCCGTCATTGGCGGCCCGCTGGAGATCAGCGCCTCCCTGCTGTCGAGCTTTGAAAGCAGCATCGTGGCCGCCACGCGCAAGGCCGTCATTTCCAGCGGCGCCGGCGCCACCTGGCGCGCGCGCGCGGCCGCCAGCCACCGCGTGCGCGGGCTGGCCGCCGGCGGGGCGGTGGCGGAAGCGCCGCACTACCGCACCACGCCGCAGGGCGCTGTCGCCACCGTGTCCAGCCAGGAGCAGGACCAGGACGCCTTCCTGTCGGTGACCCTGGGCCAGACGCTGGGCGACGGCGGCCAGGTCTTGCCGTTCGGCTTCCGCTTCCCGGACGCTGCCTTGCAGGATGCCTTGCAGACCAACCAGCTGTTTCTGGTGGCCGTCAACGCGGCCCACCTGTCGGACGGCGGCGCGCGCTTCGACAATACCGTGGGCATCGCGGGCTGGACCATGCAAGCGCAGGTGGGCCTCGGCGTGACGCCCACGTCCTACCGCAACGTGATGCTGCTCAAGTATTGCAGCGGCAGTGTCAGGGAACGCGTCGCCAATCCGAATGCCTGGTCGGGCGCGCCCGATTTTTCGCTGGCCGCCGGTGCCGGCCCCAGCGTCCAGGGCATCGCCTACACGGGGCTGTCGCAGTGGTTGCAGGATGTCATCGAAGCGGCCGAGGTGCTGGCGGCGGACAAGCCCGAATCGCCGTACCGGCATTTCCTGGAACTGGTCAGCGATCCCGCCTGGACGGGCGTGCTGGTGCTGCAGGCGGACCTGGATCCGTCCAGTCTGCCGGCTGGCCTGCAGGGAATCGCGGCCGGCCTCGACCTGACGCGCTTCGTCGCCCACCATTTCGGCTTCACGGCCAGCCGCGTGACGGTGCATGGCGACGGCAGCATCACCCTCGACGGCAATTCCAGCACCTTCGGCCTGGTCGACTACCAGGACCCGGCCTTCGCCGCAGGCCAGCGCAACGGCTTGCCGCCCGATACACCCATCGCCCTGCCCGACACCGACAACTATGCGTTCCGCGTGCTGCAATTGCAGGTGCTGTTCGACAATGCCGTCATCAAGACCTTCAAGAGCTACGTGCAGCTGGCCGTCAACGGCCTGCTCGGCTCGCGCGTCACGGCCACCACCTTCGGCGGCAATGCGATGCCGAACAACGGCGTGGTACTCGACGGCAGCTATATCGACCAGAATGGCACCGGCATCTACATCTTCGAGCAAGCCACGCCGTCGATATTCAGCCTCGACAGCAACCTGCTGCGC
This sequence comes from Janthinobacterium sp. JF4, assembly GCF_059617925.1. Lineage (NCBI taxonomy): Bacteria > Pseudomonadati > Pseudomonadota > Betaproteobacteria > Burkholderiales > Oxalobacteraceae > Janthinobacterium > Janthinobacterium sp. JF4. The sequence goes on along the minus strand of NZ_JCAQAV010000001.1, from coordinate 347,124 downwards.
CACGTGGCTTTCCAGCGCATCCAGTTCAACTGCCTGGGTACCATCGACGCGGGCGCGACCGTGCTGAACCGTTTTTCCGTGTGGGGCACGCTGGACTTCGCCAGCCTGGACGACCGCACGGGCGCCGTGCTGGACCTGCTGTCGTTCGGCGCGCTGGCGCCGGACCTGCCGCCGGACGGCGCAGGCCTGGCCTTCTCCAACCTGGTGATCGACATGCGCTATCCGCAGACGACGCCGTCGGCCGTGCGCTTCGACGAGGTGACGGTCAATCTGGCCTACGACCTCGACGCCAGCCAGGCCAGGCCGGACAGCCTGTTCAAGGGCTTCGGCCTGGAACTGGCGGGCTTCATCGCCGCCGCCGACGGGCAAAAGCCGGCCGATTTCGGCTTCCTGCCCGTCAGCACGGCGCTGAACCTGGGCACGCTCGACGGGCCCTGGCACGGCGTCGTGTACGACGTCACCATGGGCGGGCCGGGCGCGCTCGTCTCGGCCGCCGGCTTCCATTCGACCCTGCTGCTGGCCTGGTCGCCCGCCAGCACCGCCGGCGACGACGAGCAAGCCGTCTTCGTCGGTCTCTCGCTGCCCGGCGCGGCGCCGGGCGCCCGGCTGATCAGCCTGCAAGGCATCTTCAAGCTGGCCATCGACAATATCGGGCTGATGCGGCAAAAAGTGCCCGACGGCGACGCCTACTATTATTGCCTGCGGCTCGACAATATCGCCATCAAGTTCCTCGGCATTGCCAAGCTGCCGCCCGACGCGAACATCCAGTTCTTCCTGTTTGGCGACCCGAAGAATACGGGCAGCCTGGGCTGGTATGCCGCGTACATCGCCGATGCGGCCGTCCGGCAGGAGCCGGCACTGGCCGCGCTGCCATTGCCTGCCATTTCATTGGGGAGCGCGGCATGACCAACGTCGTGTACTGGAATATCGAGAACTTCGGCATCAACAAGGTCAACAATCCCAGCCGCAAGCGGCCCCGCTATGGCGAAGGCGGCCGCTGCGGCGGCAACCTGCCGGCCGTGGCCGCGCTGCAGCGCCGCAACCATATCCTGACCATCCTGCGCGCAACGCAGCCCGATATTTTCGTCCTGATCGAGGTGTCGGCCAGCGCGACCGGCGCCGGCGACCTGGCGCCCGCCACGGGCGGCCTGCAGGGCGCGCTCTTCCTGCTGCAACAGCTGCGCAGCGATCCCACCGACCCCAACCGCGATGCCTGGCGCATGGTGCCGCCGCTGAAAGTGGGCACGGGCGGACGCACGGAATCGGTCGCCGTGCTGTACCGCGGCATATCGGGCGCGGCGGGCACGCCCACGGAAGTGCGGCGCTATTTCACGGGGCCGAACGTGTGGACGGGCGGTGGCGTGTCGGCTGTGGCGGCCGGCGCCGTGCCCGCCGCCTACCCGGCCGGGGGCGCCGGCGCGCCCAATATCCAGGATTTGCTCAACCCGCAAGGCCAGCCGGCGCGCACCATCCCGGCCGGCGCGCAGTACAACGGCGGCCTGGCCGAGGGCATGGCGGCGGCGCGCATCGCCTTCGCGCCCGCGCCGGCGCCAGCCGTGCCGCCCGTCGTTGGCGGCCTGGTCAATTTCAACGGCGTGCGCCAGCCCTTCATGGTCAGTTTCGTGGAAACCAACCAGGCCAACGCCATCACGCGCAACCTGACCCTGTTTGCCGTGCATGCGCCGCCCAACCACGGCGGCGCCACCAATTTCATCAATATCCTGCTGCGCGGCGTGCTCGACGTGGCGGCGCCGCCCGCCGGCGCGCCGCACAATGAAGTCAAGCTGATCTGCGGCGACTTCAACCTGAACGCCATCTACGCGCAGCCGCCCGGGGCGGGCGGGCGGACCACGGCCTACGACCAGTTGCGCGCGATCAACTACGTGCCGCTGCTGAACCCGCCTCCTGCCATGCCGGTGGCACCGAACCTGACGCTGGACGCATATCAGGGCTACCTGGCCACGCATATCCGCCCCAAGCGCACCAAGCAGCAGCTGACGCAGCAATCGCGCTTCCTGTGGTCCGACAATACGGCCGGCGGCGCGCTGCTGGCGGCGCCGTATCCGGGCTATAACTATATCGGCAGCGATATGGTGAGCAACTTTTTCTCGATCGACAATATGCTCGTCAACCCGCTGGTGCCGGCGAATAACTACCAGTTCACGGTGATGAATCCCGTGTCGGGCACGCCGTTCACGCTGGCGGGCGCCATGCCAGCGGGCGTGCCCATCGGCACGCGCCCGCTGCCCGCGCAATTTACGAACTTGCCTGCCGGCACGGCCTGGCCGCTATCGCCGGCGGCCGTGTATGCCGTAGGCCAGGCGCGCACGCTGAACGGCTGGGCCAATTACGGCTACCTGCGCAGCACCAGCGACCACCTGGCGCTGTTTGCCGTGCTGTAGACAGAGCGTCGGGCGGGTGCAAGCGTCCGCCTGGACATCATGACTGATTCAAGGAGCAAGTTCGTATGGCCACCACCGATACCGCGCTGGAAAACCTGCAGCAAGCCATCGTCAACGCGGCCAGCCGCGGCCCGTTCGCCCTCGATGCCGCCTTCCTGGAAGCGGGCCTGGCCGCCCCGGACGTCGCGCCGCCCGAAAAATTCGACGCCATCATCGGCCAGGCATTCCAGATCGACGCGGCGCAGTTCCTGATCAGCTGCGCGGCAGCCGACGTGGGCGCCGTGAGCGACGGCGTCTTTACGGTCAGCAAGGCGAGCCTGCCCTTCATCGGCGGCCTGCTGCACACCCCGGCCACGCTGGTATTTTCCACGCAGCTGGCCGCCGCGCGCACGCCGGGCGACAACGGGGATGACGACGGGGATGACGCGGCCGTGCTGGTGGTGCAGGTGGCCGCCAGTCCCGCCGACTGGAACTGGGATAGCAGCTTTCCCTTTATGGGCGGCTGGCCATTCAGCGAGTTGCCGCTGGCCGGCGCGCTGCTGGTGTTTTCCAGCGCCGACGGCGTCTATCCATGGGGGGGCGACGGCGCGCTGTCCGTCACGGGCGGCGCCAAGCAGAACCTCAGCGCCAGTGTGGCCCTGCCCGCCTTCGTGACGCCATTTCTGGAACTGTTTTCCGACCTGGCGGCGCCGCCGGGCAAGCTGCAGATCGGCGGCTACCTGGACATGGCGCTGTACGACGGCAAGACGTTCGAACTGGGCGGCCTGATGCCCAGCGGCGTGTTGTCGGCCACGCTCAGCGAGCTCGACTGCACCTTCGCCGGCTACCTGCGCGTGGCTGCGCCCAGCCTGACCGTGACGATCCCGCCGCCCGTCGATGCGCCGCCGCCCGACGCCCTGCTGCTCGACGGCGGCATGCAGCTGCTGCTGCGCTCCGGCGAACCGGAAGACGAGGAAGCGGCCGACGGCGACCAGGCCGCCACGCTGGCCCTGACGGCCACGCTCAGCGTGGAAGGCGCAGGCGCCAGCGACTACACGCTGTCGCTGCTGCTGCAGCCATCGAATGCCGACGGCGACGGCAACTACGCGGTCAGCCTGGAAGCGGGCAGCGACGGGCCGCCCCTCAGTCCCGGCGCCGCCATCAGCCTGATCGGCGGGGGCGCCAGCTATTTCCGCGCCACCCCGGCCGTGCTGCAGGAGTTCCTGACCTCGTTCGGCCTCGGCGGCATGACCATCAGCGGCAGCATCCCGCCCAAGGCGCCGCCCACGGTGGACCAGGTCACGCTGCAGCTGCGCACCGTGCGCGGTCTCAGCTGGCAGCCTATCCCGGCGCCCACGCCCGCGCTGAGCTTTACCGTCACCTCGTTCTTCCTCGACTGGACGGCTTACCAGCCGCTGGCGAGCAAGGCCAGCGGAAAGTCGCGCTATGAATACCTGTTCGGCACCACCTTCACCCTGTTGCCCACGGTATTTCGCAACCTCGACGGCACGCCGGGCGGCGAATTCGACGTGCAGTTCAACTCGGCGCAGCTGTTCCAGGCCAGCTTTCCCGGCAAGGCCACGCTGTCGGACTTCCTGTCCGTCGTCTCGAACGGCCTCGTCAGCCTGCCCGACAGCATCCAGGCCGAGGTGTCGAATATCGCGCTGAGCATAGACGGCGCGGCCCAGTCCTTCGCGTTTTCCAGCGACTACGCCATCAGCCTGTCCTTCCTGACGGTGGGAGGCGCGCCCATCCTGAGCATTTCGGAAGGCCAGATCAGCCTGTCGGGCATCAGCGCCACGGTGGCCGCGGACAAGCAGGAAGGCGCGCCGGCCCTTGTCGAGGCCGGCAAGGCGGGCGCCGGCACGGCCTGGGCCGGGTCCATTTCCGGCTTGCTGGGCGTGGGCGCCAGCCTGCAGGCGGCCGTCAGCGTGGCCTACAGCAGCCAGGAAACGCCGCCCCGCTGGACCCTCTCCGCCGCCCTCGCGCAAGAACTCGACGTGGGCGAGATGATCAAGCAATTCTTTGCCGCCGGCGGCATCTATGATTTCCCCCTCTTCTTGCCGGGCAACCTGAAGATTTCCGCGTTCGCCATCGAAGCGGTCATTCCCAGCGGCAAGCCCGGCACGGACCTGGCCACCAGCTACACGGTCGACACCACCTTTACCTGGCTGTTCATGCTTGGCCAGCAACAGATCGGCTTGCAGAAAGCCACGCTCTCGGTGCAGTATGACGGCGCCAAGCCGGCCGCGCAGCAATTCTCGGGCAAGGCCGATGCCGTATGGATCTATACCGCCATCAATCTGAAACTGGGCTTCGGCTATGCGTTCCAGCCGACGGACAAGGGGCCGAACCACACGCTGTACGTGAGCTGGGAAGGTTTCACGGCAACCTATACCAGCGGCAACGAGATGCTCAGCTTCACCCTGGCGGGCTGGTCTCTGGGCAGCCTGATCCAGGCGCTCGTGCGCACGCTGGGCGATCCGTATTTCGTGCTGCCGTCGCCGTGGGACTTGCTGAACCAGGTCACGCTGGACGGCCTGTCCATCAACGTGTCGCTGAAAACCGGCGAAAAGAACCGCCTCAGCGCCACCTACACGCTCAGTTCCCCCCTCAACCTCGGCTTCATCGTCATCCGCAGCATCGTCTTCAAGCGCAATACGGACGGCAAGGTGACCCTGGCGCTGGACGCCACCGTGCCGCCATTGCTCAAAGGCAGCATGGGCGACTTGCTGGACCCGAACAAGGGACAGGACGTAGAAGAGATGCCCAGCGTGCCGGGCGCCGGTTCCAGCTATTTCAAGGTCTTCCTGCTGATGTTGGGCCAGCGCGTGGCCATCAACGGCGCGTCCGACTTCAGCTCGACCAAGGCCGTCATCGACGCGCTGGCCGGCGTGCCGCCCACCACGGGCAAGAACAATCCCGTCAACCCGGGCAGCGGCGTGCAGGGCCAGCCGTATTACCAGCCGGACAGCAACTGGCTGATCGCCGCGCATTTCGGCGTGCTGCAAACAGCCGGCGTGTGGGCCGTCGACGTACAGATCGTCTTCAACGATCCCAACCTGTACGGCTTGCGCCTGACCCTGGGCAGCCCCAAGATGGGCGGCCTGGCCGGCCTGGTGGTCGATATCCTGTACAAGAAAATCAGCGACGACGTGGGCCTGTTCCAGATCGACTTCACCTTCCCCGACAGCATACGCAACCTGAACTTCGGCGCCGTCAGCGTGGTGCTGCCGATGATAGGCATCAAGATCTACACGAATGGCGATTTCCTGATCGACATCGGCTTTCCCTACAATATGGACTTTACGCGCTCATTCAGCTTTAGCGCCATCGTCTACGGCGTGCCAGTGATGGGCTCGGGCGGCGTGTATTTCGGCAAGCTGTCGAGCGCGACGGCGACGCAGGTGCCGAAAACCGATCTCGGATATTTCAATCCCGTTATCGTCTTCGGCCTGGGCCTGCAGCTGGGCCTGGGCTACAACTTCGTCAAGGGGCCGCTGAAAGCCGGCTTCGCGCTGACCGTGTTCGGCATCATCGAAGGCGTGATCGCCACCTACCATCCGTACGACCGCAGCAACGCCGTGGCGCTGGCCAACGCCGGCGCGTCCGGCAGCGTACAGGAAAGCAGCTACTTCAAGCTGACGGGCACGTTCGGCGTGATCGGCATGCTGTACGGCGAAGTGGACTTGAAGATCATCAGCGCTTCGCTGCTCGTCAATATCACCGTGTCGGTGCAGATCGGCTACGAATCCTACCGCGCCATCCCCCTGTCCGTGACGGCCTCGGTGCGTATCAGCCTGCGCGTCAAGATCGACCTGGGCATCTTCAGCTTCACCATTTCCGTGGGCTTTTCCGCCACCGTCAGCGCGCAATTCCGCATCGGCAGCGACAGCCGCGCGCCGTGGGATGGCGGCGGCGCGCTGCGCCTGGAAAGTGTGGCGCGCGGCCGCGCGCGCACCTTGCCGATGGAACTGCAGGCCGCCATGCTGCGCGCCGGGCCGCACCGCCAGCCGCGCCGCGTGCTGCGCACCGATGCCAAGCCGCTGCTGCAATTGGTGACGGCGCCGCAATTCACGGTGCTGGCGCCGCAGGGCGCCACCGCCAGCAGCGCGCAGCAAGGCGCGTTCGTCTGCCTGTTCGCCATGGATGCGCCTGACCCGGCCGCGGCCGGCGCGGGAACAGGCACGACCTCTTTCGACCTGCTGTGCAAGGCGTATTTCCCGTGGCTGCTCGACGCCTTGCAGCCGGCGACGCGGGCCGACGGCGCGGCGCTGGACCTGGCTGCCGCCGCGACTGCCAGCGTCACTTTGGCCCAGCTGGTGGCGGGCATCCAGGTGCTGGCCGACCCCGCCATGCAACCATTCGGCATGGGCGACCTGCTGCAATTTCTTGCCGACAGCTTCGTCGTGAACATCAGCGCGCCGGGCGCCAATATGGACGGCGCCACGCTCTTCCCGCTGTTCGACGGGCTGCGGCTGGACGTCCCCGACCCGCAAGGCGGCGCCGGCACGCACGTGATCGACCTCGAGACCTACGCGACGGCGACGGAACAGTACCGCAGCACGGTGGCCGGCGTGCTGCGCCAGGTGGCCGCCAAGGTGGGCAAGGCGCCCGCCAGGCCCGCGCTGCTGGCGCAGGACGACGCTGGCGCCGAATCGATGGCGGCCTTCATCTTCGTCGACGTCTTCAGCCTGATCGGCCGCGCGCTGCTGCAATCGGCCATTGATGCCTTCGACAATTACAGCTATGCGCTGCAGCCAGGCGACAGCATCGCCAGCATCGTCGGCGCCTTCAACCTGGCCGGCAACGCCATCGACGCGGACGACGTGTCGCTGCCGAATGCCACCTATCCGCTGAACGGCGCGCTGCCGCTGCAGGTCGGCGGCCTGTCCGCCGTGATCCAGGCCGGCGATACGCTGGCGACCATCGCCACCCGCTACACGGATCCGGCCGGCGCTGGCGGGCGCTGGCAAACCACCGCGGCCCAGCTCATCGGCGCGAATGCGGCGCTGCGCGCGCTGCGCACTGGCGTGACGCTGGTCTTCGACTTCGGCGCCGGCGCCGTCAGCCACGTCACCGCGCCCGGCGACAGCTTCGGCGCCATCGCCGCCGCGCTGGGCGTGCCGCTGGCCGCCCTGGCGCAGCAGGCATCGCTGTATGCCCGCGCCGACCTGCTGCTGCCGACGGCCATCCTCGCCGTGCCGCCGCTGGCGTATGCATCGGCCGCCGGTGATACCCTGGCCGGCATCGCCAGCCGCTTCGCCGCCACGGCCGCCGCGCTGGGGCGCGACAATGCCGGCGTCGCCAATCTGTTCGCCGCCGCCCCGGGCCGGCTGGCCATCGCCCGCCTCGACGCCTTGCCGCTGGAGCAGCTGTGGAGCGGCGTGCAGGCGAGCGGCGCCGTGGCCCAGGCCGCCGGCCAGGTCGCGCGCTTCATCACCTATGGCTTGCGCCTGCCGGTGGCGCCGGGCCTGAGCCTGTCGCCATCCTTTCTGTATAGCAAGACGCAGACCGACTACGCGCTGTACCAGCTGACGGGCCAGCAATTCCCCACGCCCGCCAGCGCCGTCGGCGGCTACCGCATCGGCCTGGGACGCAATGCCATTTCGCATGGCGTCGCCCTCGATTTCATCACTTTCGCCGGCGCGCCCGGCACCAGCCTGCCCATCGACCTGGACGCCGCGTACGGCTTGCTGTCGGGCGTGCTGGCGTATGCGCAGGCGGGCAGCTTCGTGCCGTCGCCTGTGCTGCACATCCTGCCGCTGGCTTCCTTGCAGCCGCGGCAGTTCCCTGCGGCAGGCTACGCCGCCTGGATCACCGCCGACCTGGCGCGCCTGACGGCCGTGACGTCCGGCGCCGCCTCAGCGGCGCGCGCCGCCAGCCAGGCCACGCCCGCGCCGTATCTGTGGCAATTGCCCGACGCCATGCTGGCCAGCATCGCCCAGCGCCAGGATACGCTGCAGGCGCTGTACACGCAGGCGCAATACGCGGACATGCTGGCCCTGATGCCCGCCTATCGTCCCCGCATCGGCAACACGCCGCCCAACAGCAGCAGCACGGTGTTCCAGGACTTGAGCGGCTATGCGTACGCCACGCGCGTGGACTTCCAGATCACGCGCATGCCGGCCGCCATCGTGGCCACCAACGACGCCAGCGGCACCGCGCTGGCCAGCGCCGCCACCCTGGCCCACGTCTACGAACTGGTGGGACCGTCGGCCGCCGATGCCCAGCGCCTGCAATACCTGCTGAGCGGCATGGCCGCCGTGGGCGAAACCCTGGTGGCCGGCCTGTTCCTGCTGTATAGCGAAGGCGGAAGCGACCAGGTCGCGCTGACGGGCCAGGCCGATGCCGACTACCTGTGCTTCCTGACGCAAACCAATCTGTCCACGGAAAGTCATCCGCCGGCCAGCCGCATGCTGCTTGACGCGGCGGGGACGGCCTTGCCGCGCGGCATAGCCAACAGCCCCTCGCAATTCATCAAGCTGCTGTGGGAGCAATCGGTGGTGCGCGGCGGCGGCTACTATCTGTATTTCGAGGACATGGTGTCGGGCGCCGGCCTGCCCCCATCCGTCTTCGACGCCACGGGCACGGCCACACTGACGCTGGTGGTTCCGCTGGCGCGCCCGGCGGCGGGCGCCGCCGACACCGTGCCGAACTTCGTCAACGCCCTGCTGACAACGCAGGCGATCGATCCGCAGCAGGACGTGCTGGTGTTCGAATCGCTGAGCAAGCCGGCCAGGACCCAGCCTTTGGCCCGCGCCGCCACGAGCACCCTGAGCGCCCTGGCCGCCACGTATGGCATGGGCGTGGGACAGCTGGCGCGGCAAAACGCCGTGCGGCCGCTGCGCGCCGGCGCCAGCGTGCCCGTGACCGGCATCCTGCACCAGCTGAACCAGCAAGACATGGCCGCGCCCGCGCAAGCGCTGGAGCAGCTGGCCGCGTATTACTCGGCCGGCGCCACCGCGCTGAGCGCGGCGCAGATCGCCGCCTACAATCCCGGCGTGACGGTGGCGCTGGGCGCGACCATGCGCATTCCGCCGCTCGTCTGTCGCGTGCCAGCCACGTCTGACGCTCCCGGCAATACCTTCGCCGCCCTGGCCGCCTACTATGGCTTGTCGGTGGACGCCTTGGCCCTGGGCGCGGCAGCCACCGCAGGCCTGTACGCCGATGGCGCCGTGCTCGACGTCGACAGCCTGGCCCTCGATGCGCAAGCGACCTTGGCGCCGGGCAACCTGTCGTTCCAGCTCAAGCGAAGCAACGACGGCGTGCCCGTGCTGCCGCCCGATCCCACGCCGCAGCAACAGCAGCAATATGCGCAAGCGACCCTGTCTGCGCTGTACAACACGCTGTCGGCCGGCCTGGGCCACAATCCGTATTTCCTGCCCAGTCCCTACAGCCTGCCCTTCGGACCGCAGGACCATGCGAACGACAGCGACGGCGATGGCGGCGACGCTGGCGAGGCCCACCGCCGGCGCTATGCGGCCGCGGCCCTGGCCGATTACGACTACCGCCAGGCGCTGGGCTACCTGGGCAACAACAGCGACGGACGGCCGTTCGCCACGCTCAATGCGGCGCCGGCCAATCCGCCAGCCGGCCTGCCGCCCGCCGCCGACAGTCCCTACCTGGGCGTGGGCGGCCATGCGTCGCTGGCTTTGCGCTGGCAAGACCTGTTCGGCAACACCACCGTCACGCCGTTCGAGGCGCCGCCAGCCGGCTACACGGGGGCGCTGGACCAGGCCCCCGCCGCGCTGCGCTACACGGATCGCCTGCTGGGCCTGTCCGCCTGGCCGAAAGTCCAGGCCAGCTACCTGTACGACACGGATGCGGGCGGCGCACCCGCGCTGCTGCTGACCTTGCGCATGGATGGCCTGGCGTATGCCACGCCAGCCGACGCGGCGCAAGACTTGCCCACCTACCAGCGCCTGTACTTCCAGCTGCACCAGGACTATACGGGCCTGGGCGTGCCCGGACTGAGCGGAAATGCGGTGAGCATCTGCCTCAGCAACTCCCTGCTGGCCACGCCGCTGCAGCCGCTGGGCGAGGCCCAGTCGCGGCAGGTGCGCGACTTCGTCGCCGCCTGCGCCATCTACCTGCAGGCGCTGGCCGGCGGCGGCAGCGCCACGGCGCCCGCCGCCACGCTGTCGGTGCCGGTGCCGCTGGCGCAACTGGCCAGCGCCAACCGCATCGCGCTCGACGTGGCACTGGTGCTGACGCGCCAGGCCATCCTGCTCGACCCCGTGCTGGCGGCCCTGCCGGACGGCGCCAGCGTGGTCAGCGCCGTGCTGCCGCAGGCCGACACGGATGGCGGCGCGTCCAGCTACACGACGTTTGCCAAGGCGCTCGAAGCGTGCCTGAAGACGCCGCAATGGTCGATGCGCGCGGGCGCGGGGCTGACGCGCGTGGGCAGCGCCGGCCAGCAGACGCAGCAGTTGTTCGCCGTGCGTTTCAGCGACACACCCGGCCAGGGCATCCATTTCCGCCTGGGCCAGCAGGCCAGCTACTACGCGCCGCTGCCCGTCGCCAATTCGCTGGAAAGCCGCACGGTCAGCATCGACGCCTATCCGACCAACACGCCGCATGCGCTGACGCTCAATAGCGTCGACCTGAACCTGTGGCTGCAAAGCTGCCTCGACGCCATCGACAAGTTCCTCTCGGCCACCTATGCGCCGCCCGCCTACATCCTCGATCGCCTCAACGGCATCGCCGATCCGCTGCAGAGCGGCCAGCTGGGCCTCGTACTCAAGGCGAAACAGACGCTGGCCGACGCCATCAGCGCCACGGTCAGCCCCGTGCTCAGCAGCAGCGCGGCGGACGAAGCCACGCGCGTCAGCGCGGCCGCCACCATGCGACAGCAACTGCTGACCACCCTGGGGCCGGCCTTTGCCGCCGGCGCCGTGGTGGTGTACGGCGTGGACCAGATCACAGGCGTGGACGGCGTCTACGCGGCGGGGCCGCCCGCGCTGTACGGCCAGCCCGCCGGCGCGGGCACAGCCGGCGGCACCGCGGACGGCGCGGACGGCGACGGCAACCAGAACTACACCTTGTTCCCGACCCGGCTGCCTTTGCTCGGCACGGCCGCGCCAGACCAGAGCCGGCTGTCATTCAACTTCATCTCGAAGAACGTCGAAGGCCAGGCCTATGTGCCGCTGGACTTGCGCTATCAGATCACGCACATGGAATTCGACCAGCAATTCGTGCCCGGCATCGAAAACTACGCGCAAAGCCAGTGGCTGCTGTTCATCACCGGTCCGTTCGAGGTACCGCTGGGCAATGGCACGCAATATATCCCCGTGCTGAACCGCGCCCTGCCCGTACCGCCCACGGTCAACCGGCAGACCGCCACCGCGTCCGCCGCGCCGCAGGCCGGCCGCATGCGCCTGGCCGCCGCCGGCTTGCAGCCGGCCCAGCTGGCCCAGTGGGATTACAGCTTCAGCTATACCTATCGCCAGGCGGCGCAGGATGCCGTGCACGTCAGCGTCGTGCTCAACGTGCCGCCGCAGACGGCCAGACTGTCCGCGGCGGCCGGTCCCGACCTGTTCACGGCGCTGGCCGCCTTCGTCAGCAACTATCCGCTCATCTCGGCTGACCTCGACGCGTTCCTCGCGCCCCTCGATGGCAAGCAGGATACGACCGATAGTATCGCCAAGGCAACGCTGGCCACCACCGCCTTCCAGCGGCTGGTGAGCCAGGTGGCAGCCAGCTATGGCGAGCATTTCGGCGCGGCGCGGCTGGCGGCGGCGCAAGCAGAAGCCAGCGTGGCCGTGGAATTCGACGCGCGCCTGGAAGACCATGGCGGCGACGCCTGGTATGCGCTGCTCAATGTCACCGTTGGCGGCGCGCCCGCCACCTACGACCCGCTGGCCGGCACCCTGAGCAACGGCGCCGTCAGCGTGCCCGTGCCCGTGCTCGACATCGATGCGCAGCAGTACCGGGCCACGCCGGCCACGCCCACGCCGCCCGATGCGCTGCTGGCCTACCGCTACGCGGCCATCGCCGCCGACGCGCCCGACCTGTCGTTTGCCGCCGCACTGGCCAATACCGGCCGCGAGGTGCGTATGCCGGGGCTGAACGTGATGGTGTACAAGAACGCCCAGGCCTCGCTGTACGTGCAGCGCAACCGCTACCTGTGCCCGCCCAGCCAGACACAGGTGTCGACCATGCAGGCATTCCTGTACCAGACGCCGGTCGTCAAGTTCAGTGACCCCATCCTGCCGCGCCTGAGCTGGCAAGGCTATGATTTGCGGCAAGTCGCACCGGTGGGCGGCAGCGACGTGGCGGCCTACATGAGAGGCTTCTTCAACGCCCTCTTCACGGGCGCCTCGGGCAGCGTGCGCATCGCCATGGACGGCAGCTATTCCTACAGCGTGATGCCGGCCGTGGCGGGCTTTCCCCGCACCTCGCTGCCGGTCAGCCTGCTGCCCGCCGTGCTCGCGCCCATCGATGCGGCCCAGCCTCCCGCCGCGCCCATGGCGCTGGTGGCCCAGGTGCAGCAATGGTATGACACGCAGCAGCCGACCACGGGTGGCGGCGCCGCCATGGATTTCCGCCTGAACTTCTTTACGGATGGCGCGCCCGAGCAACTGCTGCTGTCGCTCGAAGACGTGCGCTGGGTGGTGCGGCCCTGACGCGGCGGCCCAGCGTCAGGGCACGGGCGTGTGCAGCGGCAAGCCGGCGAAGTGCGCGGCCAGGTTATCGACCACCAGCTGCCCCATCGCATGGCGTGTTTCCACGGTCAGGCTGCCCACGTGCGGCGTCAGCACCACGTTCGGCAAGGCGCGCAGGGCGTTTGGTACGCGCGGTTCGTCCGCAAACACATCGAGGCCGGCCGCGCCCAGGTGGCCATCCTGCAGGGCGGCGATCAGGGCGTCTTCATCGATGAGGGCGCCGCGGGCGATGTTGATCAGGGTGCCTTGCGGACCGAGCGCGTCGAGCACGCTGCGGTCGATGCTCTGGCGCGTGGCCGGCGTGCCCGGCGCGCAGACGATCAGGTAATCGCTTTCCTGCGCCAGGGCCAGCAGGGATTGCGCGCGCGGCACGCTGGTGCCGGCAATGGCGCGCGGCTGGAAGTAGCGCACGTTGACACCAAAGGCGGCCAGGCGCAGCGCGATGGCCTGGCCAATCTGGCCGAAGCCGAAGATGCCGGCCGTCTTGCCGCGCAGGCTGGAGGCGGGCGCGATGGCCTCGCGCCGTTCCCAGCCGCCGTCGCGCACGAAACGGTCGAGTGCCACGATGTGCCGCGCACTGGCCAGCAGCAAGGCCAGCGCCACGTCGGCCACGTCGTCCGTCAGCACGTTCGGCGTGGTGGTGACGGCGATGCCGCGCGCGCGGGCCAGGTCCAGCGCCACGCCATCGAGGCCGACGCCATTGACGGCGATGATTTCCAGCTTTGGTAACAGGGCCATGTCGGCGGCGTTCAAGCCCAGCGCGCCCGTCGTGACGACGGCGCGGATGGACGGCGCCCGTTCGGCCAGCCAGGCGTGGCGCTCGTCCGCCGGCACTTGCCAGGCGTGGTGGCAGCAATATTGCTGTTCCAGTTGCGCGTTGACGGCAGCCGAAGGGCTGGGGGCGAGGATGAGGAGTTCGGGGAGCATGGGCGTCCGTTGGTGTCGGCAAGATTTGCAGACGCAACTTAGCATATTTGAGGCCCTAGCGGGAATGGCAAACCCTATTACAGCCCCTAAAATCCGGTCCTCCGCACGGTCTTTGCGTGCGTGGGGCGACCCGATTCAATCGTAGGTCGGCTTAGCCCAACGGGCGTAAGCCGACAGGCGCCGCCACGCAGCATGTCAGATTACGCTGCGCTCATCTGACCTACACAGCCTTCAATCCGGATCAACCCGGGCAAGGCACGCGTTTGACCTTGCCGCCCATCTTGAACGGGTCGGCGCCCGCGCCCGGATTCTCGGCCATGCCAAAGCACGTGGCGCCGCCGGCGCTGACGACGCGCGTGGCGGGCCGGCCATCGGCCGTCAGGAATTCCTCCACGCGGATGACGGGGCCGCCGCGCCAGGCCGAGGCGACCAGCTTCTGGAAGCTGCTTTCGCTCTTCAGGTCGGCTGCGGCCAGCCATGGCTTGTCTTGTTTCAGTTCGCCACGCACGGCCTTGTCGGCGGCGCCTGCAGCCAACCGGGCGCGCGTGCGCAAGTCTGCACCGGACGGCGCCGTGGCGGGTGCTGCGGGCAATTCTTCGGCCGGCACGGTAATGGTTTGCGCCGTCACGGCAGGCAGGTCAGGCACGACGGACGGAACCTGGACCCGCGCACGCGGCGAGGGAGCCGGCATCGGCAGCGGCAAGGCCATCGGCGGCGCCTGCGGCGTGGGCCGGGGCGGCAGCAAGGTCATGAACGCCACTTCCGTGTATTGCTTCAGTTGCCGCGCCGGCAGCAGCAGAAAATACAGGCCCAGCACGTGCATGGCCAGGATCAGCGCGACGGCCGCGCTTCTCAAGCTCAAGCCCCGCCATATGCGCATGCGCATGGAAGCGGACTGTGGATGGCGGTGCAATGACATGCGGTTTCCTGTGGGCGCCGGGCGCGATGGTCCATTCTAGCGAAACTTAAGCTTAGGCATTAATAAATCCACAAGGTATCGTTCGGCGCGCCTTTTTTCGCCAGATTTCAGTACCCTCGCATGCCGGGTGTTGTACACATGGCGACAGATTGATCACTTTCTCACACTTTCCCACGCAGTGCGCCACGCTGGAATATAATGATAATCATTCTCATTAATATCCCAACAACACCATGCGCCCCTTCCACCTCGCCCCTACCCCGTTCGCCCTGGCAGCCTTCCTGCTGGCCAGCGCCGCCGCCCACGCCCAAACCACGCCCGCCACGCCGGCCGGCGACGCGCAAAGCATGCCCACAGTGGTCGTGAATGCCTCGGCCGACGCCTCGGCGGAAGGTTTGTCGAAGGCGTATGCGGGCGG
Organism: Janthinobacterium sp. JF4; assembly: GCF_059617925.1. Taxonomy (NCBI): domain Bacteria; kingdom Pseudomonadati; phylum Pseudomonadota; class Betaproteobacteria; order Burkholderiales; family Oxalobacteraceae; genus Janthinobacterium; species Janthinobacterium sp. JF4. Next base: position 331,812 of record NZ_JCAQAV010000001.1, on the reverse strand, counting down.
CCAGGTGGCGCGCGGCGGGCGCATGGGCATCCTCGGCGCCGTGGACATGATGGACGCGCCATTCGGCAGCACCAGTTACACGCAGCAATTCATTGCCGACCAACAAGCGCGCAGCGTGGGCGACTTGCTGCAGAGCGACCCGGCCGTGCGCATGTCGCGCGGCTATGGCAATTTCCAGGAAGTGTATGTGATCCGCGGCTTCGCCCTCGATTCGGACGACGTGGCGTATAACGGCCTGTACGGCGTGTTGCCCCGCCAATATGTATCGCCGGAACTGCTCGAGCGCGTGGAAGTGTTCCGTGGCGCCAGCGCCTTCCTCAACGGCGCCGCGCCGGGCGGCAGCGGCATCGGCGGCGCCATCAACCTGATGCCCAAGCGCGCCGGCAATGCGCCGTTGACGGAATTGACCGTGGGCGTGGAATCGGGCGGCCACGCCTATGCGGCCATCGACGTGGCGCGCCGCTTTGGCGAACAGCAGGAATTCGGCGTGCGCGTGAACGCCGCCAAGCGCCAGGGCGTGACCAGTATCCAGCGCGAAGACCACGACGTGGGCATGTTCTCGGTGGGCCTCGACTACCGCGGCCGCAGCTATCGCCTGTCGGCCGATGCCGGCTACCAGAATTTCAACCTGACATCGCCGCGTCCATCGGTCGGCATTGGCAGCGTGGCCGTGCTGCCATCCGCGCCCGATGCCTCGAAGAACTTTGCCCAGCCATGGAGCTATTCGAAGGAACACGATGTGTTCGGCACGGCGCGCGCCGAAGTGGACCTGGCCAAGGATGTCGTGGCCTGGGCCGCATTCGGCTCCCGTTCGACCAAGGAAGCCAACAGCCTGGCCGAGCCATCCTTGACCTCAAGCAATGGCGACGCCACGGTGTCGCGCTTCGACAATGCCCGCAAGCAGGAAATCCGCACGGGCGAGCTGGGCATTCGCGGCAAGGTCAAGACAGGCGCCGTCGAGCACACCCTGGTGGCCAGCTGGTCGGGGCACTGGAATGAAGCGAAGAATGCGTACGCCATCGGCGACAAGTTCGCCACCAATATAGACGCGCCGGTCAGTGTGCCCCCGCCGACAACGCCGTACACGGGCGGCATCATGAGCGACCCGCGCATCACCCAGAAAACCATCCTCAGCAGCTATGCCCTGGCCGACACCATGGCCTTCCTGGACGACAAGCTGCTGCTGACCGTCGGCTTGCGCCGCCAGCAGATCAAGGATGCCGGCTACGACTACAACACGTCGGCGCCGCAAGGCAAGGCCTATGACGAGAGCGCCACGACACCCGTGGCTGGCATCGTCTTCAAGGCGAACCGGAACGTGTCGCTGTACGCCAACTACATCGAGGCGCTGGTCAAGGGCCCGGCGGCCACGGGAACGTACGTGGAAGACGGCCAGCAGCGCAATGTCGACAACATGGGCGACGTGTTTGCGCCGTACAAATCCAAGCAAAAGGAAATCGGCGTCAAGTATGACGGTGGCAAGCTGGGCATGAGCGCCGCCCTGTTCAGCACCGCCAAGCCCCTGCTGGCCGTGGTCGGCAAGCGGGCCGAACTCGATGGCGAGCAGCGCAACCGTGGCCTGGAATTGTCGATCTTCGGCACGCCGATGCAGGGCGTGCGCCTGCTGGGTGGCTTGAGCTGGCTCGATGCAAAGCTCAGCAATACCGACGTGGCCACGAATAATGGCAAGAAACCCATCGGCGCACCGCAAACGCAGATGAGCGTGGGCGGCGAATGGGATCTGCCCGGCGCGCCAGGCTTGAGCCTGAACGCCCGCACCATCTACACCTCGACGCAGTATGCGGACCAGGCCAACACCAAGCGCCTGCCATCGTGGACCCGTCTCGACATCGGCGCGCGTTACCTGACGCAGGTGGCAGGCCATGACGTGACCTTGCGCGCCCGCGTGGACAACGTGACGGACCGCAATTACTGGTCGTCGGCCGTGTCGTCCTTCAATATTGGTTCGCTGGTGCTGGCCGCGCCGCGCACCGTGGTCGTGTCGGCCAGCGTGGCGTTTTAACGCAGCCTCTGCCCGCCTGCGCGAAACGGCCCCTTCCTTGGGCGGTTTCGCGTGCGCGCCTGTGCCGCAAGCGGCGCTTCGGCGACAATACCCGCATGAAACGTCTCCCTGCCCTGCTGTTCTTGCTGTGCCTGTCCCTGCCCGCCGCTGCCCAGAAGCAAGCCGCCTGCCCGTATGCCGCCTGGAAAAGCGGTTTCAAGGGTGATGCGCGGGCGCAAGCCACGTGTTTGTTGCGCCCCGTCAAGTTATATGCGCGGCTGGGCGCCAGCGCGCCGCTGCCGGAGTTTCTCGATAGCCATGTCGGCAAGAAAACCACGCTGAAAGCGGCCCAGTTGCGCACATACCTTGCCGCGCACGGTATCGCTGAAAAGGACGTGGGCGGCGCCGTCGACGCCCCCCTGTCGCGCGCCGTGGGCCGGCTGGCCGCACCGATGGCGCGCTACTTCGTCATCCACGACACCAGCTACCCGAATTTCCTTGCCGCCCCCATTCCCGTCCACATCAACGACGCCGGCTGGGATTTCAACGATTTCAATCTACGCAATCCCGCCCATGGCGGCGGTCCGAAAGGCCACGTCTACGTGAATCGCCTGGGCGGCTCCTTGCAAGTGCGCGACTTTGGCACGGCCAGCTATGCCAGCAAGCTGGAAAAGGACAAGCCGTCGCTGACGGGCCTGTTCCTGCACGTGGAACTGGTGCAGCCGCGCAACTCCGTGCCCGGCGGCGGCAAGGGCAACGATGGCCTGGCGCCCGATCCCGGCTTTACGCCCGCGCAATACGAGCGGCTGGCCCTGCTGTATATGGCTGCCAGCGTGCGCAAGGGCAGGTGGCTGATCCCCGCTTTCCACGCCGTGCTCGATACGGGCTTTGCGAACGGTCATGACGATCCGCAAAACTTTTCCCTGGACGAGTGGTCAGCCTCGCTTTCCCGCCTGCATGCGGCCCTGCGGCAGGCAGATACTGGACAATAAGGCGTTTCCCTGGCGGTGGATTAGGCGCATACTATTATGAGCATAGCCATTCCTGTGAGGGAGCTCAGGTGAATATTGCCACGGATCATCAGGCGGATCGCCAGGCCAGCGCGCGGGCGCCACTGCAACGCGCGCAGCGCATCTTTGCCATGCGCGACGCCGTCCTCAGCGCCTGGGAACAGCGCGTGCGCGCCAGTGTGCGCGGCGCGGATCAGTTGCTCACGCCCATCCTCACCAATACCTTGCCCGCCTTTTTCGACAACCTGGCCGAGGCGCTGACTCCGGGCCACCCGCGCGACAATGCCACCAGCAACAGCAACGTTCCTGCCGTGCATGGCAACGAACGGGCGCGCATGACCAATTACGGCCCGGAACAAGTGATCCAGGAATACCAGATTTTCCGCGACTGCTTCGCCGCCGTCGCGCATGACAGCGGCATTACCTTGCGGGGCAAGGAATGGCAAGTGATCAACGCCTCGATCGACGTGGGCATCCGCGAATCGATACGCGAATTTACCAGCATGCACGAAGGCTTCCAGCGCCGCATCGCGGCCGGTCTGTCGCACGACATGCGCAACCCCCTGGCCGTGATCAGCACCAGCGCCCAGTTGCTGCTCAGGCAAACCGACCCGGAACGGGTGGTATTGCTGGCGCACAAGATTGCCGAGCACAGCAAACGGCTCGACAGCATGATCGAGGAATTGCTCGATGGCCTCAGCTACCACCAGGGCCAGCAGTTGCCACTGGTGCTGAGCCAGTTCGACGTGCTGCCGCTGGTGCGCGCCGTGGCTGGCCAGGTCAACTTGCAGCGGCCGGACAAATGCCAGGTCAGCGGGCAATCCGTCATTGGCTGGTGGTGCGAGAACTCGCTGCGGCGCGCGCTGGAAAATCTGCTCGGCAATGCCCTCAAGTATGGCGACGACGCGCCCATCAAGGTGCATGTGGAAGCGGTCCACGAACGCCTGATCGTCACCGTCCACAATGGCGGCCCCGCCATCGCGCCGGAACAGGCAAAACGCATCTTCGACTACCTGCGCCGCGAGAACGACAGCCCCGCGCCAGGCTGGGGCATCGGCCTGCCCTTCGTGCAGAATGTGGCCGAAAGCCACGGCGGCAGCATCGCCGTGGACAGCGCACCTGAAACGGGCACCAGCTTCATCTTCGACGTGCCAGTCGATTGCCGCCCCTTCGTCCAGCCCGCCGACGTCCCCAAGAGTGACAACTAGCGCACCGAATTGGTGCGAGTGGCGGCGCGACGCCACAAAAATGGTCATATTTGCACCGGTTCACGCCCACCCTGTTGGCACGCTTCCTGCTGAGCTATGCATAGACACGGCTCAAGGGAAATCACAACATGGCAAATTTTTTCAATGAAATGACTGCAGATGACGTGGGGACGGACAGCAAGGTACGTGAACACTATCGTGAATTCAGCAGCTGGCTGGAGCAGCAATCGCCCGAGACCATCGCCCGCAAGCGGGCCGAAGCCGACCTGACGTTCCGCCGGGTCGGCATCACATTCGCCGTCTACGGCGACGATGCCGGCACGGAACGCCTGATTCCGTTCGACACCATCCCGCGCATCATCCCCGCCGCCGAATGGGCGCAGATGCAGACGGGCCTGGTGCAGCGCGTGCAAGCCTTGAACATGTTCATCCATGATATTTATCATGAGCAAAACATCATCAAGGCGGGCATCATTCCTGCCGAGCAAATCTACAAGAATGCCCAGTACCGCCCGGAAATGCAGGGCATTGCCGTTGCCTCCGACATTTACGCCCACATTGCCGGCGTCGACATCGTGCGCGCGGGCCAGGGCGAGTTCTATGTGCTGGAAGACAACCTGCGGGTGCCGTCCGGCGTATCCTACATGCTGGAAGACCGCAAGATGATGATGCGGCTGTTCCCGGAACTGTTCGCCCGCAACCGCATCGCCCCCGTCGACCATTACCCGGACATGCTGCTCGACAACCTGCGCTCCGTCGCCCCGATGGGCGTCGATGACCCGACGGTCGTCGTCATGACGCCGGGCATGTACAACTCCGCCTACTTCGAGCACGCCTTCCTGGCCCAGCAAATGGGCGTGGAACTGGTCGAAGGCAAGGATCTGTTTGTCAACGACAATTCCGTGTACATGCGCACCACGCGCGGCCCCAGGCGCGTCGACGTGATCTACCGCCGCGTGGACGACGATTTCCTCGATCCGCTGGCCTTCCGCTCCGATTCTTCGCTGGGCGTGCCGGGTCTGCTGTCCGTGTACCGCGCCGGCCGGGTGACCCTGGCGAACGCCATCGGCACGGGCGTGGCCGACGACAAGTCGATCTACCCGTTCGTGCCCGACATGATCAAATTCTACCTGTCGCAAGAGCCGATCCTCAACAACGTACCCACCTACCAGTGCCGCAAGAGCGCCGATTTGTCCTACGTGCTGGCGAACCTGGCAAAACTCGTCGTCAAGGAGGTGCATGGCGCGGGCGGCTACGGCATGCTGGTGGGACCAGCGTCGAGCACCGCGCAGATCGAGGATTTCCGCCAGCGCCTGCTGGCCAATCCGGGCGGCTACATCGCCCAGCCCACGCTCGCCCTGTCCGCCTGCCCCACGTACGTGGACGCCGGCATCGCGCCGCGCCACATCGATTTGCGTCCGTTCGTGCTGTCCGGCAAGACGATCTCCATGGTGCCCGGCGGCCTGACCCGCGTGGCGCTCGGCGAAGGCTCGCTGGTGGTCAACTCCTCGCAAGGGGGCGGCACCAAGGATACCTGGGTACTCGAAGCCACATCCGCTTTTGCAGGAGAGAAAACATGCTGAGCCGCACCGCCGATCATTTGTTCTGGATGGCCCGCTACACGGAGCGGGCGGAAAACACGGCGCGCATGCTCGACGTCAACATGCAGACGTCGATGCTGCCCCAGTCCGAGCAGGACGCGGAGCAAGGCTGGCGCGCCACCCTGGGCATTTCCGAGCTGCAAAGCGCCTACGACCACAAATATGGCCGCTTCCACACGCGCGACGTGCTCGACTTCATGGTGCGCGACCCGAACAACCCGTCGTCCATCCTCGCCTGCCTGACGGGCGCGCGCGAAAACGCCCGCGCCGTGCGCGGCACCCTGACGACGGAAGTGTGGGAAATCCAGAACGCCACCTGGCTCGACATGCAGAAGCGCCTGAAAAGCAATCTGCTGGAAACGGACCCCAGCGCCTTCTTCGAATGGGTCAAATACCGCTCGCACCTGTCGCGCGGCGTGACTTTAGGCACCATGCTCAAGGACGAGGCGATCCACTTCATCCGCCTGGGCACCTTCCTGGAGCGGGCCGACAACACGGCGCGCATCCTCGACGTGAAGTTCCACGGCGCGCGCGACACCTCGAAAGACATCGCCCAGCGCGACTTCTATTACTGGGCAGCCCTGTTGCGTTCCGTTTCCGGCTTCGAGATCTACCGCAAGGTCTACCGCGACGTGATCACCCCGGAACGGGTGGCGGAACTGCTGATGCTGCGCGGCGACATGCCGCGCTCCCTGCTTGCCTGCATGGATGATGTGGTGGAAAATCTCAAGCATATCCGCAACGACGTGTCCGCCGATACGGAACGGTTTGCGGGCAAGCTGCACGCGGAGCTGAAATTCGGCCACATCGACGACATCATGAAGGCTGGCTTGCACCATACATTGACGGAGTTTCTGGAAAACATCAATGACCTGGGCAACCGGGTCAGCCGCGACTTCCTCGTTCCCCTGGCGGCCTGATGCAACTCACCATTCGCCACGAAACCCACTACGCCTACAGTGCGCCGCTGGCCTACACCATCCAGCAGCTGCACCTGACGCCGCGCATCGAGCCGCAGCAGCGGGCCCTGTCCTGGCAAATCACGACCCCAGGCCGCTGCCACGCCTACACGGATGCCTACGGCAATCTGTCGCACATGCTGACGATCAGCGGCAGCCACCAGTCGCTCAGCCTGGTGGCGCATGGCGTGGTGGAAACCATCTACCCGCACAAGGGACGGCTGAACCTGATCGACACGCTCTCGCCGCTGCTGTTTACCATGCCAACGCCGCTGACGCAGGCCGATCCGGCCATCCTGGAGCTCAGCGCCGCCAGCCTGCCGGACCGGCGCGTGACGGCGGGCACGGGCCATCTGTTGCGCCTGGCCGAGCACATCGTCGGCAAGGTGGCGTATGAAAGCGGCGCCACCATGGTCACCACCACGGCCGGCGACGCGCTGGCCCTGGGGCGCGGCGTGTGCCAGGACCACGCCCACCTGTTTTTGGCCTGCTGCCACGCCTGGGGCATCCCGGCCCGCTATGTGTCCGGCTATATCGATCCGGGCACGACGGGCCACGCGGCCAGCCACGCCTGGATCGACGCCTGGACGCAAGACACGGATTTCGCGGGCTGGGTCAGCATCGACGTCACGCATGCGCGGCTGATGACGGATGCGTATTGCCGCCTGGCCATCGGACGCGACTACGATTCGGCCGCCCCCGTGCGCGGCGTGCGCCAGGGCGGCGGCACGGAAACGCTACGGGTCGATGTGCAGATTGTGCCTGTATGACATAGCGAGAATGAGGCTGGCAGGGCCTTGCCAGCAGGTGGCACGGTCCGGCTGGTGTAGAATGCACCCCCTTTTGACTTGATTTACGACGATGACTTATTGCATAGGCATGCGCCTCAACGAAGGCCTGGTCTTCCTGTCCGACTCCCGCACCAACGCCGGCGTGGATCAGGTGGGCACCTTCCGCAAGATGAGCGTGTTCGAAAACCCGGGCGACCGCATGCTGGTCCTGATGACGGCCGGCAATCTGTCGATCTCGCAGGCGATCCGCCAGATCGTCTCCGAACACGTGGATGCGGATGGGCGCAGCATCTGGAACGTGGCCAGCATGTACGACGCGGCGCGCATCGTGGGCGAAGCCGTGCGCACCGTGCACCTGCGCGAAGCGAAGGCCCTGGCCGACTGCGGCATCGATTTCAATGTCAGCATCATCCTGGGCGGCCAGATAGGCGCCGAGCGCTGCCGCTTGTTCCAGGTGTATTCGGCCGGCAATTTCATCGAATCGCACGATGAAAACACGTATTTCCAGATCGGCGAAGCGAAATATGGCAAGCCCATCATCGACAGGGTCATCAATCCGTTCACGCGCCTGGACGAAGCGGCCAAGTGCGCGCTCATTTCCATGGATTCGACCCTGCGCTCGAACATTTCCGTCGGCTTGCCCCTCGATCTGCTCGTCTACGAGACGGGCAGCCTGGCCGTCACGCGCTTCGTCACCATCGATGAAAAGAACCAGTATTTCCGCATGATCCGCGACACCTGGGGCGAGCAATTGAAACAGGTGTTCGAAGGCATCGTCGATCCCGTGTGGAACGCGGCGCCGGAGACCACGACGAACGTGCTGTCGTCAGCCAACATGCACAGCAAGCCCGTGCGCGTGGCCATCCCCGAGCATGTGAGCCGCGGCGGCCTGACAGTAGCGCCCCTGCAATCGCTGGCGCAGCAGTTCAGCGACGACAAGCAGCATTGACCGGTGACGCGCCCGCTGCGCGTGACGCTGGACAAGTCGCTTTTCGCGTGCTTTTATGGCAATATGGATTGACATTCGATCCATATTGAACGAAAGGCAGCTTGCGCATGGACTTGATCACTTCCGCCGTCGTGGCGGCCATCGGACATGGCGCGCCCGGCCACGCGCCCGAGGCCGTCGCCAGCCACTATCAAAGGCTCATGCAGGCCATCGCCAAGTTCGACAGCGCCGCCGCCATCCTCGCCGCCATCACCGCGCTGGAAGCTGACCCTGTCGATGCCCGGCTGCAACTGGCCTTGTCGGCCGCCCTGTCCAGCGCGAAAGTGTCCGATGACATGGAAACCCTGTTTGCCGCGCAAGGCTTGCTCGACTCTCTGCAGCGGCCCTTCCCCCAGGTCCCCGACGTGGAAGCCGTGCCCGCGCCGGCCGACAAGAGCGCCGTCGTCTCGAACTATGCCGTCGTCAAAGTGTATTTCGCCACGGACCGCCAGCGCGACGTGGGCAAGCCGCCGGCGCAGCGCTTCAGCGGCGAACGCAGCATCACGGGAGGCAATGGCGGCGGCGATGGCCCGCTCAGCTATGGCAGCTGTGACATCAGCATCCCCCGCGACCACCGCATGGGCCAGCTGGAATCGCCGTCGCTGTGGCGCCTGGAATTTCGCGACGACCCGGCCAAGCACGTGGTGCTGCTGAGCGCCGAGGTGCAGGACCGCGACAATTTTTTTGCCGCATTGAAAACGCAGATCCGCGCATCGGCCGGCAAGAGCGCCTTTGTCTTCGTGCATGGCTATCACGTGACTTTCGAGGATGCGGCGCGGCGCACGGGACAGATGGCCTACGACCTGGGCTTTGACGGCGCGCCCGTGTTCTACAGCTGGCCTTCGCGCGGCGACCTGGCCGCCTACACCATCGATGAAAACAATATCGAGTGGAGCACGCCCCACATTACCAGCTTCCTGGCCGACTTTCTCGCCAGCACGGAGGCGGCGCAAGTGTATCTGGTCGGACACAGCATGGGCAGCCGGGGCCTGGCGCGCGCCGTGGCCGGCTTGCTGGCCGCGCAGCCGCAGCTGGCGCACAAGATCACGGAAATCATCCTGTCCGCGCCCGATATCGACGCCGCCGTCTTCAAGCACGATATCGCGCCAAAACTGGCCGGCGCGCGCAACCCCGTCACCTTGTATGCCTCGTCGCAAGACCTGGCCCTGGCCGCCTCGAAAGCCGTGCACGGCTACGCGCGCGCGGGCGACAGCGGCGCCGGCATGCTGATCGTGGCGGGCGTGGAAACCATCGACGCCACCGGGGTCGACACGAGCTTCATGAAACATGCGTATTTTGCGGAAAAGCGCTCCGCCCTGTCCGACATGTTCTATCTGATACGCAACCATGCGCGCGCCGATCAGCGCTTTCTCGACCCCGTCGATACGGTGGCCGGCCGCTATTGGACGTTCAAACCATGACACCGTTCCATCCGGTGCGGCACGCATGCTAAGATACGGCCCAGAGGGTGGCTAAGGCACGGCGATGACGCCGCCAGCCGATCCCCCGCAAGCAGGCCTATCATGTTGACATCATCTTCTACACCGCACGCCGAATCGCTGATCCGCAACACCAATGCCCGCGTCACCAAGACGCGCGTGAAGGTGCTCGACTTTCTAATGGCGCAAAGCCGTTCGCTGACCCACCATGAAATCCAGCAGGCGCTGTCGCAGGACAGCGATATCGATTCCGTCACCCTGTACCGGGTGCTGGAATGGCTGACGGAAAATGAACTGGTGCACCGTATCGCGGGCGCCGACCAGGTGTGGCGCTTCAGCGCCGGCGCTGGCCACCAGGCGCACGAGCACGCGCATTTCCAGTGCACCAAGTGCGCCAACGTCACCTGCTTCAATGAAGTCAAGCTGCCGCCGCCCGTGCTCTTGCCGGAAGGTTTCAGCGGCGGCGAAGTCGATTACCTGATCAAGGGCCTATGCCCGCGCTGCAAGTAAGCGCTGCCAGCGGCGGCATTGCCTGTTTCCTGATCAACAAAGCCACGCCCCCGCCTCACGCACGCACGCGGCGTAAACCCAGCAAAGTCCAGCCGTACAGGGCCGCCATCAGCAATACCATGGCTGCGCCGAGGGCCGCCGTCCAGCTTTCCGGCAGCGACCAGGCGGGATCGACCTTGCCGGCCGCCATGGTGGCAGCCATGGCCACGCAGATGGCGACGATGGGCCAGCCCAGGCGGCGCCGGAAGGCGCGCACGAGGTCAATCTTGCCGGTGCGCATCACTTGTGCCGTGACCCAGCCATCGAAGGCATCCGTCACGCCCATGCCCACGGCAAACACCAGGCCGGTCAGCAAGGCCGGCTGCATGCCGCCCAGCGCGACGGCCGCATAGCCCCAGGCGGCCGCCTGCAGGGCCGTATCGAACACCAGCGCGAACAGCATGCCGACGACAATGGCGGCCAGCGGCCCGGAAGCGCCCCGCAACCAGCGCGGCAGCAGCCGGCCACGCACCTCGGCCAGTTGGGCGCCGGTCAGCAAGCTGCGCGCATTCATGGCGGCGATGAGCAGCAGCAAGGCGATGGGCAGCCACTCCAGCCAGCCGAACACGGTTTCCGATGGCGTGAATTGCGCCGACGCCACGGCGGCCACGGCCACGATGGCCAGCACGGTGACGCCATGCCCCAGCGCAAACAGCGCGCCCATCCACGGGGCCCAGCGCGGATGGGCGGACTGGCTGCGCAGCGTCAGGCCATCGACGGCGGCCAGGTGGTCCGGTTCCAGCCCATGCCGCATGCCGAGGAGAAAGATCAGCGCCAGGGCGGGCAAGCCCGCTTCCACGCTCATGCCGCCGCCTCGGCCATCACCTCGGCCATCATGCTGGCTGGGGTGGCGGCGCCGGCCACGCAGCGGTCCAGGCCCCGCGTCAGCATCTCCCGCGGCAAGTCGCGGCCGATAAAGATCATCTTGCTGGCACGCGGCTCGCCATCGCGCCACGGCGCGCCCAGTTCCGAGCCCATCAGCATGTGCACGCCCTGGAAGACGGCGCGGCATGGCAGGTCGGCCACGTACAAAATACCCTTGTAGCGCATCAGCTGGCTGCCGAACAGCTGCACCACGGCATCAAGAAAATTTTCCACCTGCAGCAGATCAAGCGGCTGGGACTGGTGGTAGACGAACGACTGCACGCCGTCGCCATGGCGGTGGCCCAGCTCCCCCAGGAAATCGGGCTCCAGCTCGACGATGGCGTTCAAATTGAAACCGCGAATGTTCAGGATGTCGCGCAGCGGAACATTGCCAAAGCGCACCTTCTGGATGCTGGCACGGCCATTGATGGCGATCAAGCGCTGGCGCAGCGCGGCCAGCTCGTCCTTGCTGACCAGGTCCGTCTTCGACAGCAGGATGCGGTCGGCAAAGCCCACTTGCTCCTGCGCTTCCTTGTGCGCCGTCAATTGCTGCTGTGCATGGCGCGCGTCGACCACCGTCAAGATGGCGTCGAGCATGTAATGCTCGCTGACGGACGGCTCCGCAAAGAAGGTTTGCGCCACGGGACCGGGCGCGGCCAGGCCCGTCGTTTCGATGATCACGTGGTCGAAGGCGATCGTCCCCGCTGCGCGTTTGGCGTGCAGCTCGTCCAGGATGCGGATCAGGTCGCCGCGCACGCTGCAGCAGATGCAGCCATTGTTCATTTCCACGATCTGCTCGTCGCTGTCTTGCACCAGCAAGCCATGGTCGATGCTTTCGGCGGCGAATTCGTTTTCGATCACGGCGATGCGCACGCCGTGATCGCCCTGCAATATGCGCTTGAGCAAGGTGGTTTTCCCGCTGCCGAGAAAACCCGTGATGATGGTGACGGGGATCAGTTCTGTCATGGGGTGTGCTTTCTTTTCAAGGTTAGTCTTCCAGTTCTTCCATGCGCTGCCATTGGGGAAACGGGTCGGGCAGCTTGCGCCAGGCGGCCATGCCCTGGCGCGTTTCCGTATAGTTGAGTTGACATTTCTTCAAGTCCGCTTCGATGGCTGCCTGGTCCATGTCCTGGCCGATGAAGACAAGCTCCTGGTAGCGGTCGCCATATGGCTCGCTCCAGCCCGCTTTGACTTCCGCCAGCGAGGCGGCATCCGTCGGCCAGCGCTCCTTGGGCACGGATGCCCACCACAGGCCCACGGGTTCGATATTCATCAGCTTGCCCGCGCCGGACAGGCTGGCCACCCATTCGGGCCGGCTGGCCAGCCAAAAGTATCCCTTGCTGCGCACCACGCCCTTGATCGGCTGGGCAATGTAATCGTGCAGGCGCTGCGCGTGGAATGGCGCTTTCGCGCGGTACACAAAACTGCTGATGCCATACGTTTCCGTTTCCGGCGTATGCACGCCGGCCAATTCCTGGGCCCAGCCCGGCATGCTGGCCGCCTGCTCCAGGTCGAACAAGTGCGTGCCCAGGATGGCGTCGAGCGGCACGACGGACTGGTTGGTTTCGAGGATGCGCGCGCCGGGATTCAGGGCTTTTACAATGGCCAGCACGCGCAGGCGCTCGGCCGCATCGACCATATCGACCTTGTTGAGGACGATGACATTGGCAAATTCGATCTGTTCCGTCAGCAAGTTGGCCAGCTGGCGGTCGTCGCCCTCGCCCGCGATCTCGCCGCGCTGTTCCAGGCTGTCTTCGCTATGGAAATCATTGAGCAGGTTGGCGCAGTCGACGACGGTGACCATGCAGTCGATGCGCGCCACGTCATTCAGGCTGTCGCCGTGCTCGTCTTCGAAGTCGAAGGTGGCGGCCACGGGCATCGGCTCGCCCACGCCCGTCGATTCGATCAGCAGATAATCGAAGCGGTCTTCCGCAGCCAGGCGCCGCACTTCCAGCAGTAAATCGTCGCGCAGGGTGCAGCAGATGCAGCCGTTCGACATTTCCACGAGTTTTTCTTCCGTGCGCGATAGGGCCGCGCCGGCCGCCGCGGCGCCATCCTTGACGAGTGAGGCGTCGATATTGACTTCGCTCATGTCGTTGACGATGACGGCCACGCGCTTGCCTTCGCGGTTGCGCAGTATGTGATTGAGCAAGGTGGTCTTGCCGGCGCCGAGAAAGCCGGACAGGACGGTGACGGGGAGTTTGCGCTGGTGCATGCTGGAAATCCTTCGGGATGGAGTCGATTGAGGGTGAGCAATGGGCGGTCGCATTTTAAATGCAAGTCGATTGCGTTTGAATTATAATGCAGCTCAGTTGCATTTGTGCGGCGATTTTTACCGAACGGCCACCCGAAAGAATTCCATGCTCCACCTTGCCTCATTGACCTATGGCTATGACCCCGCCACCCCCGTGCTCGATATCGGCGCCTTCCACTTGCCCGCCGGGCGCCACGCGCTGCTGCTGGGGCCGTCCGGCTCCGGCAAATCCACCCTGCTGCATTTGCTGGCCGGCATCCTGGCGCCCCAGGCGGGCCGCCTCGACGTGGCGGGCACGTCCCTGCCCAGCCTCACGCCACGCCAGCGCGACAATTGGCGCGGCCGCACCATCGGCTTGCTGCCCCAGCAACTGGCGCTGGTGCCCAGCTTGAACGTGCGCGATAATGTCTTGCTGCCCGCCTATGCCAGCGGCCAGCGGCCCGATCCGGCCCGCGCGGCCAGCCTGCTGGGCCAGTTGGGCCTGGCCAACAAGCTCGATGCCTACCCGCATGCCCTGAGCGGCGGCGAACGGCAACGGGCCGCCATCGCGCGCGCCGTCGTCATGCGCCCGCAACTGATCCTGGCCGACGAACCGACGGACAACCTCGACGACGCCGCCTGCGCCGCCGTCGTCACCCTGATGGCCAGCCAGGCCGCGCAAGTTGGCGCCTCGCTGGTGATCGCCAGCCACGACGCCAGGGTGCTGGCCGCCTTGCCTCATGCTCTCGTGCTGCGCTTGCCGCGCGCCGGGGGGGCGGCATGAACGCGGCCACCCTGGCCTGGCGCGCCCTTCGCCACAAGCCGCTGGCGTCCAGCCTGAATCTGCTGCTGGTGGCCATCGGCATCGGCATGATGACCTTCATCCTTGCCGTATCCAGCCAGCTGGAAGAGCACGCCGAGCGCGATGCGCAAGGCATCGACCTGGTGGTGGGCGCGAAAGGCTCGCCCTTGCAACTGATCCTGTCGTCCGTGTATCACGCCGATATCCCGACCGGCAACATTCCCGATAGCGCGCTGGCGGCGCTGGCCGCGCAACCGCTGGTGCAATCCGCGATCCCGCTTGCGCTGGGTGACAATTTTCACGGTTTCCGCATCGTCGGCAGCACCACGGCGCTGCTGGAGCACTATGGCGCGCGCCTGGCGCAAGGCACACTGTTCACACAGCCCATGCAAGCCGTGTTCGGCGCCCGGGCCGCGCACGAGACGGGAGCCACCCTGGGCGCCACCTTTGCCGGTTCGCACGGGCTGGCGGCCGGCGGAGAAGTGCACGCGCATGCGCCCTACAAGGTAGTGGGCATCCTGGCGCCCACGGGCACGGTGCTCGACCGGCTGATCCTCACGCCCGTCGCTTCCGTGTGGCAAGTGCATGCAACGGATCCCGATGAACATCCCGCTGGCGCGCCCGAGCGCGAACTGACAGCCGTGCTGGTGCACTACGCCTCTCCGCTGGCCGCCGTCAGCCTGCCGCGCTGGGTAAATGGCCAGCCGCGCCTGCAGGCGGCGCAGCCCGCTTTCGAGGCGGCACGCCTGTTCAATTTGCTGGGCGTGGGCATCGATGTGCTGCGGGCGATCGCCGCCGGCGTGCTGCTGGTGGCGGCCCTGTCGCTGTTCGTGGCCCTGTACGGCGCGCTGGAAGAGCGCAAGTGGGACCTGGCCATCCTGCGCACCCTGGGCGCCTCGCCCGCCACACTGCTGCGGCTGCTGCTGGCGCAAGGCTTGCTGCTGTCATTGACGGGCGCGGCGCTGGGCTGGCTGTTGGGCCATGCGGCAGTCGGCTTGCTGGGCTGGCAGGAAGCGATGCAGGACCTGCACCTGCAAGCGTGGCGCATCACGCCCGGCGAAGCGTGGCTGCCCTTGATTGCCGTGGCCGTCGGCCTGCTGGCCGCCGCCCTGCCCGCCCTGCGCGCCTACCGCACCGATATCGCCGCCACCCTGGCGCGTCCCTGAAAGGAAAGAACATGCTGAAAATCCTTGTTTTGGGTGCCTGCCTGCTGCTGGCCTCCAGCGCCGCAGCGGCACCCGCCGACGAACCACCGTCGTTCTTCGCGCCCTTGACGGACTTGCCCGGCGTGGTCTCGTGGAAACTGCTGGGCCAGGCCACCACGGTGAAGGCGAAAAAGGGCCGCATGGTGCCGAAGTACACGCCGGCAATCAGCGCACTCGACAACACGGAAGTGAAAGTGCAGGGTTTCATGATGCCTTTGGAACCTGGACAGAAGCAGAAACACTTCCTGCTGACCGTCACCTCGGCCAGCTGTCCCTTTTGCCTGCCGGCCGGCCCGGAAGGCGTGGTGGAAATCAAGAGCCGCACCCCTGTGAAATTCAGCTACGCGCCCTTCATCATGCAAGGCAAACTGAAGGTGCTGGCCAGCGACCCCATGGGCTTGTATTACCGCATGACGGACGCGGCCGTGGTGCCGCCATGACACGCTGGCCGGCACTATTGCTTTTGCTGGCTGGCCATGCGAGCGCCGCGCCGCCGTCATTCGACTTGCCCCGCCTCGATGGCGATGGCCGGTTGAAGCTCAGCCATTTCCAGGGGCAGGCCGTGGTGCTGAACTTCTGGGCCAGCGACTGCCTGCCGTGCATCCAGGAGTTGCCGATTTTCAATGCCCACGCCGCCCGCCAGCCCGGCTTGCTCCACATCGGCATCGCCATCGACACGCGGGAGGCCGCACAAGCGTTCCTGCGGCAGCACCCGGCCAGCTATCCCCAGGGCTTGGCGTCGCCTGCCTTGCTGTCTACCTTTGGCAATCAAATCAAGGGCTTGCCGTACACAGTGATACTCACTTCTGAACATCGCTTCTGCACCCGCCGCCTGGGTCCCAGCGATGCGGCCTGGCTAGCCAAGGCCGGGGCAGCCTGCGCGCGCCCCTGATTCCATGCGCCTTGCACGGCTGTCATCGCCGCGTCATATGGCGGCGTTACAGTCGCGTCCTTTGAATCTTTCCGAGGGCGGTAATGAAAACAAATTGGGTCATGCTGGCGGCGCTGGCAAGTGCAGGTCTCGTCGGTTGTAACGGCAGTTCGAATACCCCGGCGGCGCCGGCCATTCCCGAAGGCACGACGGTCACGGTGGCCTTGCTGGAAACCACGGACATTCACTCGAACGTCCTCAGCTATAACTATTACGCGCTGGCCGAAGACACGAGCCTGGGCCTGGAGCGCACGTCGACGCTGATCCAGGCGGCGCGCGCGGAAAATCCGAACAATGTGCTGCTCGACGATGGCGACGTCATCCAGGGTACTTTGCTGGCCGACCTGCAGGCCGTGGCCGCGCCCGTGCCCTGCTCCGGCACGCTGGCCGTGCACAAGGCCATGAACGCGCTGAAATACGACGCGGGCGGCATGGGCAACCACGAATTCAACTATGGCTTGCCCTACCTGAGCCAGATCACCAACACGGATTTCGGCATTCCCGGCGTGGCCAAGCCGACGGGCACCTGCGGCGCGCCCGCCTTCCCTTCCGTGCTGAGCAATGTCGTCGGCGTGGCCAGCGGCAAGCCCATCTTCCAGCCCTACACCCTGCTGCCCCGCGATTTCACCGCCACGGCGCCCGATGGCAGCAAGCTGACGGTAAAAATCAATGTGGGCGTGCTGAGCTTTGTGCCGCCGCAAATCCTCGAATGGGATCAGAAAGTGCTCGCTGGCAAGGTCAGCGTGACGGGTGTGCAGGAAGCGGCGAAACAGTACGTGCCCGAATTGCGCAGCAAGGGCGCCGACCTGGTCGTAGCCCTGTCGCACGGCGGCCTGGACACGAGCGCCTACAGCCCGAAGATGGAAAACGGCAGCTACCACCTGACCAGCACGGGCATCGACGCGTTGATGATCGGCCACTCGCACTTGATCTTCCCGAAGGGCAAGGAAAACGGCGCGGCCGCGCTGGACGCCTCGTTTGCCGCCTTCCCGGCCAGCGCGAAGATCGACGCCGAAAAGGGTTTCGTCAACGGCGTGCCCACCGTCATGGCGCAAAGCTGGGGCCGCCGTCTGGGCATCATCCAGCTGACGCTGGCGTACCAGGGCGGTAAATGGGTGGTGCAGCCGGCCAAGACGACGGTGGAATCGCGCGGCTTCAAATACACGGATGGCAAGACCCTCGTGAAAGCCGACCCGGCCATCGCGCCGCTGGTGGCCACCGAGCACGCCGCCACCATCGCCTACGCCAAACAGCCGCTGGGCATCAGCACGGATTTCGCGATGTCCGCCTATTTTGCACTGGTGGGCGACGTGAGCGCCATCCAGCTGGTGAATCAGGCGCAGCTCGATTACGTGAAGAACTTCATCGCCACCAGCACGGATGCCACCCTGTCCAGCTACAAGAATATCCCCGTCATTTCCTGCAGCGCGCCATTCAAGGCGGGCCGCAACGGGCCGTCGGACTTCACGGACGTGGCATCCGGCGCCACGCCGGCCGCGCCAATCGGCTTGCAAGTGCGCAATCCGGGCGACTTGTATTTGTATAGCAATAACAACCTGCAAGCCGTCAAAATCAAGGGCGCGGACTTGAAGGCGTGGCTGGAAACGTCGGCCAAGCAATTCAACCAGATCGACCCGGCCAGTACGGCCGAGCAGGATCTGGTGCCCTCGTATGGCACGATCTATAACTATGACGTGTTCTACGCGGAAAACAATGCGCTCACGTACCAGATCGACGTGACGAAAAAACCGGGCAGCCGCATCGTCAACCTCACGTACAAGGGCGCACCTGTCGCCGATGGCGATGACTTCATCGTCGCCACCAACGACTACCGCGCCGGTGGCGGCGGCGCCGTGCCTGGCATCGATGGCAGCAAGACCATCATCAAGTCGCCCGATGCGAACCAGGCCGTGGTCAGCAATTATCTGGCGTCGCTCAGCACCAAGGGCGGCAAGGTGACGCTGGCGGCCAATGGTAGCGCGCGCAGCTGGAGCTTCGTCAAGACGGCCACGGCCGGCCCCGTGATCCTGCGCTCGGCGCCTGGCCACCTGGCGCTGGCGCAAGGCAGCGGCATCGCCAATGTGGCGGCCGAAGGGGGCCTCGACGCCAGCGGTTTCGCCAAGTACCGCATCGACCTGAGCAAATAAGGTCCATGGGCCGGGACTGTTGCAGTTCCGGCCTGTTTTGATGAAAGCTGATCCAGATGAAACACGCACTCTCCCTCCCTGCCGTCGTGCTGGCCGCCGTCCTGGCCGCCTGCCAGGCGTCGCCGCCGCCCACGGCGGCGGAAATCGAAGCCGTCGCCATGCATGCGCGCCAGGCGGGCGACCACCAGGCCGAACGCCGTGTGCGCAGCTGGGCCGGCAAGAACATGCCTGTCGCCGAACGCGAACTGGCGCTGATTTACCAACCCCGTCCCGAACGCCGCGCCGATGCGATCGCCCTGTTCGAACAGGCGGCGCGCGCGGGCGACACGGAAGCGGCCTTCGAACTGGGCCAGATGCTGCGCGCGGCCACGCCGGCGCAGGCCTGGCTGTGGTACCGCCAGGCGGCGCAGCAAGGCCATGCGAAGGCGGCCTTGATGCTGGGCTTGCTGGCGGCGAATGGCGAAGGCGTGCCGAAAGACCCCGCGATCGCCGCGCGCTGGCTGGCCAAGTCGGGCGAACTGGGTAATCCACACGCCATGTTCCTGTTGTACAACGCCTACCGCGAAGGCCGCGGCGTGCCGCGCGACCTGGCCAAAGGCCGCGAATTGCTGGAAGAAGCGGCCCACCACGAATACCCGCCCGCCATCCAGGAACTGGCCATGGCGGTGCAGGCAGACGACGCGCTACGCGCCGGTCACCTGATGAAGGAAGCGACGGAACATCGGCATAACAATTGGAACCGTTTCTAAGGACTGGACAAAAGGCCAGTGGCGTGAGCGAGGCCTGCCTTTATATACTGGCAACTTGCAAGCGTGCGGGAGCGGCGGCCGTCCAGCGCTTATGATGCAAGGATGCCGCCGGTGCTTGCATGGGCGGCGTGGCAAGCCGTTCCGTACAAAAAGGTTTACACTGAAGTAGCATTTTAGAAATTTTACTCTGGACCAGCCCCGGTGAGTGTGCATTCAACCCAGCCAGTGTTTGAGTAGCGCCGGTGCGTCCATTGCTCTGCCTAGCCATGAAAGAACGAGTCCAATGAAAAAGCTGACCACCGCCTTTGGCGCGCCTGTCGTCGACAACCAGAACATCCAGACGGCCGGTCCGCGCGGCCCGGCCCTGCTGCAAGATGTGTGGTTCCTGGAAAAGCTGGCCCACTTCGACCGCGAAGTCATTCCCGAGCGCCGCATGCATGCCAAGGGTTCCGGCGCGCACGGCACGTTTACCGTCACGCACGACATCACGCGCTACACGCGGGCGAAAATCTTTGGCGCGGTGGGCAAGCAAACGCCGATGTTTGCGCGCTTTTCCACGGTGGCCGGCGAACGGGGCGCGGCGGATGCGGAACGCGATATCCGCGGCTTCGCCCTGAAGTTCTACACGGAAGAAGGCAATTGGGACCTGGTCGGCAACAACACGCCCGTGTTTTTCATGCGCGACCCCTTGAAATTCCCCGATTTGAATCACGCCATCAAGCGCGACCCGCGCACAGGATTGCGCAGCGCCAACAGCAACTGGGACTTCTGGACCTCGCTGCCCGAGGCGCTGCACCAGGTGACGGTAGTGATGAGCGACCGGGGCTTGCCGCGCAGTTTCCGCCACATGCACGGCTTCGGCAGCCATACCTTCAGCTTCCTGAATGCGCAAAACGAGCGTTTCTGGGTCAAGTTCACCTTTAAAACCCAGCAAGGGATTCAAAACCTGACGGACGCCGAAGCCGAAGCGCTGGTGGGCAAGGACCGCGAAAGCTCGCACCGCGACCTGTATGAAAGCATCGAAAACAAGGATTTCCCCCGCTGGACCCTGTACGTGCAGATCATGCCGGAAAAAGAGGCAGGCACGTACCACCTCAACCCGTTTGACCTGTCGAAAGTGTGGCCGCACGGCGACTATCCGCTGATCGAAGTGGGGGTGCTGGAACTGAACCGCAATGCCGACAACCACTTTGCCGAAGTGGAGCAAGCGGCCTTCAATCCGGCCAACGTGGTGCCCGGCATCAGCTTTTCACCGGACAAGATGCTGCAAGGCCGGCTGTTCTCATATGGCGACGCGCAGCGCTACCGCCTCGGCGTCAACCACAGCCATATTCCTGTCAACGCGCCGAAATGCCCGTTCCACAGCTACCACCGCGACGGCCAGATGCGGGTCGACGGCAACCAGGGCGGCACCCTGGGCTATGAACCGAACAGCGAGCAGGAATGGGCCGAGCAGCCCGATTTCCGCGAACCGCCGCTCAGCATCGAGGGCGCGGCCGACCACTGGAACCACCGCGTCGACGAGGATTACTACTCGCAGCCGCGCGCCCTGTTCCACCTGATGACGCCGGCACAGCAGCAAGCCTTGTTCGACAACACGGCGCGCGCCATCTCGGGCGCCTCGGAACAAGTCAAGCAACGCCACATCGGCAACTGCACCCTGTGCGATCCCGCGTATGGCGCGGGCGTGGCCGAAGCGATCGGCCGCCTGAGCAAATAAGGCTGGCCGATGCACAGGCAGGCCTGTCCGCAGGCCTGCCTAGCCGCGCTGGATATCGATCTGGCCCGTGATGCTCGTTTCCACCGGATAGCCTTCGACCTGCAACGGCACGCGCCGCTTGACGGACGAGTCGCGCAGATACACGACCAGCGCTTCCTTGCCCACGGCCGTCTGCCCCAGGCTGACGCCTTCCACGCCATCGATGGCCATCAGCGCCCGCTCGTTGCGCCGCTTTGCCGCTTCCAGGCGGCCCTGCGGTGCGACATGGGCGTACTGCGGCATGCCCTGTCCAGCGTTCTCATCCGGCAAATACGGCATGGCGGCGTCCTCGAAGACGGTATATGGCGATTGTGCAAATTTACTGTTTGACATGACACACCCTCCTGATGCATTCCATGATACACCCGGCCATCCGGCATTGCACCACGCTTCGCCGGCAAACACCCTGCGTGGCGGCGCCCCTTGACCAAGATCATCATCGTGCAAAAAGCAGCGTTATGCAAGGCGGCGCAACGCCGCCGCGTCATGCCCGTATTGCGTGCTCAGGTGTACAAATTGATGTCGAGCGCCACCACCACCCGCCGCATCTGGTTGGCAAAGGTGATATTGCCGCCGCCGGCAAACAGCAGGCCGACGGGATTGCGCTGCTGGTTCCAGGTCCAGATGGACGAGCCGGAATCGCCGCCCGCGCTGAACGCCCCGCTGACACCCGTGATGGCGATCTGGTCCTGGAACAGCGCGATCCTGCCGCCGCCGTAATTGACGTTGATGGTGGCGCCCAGGCCCGTGATGCGGCCCTGGGTCAATTGCGTCGTGCGTCCGGACTTGCCGACCATCATGCCCAGCGCGGGCGCCACCAGCGCATTGCTGATGCGGAAGTACGCCGGTACGCCGCCGCTCAGGTAAACCAGTTCGCGGCGCACGCGGTCTGGCCAGGCCCAGCCGGTGGCGCAATCGACAAAGTTGACGCCGCCGCTGAAATTGATGGGCACGAAGCGCTCGAGCACGGCCACCTGGTCTTGCGGACAACGTCCCCCGTCGATGGGGCCGGGCTGCACGATGCAGTCGTTGAACACGCCGCCGTTGGAATTGGCCAGCACGTGATTGTTGCTAAGAATCATCAAACGGCTGTTGCGCGGCGCGCTGCGCCCCACGGCAAGGCAGCCGATGGTGCCGGCCGTGATGCGGAAATGCCCGACCGACACGCCGCCCGGTGCCGGGCGAATACGGAAGCGGTGCGGTTGCGCATCGATCACGCCCGTGACGACGATGTTGACGGGCACCCTGTCGCTGGACACGGCGCGCACGCCCATGGCCCCCACGATGGCAGCCTTGGCGCGGTCGACGGAGGTGGGCTCGGCCACGTACAGGGTCAGGGCCGGCAAGCCCGGTTCGCCGGAGGAGCTGTCGCTGGCGCCCTCGCCCAGGCCAATGGACACGCCCTGGATATTGCCGCCGTCGCTGAAGGCATCGGCCGCGCGCACGCCGCCCGCTTGGGAGATGCTGTGGCGCATGCCGTCTTCGATGCTGCGCTTGATTTCCAGCAATTCCATGCTGACGCCGCTCAGGGCGTCGGGCACGTCCGAGACGGACGCGCTCTCGATCGTATTGTCGTCTTCTCCGGGGGCGGAGAATTGGCCGACGGCCTCTTCATCGTCCGCGCTTTGGCCCCTGCCGCTGCTGCCAGGCGGGGCGCTGAAACCATTCTCATTGTCCATCATGATGTTCTCCTCGTGGGTCGCCGCAAAGCACCAGTGTGGACGGGCCGCGCCGGCCGGTATTGATCTGGATTGAACCGCGTCGACGCGTGGCTGCCCCACTCCAGCGGGGGCAGCGAGGATAAAAATAGTTCCCTCGTCAAGGTTGAGCGAGATCAGGCGTGCGGCCAGAGGCAGCGTCGTATACTTGGCTGACAGGCTGGAACCGGGCCTGGTTCACGGCAGCAACGGTATGGATGGGGAAACAATGACGAGCCCTGGTATGACACGCCACGACGACGCGCCTGCGGATCAACATGCCGGTTTTATGCATGGCATGGCGGCCTGGGCGGAAAAACACCGCGTCAGTCCCTGGCGCGGCAGTTTTGCCGACTTCATCGAGCAGATCCTGCCGGGCCGCGCGCCCCTGCTGACGCGCAGCGCGCACCAGTACCTGTGGGACATGATGCGCTGGAATGGCCAGACCGATGACAACGGGCGCTTCCGCTGCCGCCTGTTCGACGACGAGCTGTTCGGCATCGACGAGGCGATCGACCGCGTGGCCGCCTATTTCAAGGCGGCCGCCGCCGGTTCCGAGGTGGGCCGGCGCATGTTGCTGTTGCTGGGTCCGCCGTCGGGCGGCAAGTCGACCATGGTAATCCTGCTCAAGCGGGGACTGGAAGAATACAGCCACAGCAGCGAAGGGGCGCTGTACGGCATCGCCGGTTGTCCCGTGCACGAATCGCCGCTGCACCTGGTGCCGCACAGCATGCGCGCCGACTTTCGCGCCAGCTATGATGCCGAGCTGCAGGGCGAACTGTGTCCCCATTGCCGCGCCCGCCTGGAGGAACAGTACGCGGGCGACTTCCTGCGCATGCCCGTCGAGCGCATCCACCTGTCCGAAGCGGGCCGCTGCGGCATCGGCACGTATGCGCCGCACGATCCCACCACGGCCGACCTGGCCGACCTCGTCGGTTCCGTCGACCTGTCGAAAGTGGCACAGTACGGCGACGAAGGCGACCCGCGCGCCTGGTCGTGGTCCGGCGCCGTGTATGCGGCCAGCCGCGGCATGCTGGAAATGATCGAAATCCTCAAGGTCAAGCGGGAATTTCTCTACACGCTCGAACACTTCCCGAATCACCACCGGGCGCTGGCGTCGATGGCCAAGCTGGGCTTGCGCCTGAAAAACGCCCAGCCGCATGGCGCCCGCTACACGGTCAGCTGCTACTTCGAACGGGCAATCGCCTTCGCGCCGCACGATGTGACGGCGCGCATGGTGTATGGCAATTACCTGCTGGCCACGGGCCAGGACGCGATGGCGCTGGAGCAGCTGGACGCTGCCAGCCGCCTGGCGCCCGAGCAGGCCACCATCCAGTACAACCTGGGCCTGATGTATGTGAAAAAGAAGGAATACGAAAAAGCCAGCGCGCATGCGCAAAAAGCCTATGCGCTGGGTTTTCCTTTGCCCGGGCTGAAGAACAAGCTGAAGGCGGCGGGCAAGTGGAAAGAACCGCCGCCGGCCGTCATGCAAGCAAAGGAAGTACCGCAAGAACCGGCCGTGCCGCCGGCCGAAGCGCCTAGCGGGGAATGACGGCCGGCCGTTTGGCCAGGCTCAGATGCCCGGTCGGCGAGGCCGCCAGCGCTGCGGCCAGGTCGCGCCGCGATTGCGCCTTGTCTTCGGCCGTGCCGATAAACTCCAGCTCCGCCGGCTGCAGCACGGTAAGCGTGAGCAGCATCACTTCGCCATACGGCGTGGCCATGGATGGTGGAATGCTGCTTGCGCCCTGGGCCAGCAGCACGCCCACCTGTTCGTTTGCGTCTTCCAGTCCCTTGGGCGCACCCCGCAAGTCCAGCGCCATCGACACGCTGCCGTGGCGCTGCACCAGCAAATCGATGGAGCCGTGGTCGGCCACGTTCTGGCTGACCTGATAGATCACGTCGAAGAGCCAGGAATGCGCCACTTCCTGGCCGTCGAAGGCGGACAGCGGCGCCTCGATACACACTTCCAGCAGGTGGCCGCGCGGGACGAACACGTCGTCGTCGTCCTCGAACGGATCGCTCAAGCCATCGCTGGCAAGAATGATCGACTCGGCGCGGCGGATCACGCGCCAGGCCTGGCGCAACGAGGGCCAGCGCGGGCCGCCCATGAATGCCGGGTTGAGCAGCGGCGCCAGCACGTCGGCGTCCATTGCCCCCAGGGTGGCATAAAACGCGTCGCGCGCGGCGCAGGCCGCAGCCAGCATTTGCGCGCCCGCTTCCTTGCCGACGACGGCGTCGTCCGGTTGCGCTACTTGGGGAATGTCGTTATCAGGCATGAGATTGGTCTTTGCATTCGTCGGCGGGTGGAAAATCGTGGTACGAGCGTGGCAAATAGCCCCAGATGCGCGCCACCCGGCCGCGCACCTCGAAATCGAAGCCGATGCGCGCCAGCTCGGGCACGATCCACACGCCATGGTCGATGATGGTCTTCGGCAGCAGCATGCCCACGTGTTCTTCCGAATACAGGCTGATGTCGAACCATTCCACGCCCAGGAAGGGGAACGGCGGGTGGTAATCCCACTCCGTGTCCCAGCCCGAGACGTAGCCGGACACGGAGCCGTAACGGTACGACGGCGCCCAGTCGGGCTGCCCGCGCATGAAGGCCAGCAGCTCGTTCCACTTGCAGTCGTTGGCGGCGCCGGCCAGGTTGCGCCGCGCGATATGGCCGCGCAGCTTGCGCTTGATGTCGTCGCCGCCGGCGTCGGCCTGCGGCAGGCTGTGCGTCGCTGATGCCGTCATGCAGGCATCCCGTCTTCGTCGCTCACGCGGAGGTTCGCCCGCAGATCCTCGACCAGGCGCTTGCGGCTGCTCAAGGCGTATTCGATGGGCGAAAAAGGCATGGCGGCCGCCGCATAGGCATCGATCAGCGCATGCATTTCCTGCGCCTGCTGTTGCGGCAACAGCGTCTTGCTGCCGTTATCGCTTTGCTGCGCGAGCTTTTCCTGCAGCACTTCCTTCCAGGCGATGTGCGCCTCGGACATGGGATTGGCCACGCACAGGGAAAACGTGCCGTTCAAAAAATACGTCCAGGCGCTGCCGGTGCGTGCCAACAAACCATCGGCGATCGGCGCACCGCTGTCGTCGAAGCTGTCGCGCAAGCGCCAGGTCGTCAGATTCAGGGTCGCCAGCGCGGCCCCGTAGCGGCACGCAAATTGCGCCTGCAGGCGCGCTGGCGCCGTTTCCGGTCCCTCGGCGAGAGCGTGCCGCGCAACGGCGATCCAGGCCAGCTGGGACGGCGGAAAATAGCGGCCGGCCCGGGCCCCGGGCGCCGCCATGGCGCCAAAGACGAACGAGCACAGATTGCCGCCGCCGTCGACCACGTACGCGGGCGCGGGAACCAGGCGGGCCTGGATCAATGCATCGATTTCTTGCATGGACATGGCGGCGGCTGCGGCCAGCTGCGTCTCGTCCAGATAGTGCTGCGAAAGATAATGATCGAGTTCTGTCATGCTGCTTCCATGTTGATGGCGGTGGTACCCGCAAACAGGCTTACTTCGCCACCGGCTTGACTTTCGAGGCGGCCAGCACGGCGCGCGCGCGGGCCGTGTCGATATCGTCGGCCGCGGCCAGCGCCACGCCCATGCGGCGGCGGGCGAACGATTCCGGCTTGCCGAACAGGCGCAGGTCCGCGCCCGGCACGCTCAAGGCATCGGCCACGCCTTCGAAGGCGATGCCTTTCGCTTCCAGCTGGCCATAGATGACGGCCGAGGCGCCGGGCGAACGCAGCGCCACGTTGACGGGCAGCCCGAGGATGGCTTTCGCGTGCAGCTCGAATTCGCTCTGCACCTGGCTGGCCATGGTGACCATGCCCGTGTCGTGCGGACGGGGGCTCACTTCCGAGAACCACACCATGTCGTCCTTGACGAACAGCTCCACGCCGAACAGGCCCAGGCCGCCCAGGTTGTCCGTCACCTTGCGGGCCATCTCGCGCGCGCGTTCCAGCGCCAGCGGCGCCATGCGCGCCGGCTGCCACGATTCCACGTAGTCGCCATGCACCTGCAAGTGGCCGATCGGCTCGCAGAACTGCGTCTCGATCTGTCCCGACGCGCCGACGGCACGCACCGTCAGCAGGGTGATCTCGTAATCGAAGTCGATGAAGCCTTCGACGATGACCCTGCCCGTATCGACCCGGCTGCCGCTGGCCGCATACGCCCACGCCGCGTCCACATCAGCGGCGCCATCGAGCTTGGACTGGCCCTTGCCCGACGACGACATCACAGGTTTCACCACGCACGGGAAGCCGATCTCCTGGCAGGCAAGCTGCAACTCCTGCAGGCTGCTGGCGAAGCGGTACGGCGACGTCGCCACGCCAAGCGTTTCGGCCGCCAGGGTGCGGATGCCTTCGCGGTTCATCGTCAGCACGGCCGCGCGCGCGTTCGGAATACACGTGATTTGCCCGGCCGCTTCCAGCGCCGCCAGGGTGTCGGTGGCGATGGCTTCGATTTCCGGCACGATCAGATCCGGCTTTTCCAGCGCTATCAGGGCGGCCAGGGCCACGCCGTCGCTCATGTCGATCACGTGCGAGCGGTGCGCCACCGGGTGGCCGGGCGCATTCGGATAGCGGTCGACGGCGATCACTTCCACGCCCAGGCGCTGCAGCGAAATGATCACTTCCTTGCCCAGTTCTCCCGAGCCCAGCAGCATGACTTTGATGGCGGTGGAAGACAGGGGCGTGCCGAAGGTGCGGGGCGCGATGGTGCTGCTGGTGCTTGAGGTCATGGCAGGGTCTGTAGGCAGATGGAAAGATGGCTGGGACTATAGCAAATGCCGGCCCTCTTGGACAGGGCGCGCCGCTGGCGTGTTAGCCCAAAGTAGCACGGGGTAATCTTTGTACGCTGTGCATGATGTCTCCCTTGGCCGGTGTGTGGATACGCTGCTCCAATATAGTCACAAGTGCGCCGGCATGGCGCGCGGATGGGCCTGCTACCGTCCCGCAATGGCCTCCCGCTCCAGCACGCCGGCGCTGGCCAGCAGCCGCAGCCGGGCCGAACGCCATTCCGCCTGGCAACGTATGCGCTCCTGCTGCGCCTCGAGCAGCGCCGACTGCGTGTTCAGCATTTCCATGATATCCGCCGCGCCCAGGCCGAACTTGCGCCGCACGCTGGCCAGGGCCTCCTGCGCCGCGTCCAGCCAGGCCTGCGACGCGGCAAGATTGGCCAGCGCCGTGCTCGCCTCCGCATGGGTTTTCACCAGTTGCATCAGGGTCTGCTGCTGCACTTCTTCGGCCTCGGCTTCCCTTTGCGCCGCTTGCGCCAGCGCGCCGCGCACCTTGTAGTGGCGCGCAAAGCCGTCGAACAGGGGGATGTTCAGCGCGATGCCCACCAGGGTTTCGCGCGTGGCAGCGGCGGACAAGCCCTGGTTGGGCCGGCCGTTCTGGTAGAGATTGGCCGTCAGGTCGATGCTGGGACGGCCCTCGGAGCGCGTCACGTCCACCCGTTCGCGCGCGGCCGCCAGCTGTGCCTGCGCGGCCAGGATGGCCGGGTGCCGCTCCCTGGCCCTGGCCAGCCAGGACTGCAAGTCCTCGCGCAGGCCGCTGGCCGCCTCGCCGGCATCGTCGTCCAGGATCACGTCCGCATCGGCCGGCAAGCCCAGGGTATACACCAGCACGGCACGGGCCTTCCGGAATTCGCCATCGGCGCGGCTGGCGCCCAGGGCCGCCTTGGCCAGGGCGCTCGTCGCCTGCAGGGTATCGCTGTGCGCGCCGAGCCCCCGCTGGGCGCGGCGCTGCGTGGCCAGCACCGTTTCGTTGGCCAGCGCCTGGTATTGCTCGCGCATCCGCATGCTCGCCCTTGCCGTCTGCGCCTCGAAATACGCGCTCACCGTCGCCGCCAGGGTCTTTTGCAGCACCGCGTCGCGGTTCGCCAGGGCCGCGTCCAACATGGCTTGCGCCGAACGCTGGCCCGCCGCGCGCCCGCCAAAGTCGAACAGGCGCCAGGACAGATTCAGCGATCCCGTATTGCTGTTCAAGCTGCCGGAGGGCGTGCTGCCCCCCGGATAGGCCGTGCGGTCATGCACCCGGCTCACCGCCGCATTCAGGACCGGCAGAAAGGCGGCCATGGCCTCGCCCAGGCCGGCCGCCTGCAGCCGGATGCCGGCCCAGGCGCCGTGCACCTGCGCGTTGCGGCACAGGGCCAGGTCGACGGCGGCCGGCAAGCTCAATGGCACGCCGGAATCGTAGGTGGATGGGCATGGCCCCGCGTCCAGGGACTGGGCCCGGACTGGCGCGGCGCTCATGCACAGGCACAGGCCAGCGGCGAGCAAGGCGGCGCGGCAGCTAGCGCTCATGCAGCGCCTCCCTCTGGTGCTGCACCAGCGGCGAGAGCACGTATTCGATCACCCTTCTCGATCCCGTGCGGATTTCCGCGCGCACGGCCATGCCGGCCGACAGCGGCACCGATCTGCCGTCGATGACCATGGCCGGCTGGCGCAGCGTGATCCTGACGGCATACACGAGACCCTTCTTCTCGTCCTCGATGGCGTCGCGCGAGACGCTGCTGACGATGGCGGGCACGGTGCCATACTTTGTGTAGTCGAAGGCGTCGACCTTGATGGCCACGACTTGCCCTTCCTGCACGAAGCCGACGTCGCGGTTTTCCAGCACGGCGTCGATTTCCAGCCTGCCCTGGCGCGGCACGATCTGCATCAGCGCCTGCGCGGCCGGCACCACGCCGCCCAGCGTGTGCAGCTTCAGTTGCTGCACCGTGCCGTCGACGGGTGCCGTCAGGCGCAGCAGGCTGCCCCGGGCGCCGGCGCGGCGCGCGTCCTGGCCGCTGGCCGCCGCCACCCTGGCCCCTTCCGTCAATGCGTCGAAGGCGTCCTTGCGCGTCTGCGCCACCAGGGCGGCGCGCTCGCTGCGGGCCGACGCCAGCTGGCCGGCCAGGTCGATGCGCGCCTGCTCCTTGTCCAGCCACGCGTGTTCGGCCACGTCGCGCGTGGCCAGCAGCGCCTGGTAATCGCCGGCGCGCTGCGCGGCCAGCGGCAGCGCCTGGGCATAACGGGCGATTTCGCCGTCGAGATGCGCCAGCCTGGCGCGGAAACTCGCGTACTGGCCGTCAAGGTGGCCCTGCGCTTCCTCGCGCTGGGCGGCGGAGGCGCCATCGGGCGCCAGCAGCTTCGGCATCGCCGCCGTGTCGATGGCGGCGATCAGCGCGCGCGCGCGGGCCATTTGCAGCGCGGCCGCCACGGCGTCGCCGGCGGCCTTGTCACGCTCGGCGTCGGGGCCTCGGCTGTCGAGTTCCACCAGCAGCTGGCCCGCCCGCACGGCTTGCCCCTCGCGCACATGCAAGGCGCGCACGGCCGCCATGTCGACCGAGGCGATGGTTTTGGTGTTGCCGGACGGAATGATCTTGCCGGCCGCATTGACGATGATGTCGACCTGGCCAAAGACAGCCCACAGCACCACGCAGGCGGCCAGCAGCATCAGCACCCTGGCCGTCAGGCGCAACGATGGCGACACGGGCCGCTCCTGCAGCGCCAGCGCGGCCGGCAGGAAGGCCGCCTCGTCTTCGCTGAGCACGGAGCCGCTCAAGGCGGCGCGGTTGCGCCAGCTATGCCGCAGCACCTGCCCATAACGCTGCAACAGCTCGCCATACGCGGCCAGGCGGTGGCCGGCGTTCATGCGGCGCTCCCGTGCGTGCCCTGCTGCAGGCTGAACAGATGGGCGTAGATGCCGTCCGGCTGCGCCAGCAGCGCGTCATGCGTGCCCAGTTCGGCCACCTGCCCCCGCTCCATGACGACGATGCGGTGCGCTTCGCGCACGGCCGACAGGCGGTGCGCAATGATCAGCACGGTGCGCCCCGCGCAGATGCCGCGCATATTGTCCTGGATGATTTTTTCCGATTCGTAGTCGAGCGCGCTCGTCGCCTCGTCGAAAATCAGGATGCGGGGATTGCCGATGAGGGCGCGGGCGATGGCGATGCGCTGGCGCTGGCCGCCGGACAGGCCCGTGCCGTGCTCGCCCACCATGGTGTCGTAGCCTTCTGGCAACTCGCAGATAAAATCGTGGGCGCCCGCCAGCTTCGCCACGGCGATGACGGCATCGATGGGCAGCGCCGGGTCGCTCAGGGCGATGTTGTCGCGCACGGAGCGGTTGAACAGGATGTTTTCCTGCAGCACCACGCCGATCTGGCGCCGCAGCGAGGCCGTGTCGATGGCGGCGATATCCTGCCCGTCGATCAGCACCTTGCCCCGCTCGGGAATATACAGGCGCTGCGCCAGCCGCGTCAGGGTGCTCTTGCCGGAGCCGGAACGCCCGACGATGCCGATCACTTCGCCCGGTGCGATGGCGATCGAGACATTGCGCAGCACCTCGGCCGCATCGGGCCGGTAGCGGAAACCCACTTGCTGGAAGTCGATGGCGCCGGCGATGCGCGGCAGGCGCGCCTTCTGGCTGCCCGCTTCTGTTCTGGCGTTGAGGATGTCGCCCAGCCGGCTCATGGAGATGCCCACTTGCTGGAAATCGTTCCACAGCTGCGCCAGGCGCAGGATGGGCGAAGCCACCTGCCCGGCCAGCATGTTGAAGGCCACCAGTTCGCCCACCGTCATCTTGCCGTCGATGACGAGGGTGGCGCCCCACCACATGATGGCTGCCGTCACCAGTTTGCTCACGAGCGTCACGCCGCCGCTGGCCAGCATGCCGATGTTATTGGCCGACAGCCCGGCCGAGACATAGCCGGCCAGCTGCTTTTCCCACTGCTGCTGCCAGCGCGGTTCGACGGCCATGGCCTTGAGCGTGTCGACGCCGCTGATGGTTTCGACCAGGAAGGACTGGTTTTCCGCGCTGCGGTTGAATTTCTCGTTCAATCTCCCCCGCAGCACGGGCGTGAGCAGCATCGACAGGGCCGCGTAGACGGGAATCGAGGCCAGCACGACCACGCTGAGCGCGGCGCTGTACCACAGCATGGCGGCGATGAAGATGCAGGAAAACAGCAGGTCGAGCACCAGGGTCATGGCGTTGCCGGTCAGAAAGGAGCGGATGTTTTCCAGTTCATGGATGCGCGCCACGGAATCGCCCACGCGGCGCGCCTGGAAATACGCGATCGGCAAGGCCAGCAGGTGGCGGAACAGGCGCGCGCCCAGTTCCACGTCGATCTTGCTGCTGGTGCGCGCGAAAACATAGGTGCGGATGAGGCCAAGCACGGCTTCGAAGACGACGGCGCAGACCAGGCCGATGGCCACCACGTTCAAGGTCTGCATGGCGTGGTTGACCAGCACCTTGTCCATCACCACCTGGAAAAACAGGGGCGTGGCCAGGCCGATCAGTTGCAGCACGAAGGAAATCAGCAGCACTTCGCCCAGCAGCCTGCGGTACTTGACGATGGCGGGAATGAACCAGCTGAAGTCGAATCGGGCCGTCTCGCCAGCAAAGCTGGCCTTGCTGGTGAAAAAGATCAGTTCGCCCGTCCAGGCGGCAAGAAAGGCTTCGCGGCCGAGGATCTGCGGCGGCTGGCCCGGATGCTGGACGAGCACCTTGCGCACGCCGTCCTCATCGGAGTCGACCTTGCCGAGGATAAAGAAACGACCGGCGCTATCGATGGCGATGGCCGGCAGCGGCGCTTGCGCCAGCCGCGCAGGCGCCTGGCGCACCAGCTTGGCCGTCAAGCCCAGCTGTTTCGCGGCCAGCAGGACGATTTGCCGCGTGAACACGGCCTGGCCGAAAGCGTGCTTGAGCTGGGCGCCATCGGCGGCGATGCCGTGCAGGCCGGCCATCAGCAGCAGCGACAGCAAGCCCGTGTCGGGCGCAGGTGCAATGGGCGGCGAATCGTTGCTATGTAAAGTTGCGGTCATCGGATCATGTCAGAAATTCAACGGCGCAGCCAGGCCGAGGCTGTTCACCCCGGCCCGGTTGCGTGCTGGTGGATCTAGTTGCTCAACGGTTTAATGCGCTGCCGCCAGCTGGATCTGCGCCGACGGGTTGCCTTGCGCCGACCAGGGCGCCGAGGCCGAGGCCGGCACGGCAAAACCGGCCATCGCTTGCACCAGTTGCGCCGCGTCCGCTTGCACGGCGCCCAAGCCGCCCTGGCCGGCTGCGCCGAATGGCTGGCCAGCACGCCAGTTCTGCGCCAGCGCCGGCGCCAGGATGGCGGCCGTGCCTGCAGGCAGGGTCAGCTGGCCGGCCGGTGGCGGCGTCAGGCTTGCCATCGCCTGCACCAGGTTTTGCACATTGCCACCCAACAAGACACGGCCATCGGCCATGCGGAATTCCTCGATGCGCACCGGCGTGTCCGCATACCAGTTATTCACGGTGATCTTGTCCGTCGTGCCGATGGTGCTCACTTCCAGGTGCGCGCCCACCCGGCGGAACCACAGTTGCTCGGCGCTGACGCCGGCCAGGAAGGAAACGACGTCATGGCTGCCCGCTTCCACCACCTCGACGATGATGTCGGCGCCATCGCCGCGGCCGAAGCGATAGGTATCGTTGCCCAGCGCGCCAGCCAGGGTATCGTCGCCCTTGCCACCCTGGAAGGTATCGTTGCCGAGGCCGCCCAAGAGAATGTTCTTGATCTCATTGCCACTCAGCACGTCATCGAACTTGCTGCCGACGACAATATTGAAATTGGCCAGCACGTCGGCGCCCGGACGCCCAATCATGGGGCCGCCCACCGGGGCGAAGGCGGCCGTCACGCCCGCCGTGGCGCTGGCGTAATTGAGCGTGTTGCCGGCGCCGCCGCCGTCGAGCACGTTGCCGCCAGGGGCATCCACGTAAAACATGTTGCTCGTGTAGGCGCTGCCCGTCACCGTCAGGCCGGCGCCGTTCAGGCGCACGATCTCGACGTTGTCGGCCACCGTGTAGTTGACCTTGGTGTACACCGTGTCGCTGCCGCCATTGCCCCGTTCGGCGATGAAGTCGCCGCCGTGGTTGACGTAATACATGTCGTCGCCGCCCAGGCCCTGCAGCAGGTCGGCGCCGGCCGTGCCATAAATGACGTCGGCATTCGCCGTGCCCGTGAAGGTTTGCCCGGTGGGCTGCGTCGGGCCATTGAAGTGCCAGGCCTGGGCCAGCACGGGCGCCAGGACAGCGGCGGTCGCGGCTGGCAGGGTCAGCTGGCCCAGCGGTGGCGGCGTCAGCTTCGCCATCGCCTGCACCAGCAATTGCACATCGGCGCCGCGCATGACGTGGCCGGCGGCCGTGTGGAATTCCTCGATATTCGGCCTGGCCGCGTTCCAGGAGAGGATGGTGATCTTGTCCGTGGTGCCGATGGTGCTCACTTCCAGATCGGCGCCCACCTGGCGGAACCACAGCTGGTCGATGTGCACGCCGGCCAGGAAGGCGATGGCGTCGTAATTGGCTTCGGCCGACGATTCGGCAATGATGTCGGCGCCGTCGCCACGGGCAAAGACATAGATATCGTCGCCGGGACCACCGGCCAGCATGTCGTCGCCCTTGCCGCCTTGCAAGGTATCGTTGCCGAGGCCGCCGGACAGGGTGTTGGACAGTTCGTTGCCCGACAACACGTCGTCATGGGCGCTGCCTTCCACGCTGGACATGTTGATCAGCACGTCGCTGCCCGGGCGCGCCGTGGGGCTATCGTTGATGGAAATCATGCTGGCCGTCACGCCAGCCCTGGCGCCCGCGTAGGTGGCGGAAACGTTCGTCCCCACGCCGCGCAGCACATTGCCGCCGGCGACATCGACATGGAATACGTTACCGTTGCCATTGCCCGTCACGCTCAGGCCGGCGGCACTGACATGCACCTCTTCAACGTGGCTGGCCAGCGTGTAATCGACCGTCGTATACACCATGTCGCGTCCGCCGCCGGCCTGTTCGATGACCACGTCGCCGCCATGGTTGACGTAATAAATGTCATCGCCAGCCAGGCCAGCCATCACGTCGGCGCCCGCCGTGCCCTTGATGATGTCCGGGTTCGCCGTGCCGACAAAAGCGCCGTTGCTTGGCTGATTCGGGCCCTCCGTGCGCCAGCTCT
This sequence comes from Janthinobacterium sp. JF4, assembly GCF_059617925.1. Taxonomy (NCBI): domain Bacteria; kingdom Pseudomonadati; phylum Pseudomonadota; class Betaproteobacteria; order Burkholderiales; family Oxalobacteraceae; genus Janthinobacterium; species Janthinobacterium sp. JF4. The sequence continues at coordinate 296,954 of NZ_JCAQAV010000001.1, read as the reverse complement.
GCGCCAGTGCTGGCGCCAGGATGGCGGCGAGACTGTCCGGCAGGGTCAGCTGGCCGGCCGGGGGCGGCACCAGGCCCGCCATCGCCTGCACCAGGTTTTGCACATCGCGTCCCAGCAGAACGCGGCCGTCGGCCGTGCGGAATTCCTGTATCCGGGGCGCGATGCCTGCGCTGTACCAGCCATTGATGGTGATCTTGTCGCTCGTGCCGATGGTGCTCACTTCCAGGTTCACGCCCACCTGGCGCAACCACAGCTGGTCGGCGCTGACGCCAGCCAGGAAGGAAACGATATTGCGGCTGCCCGCCTCTTCCATCTCCATGATGGCGTCGGCGCCGTCGCCGCGGGCAAAGATATAGGTATCGTCGCCCTGCAGGCCGGCCAGCAAATCATCGCCCTTGCCGCCGCGCAAGATGTCGTTGCCCAGATTGCCAACCAGGGTGTTCTTGAGCTCGTTTCCGGTCAGTACATCGTCGAACTTGCTGCCGACGACGCTGGCGAAATTGAGCAGCACATCGCTGCCGGCCGGCGCCGTGTGAGGGGCATTCGGATTTGCCAGCGTCGCCGTCACGCCCACGCTGGAGCCAAGGTAATTGACCGAGTTGCCCGTGCCGCCACCGTCGAGCACATTGCCGCCGGCCACGTTGACATGAAAGATATTGTTGGTGTTGGCGCTCCCCGTCACCGTCAGGCCGTTGGCGGCGAGGCGCACGTTCTCGACGTTGTCGGCCACCGTGTAGTTGACGCTGGTAAACACGGTATCGGTGCCGCCATTGGCCAACTCGACGATCACGTCGCCGCTGTCGTTGACATAATACGTGTCGTCACCGGCCAGGCCTTCGAGCACGTCGGCGCCCGCCGTGCCGCTGAGGACATCGGCGTCCGCCGTGCCCATGAAGCGCTGCGGGACCGCCGCAGCGGCACTGTTCAGGTATGCCTCGATGGCGGAAATGCCGTCGTCAGCGGAGGTGGAAGTTTGCGATGCAAATTTTTCAGTCATGTTGCAGTTTCCTGTCGTTAAACAACTTAAAAACCAAGATTGAATATGTCGGCGCAAGCTGACATGCAAGGCAAAAGTCCCGGCCGCATCCACTTGCCGTACAGCGTGCACCGTCAACGGTCCGGCACTTTCGGCGCATGGACGGCGCGCGGTTGAGCGTCGCCTCGCATGCACCCCCTATTGACGTTCAAGCGGACGCAACACTGTTGTTTGTCATGCAAATGTCACACTGCATGGTGGAAGGAAAAGGAAAGGCGGAAGAAAGCGCGCGCGTGCGCGCCTGGGGAGATGGCGCTTATTTGCCAGGCGCTGCGGCCTGCAAGGCGCGCAGGGTGGCCATGCGGTCAGTAAATGCTGCGAGCGCTTCGTCCAGCACCAGGCCAGGCCGGCTGGCGGCGAAATCGGCCCAGGCTGGCGCGTGGCGGGCCGCCTCATCCCGGCCATGCTTGCCATCGAGGTAGGCAATGGCAGCCATGGCTTGCTCCTGATCAAAGTACAGCTGCGGCTGGCGCAGGTAATGCGCAAGATAGCGGTGCAGGTAAGCGCGGCTGCCGGGCGTATCGAAAACGGCCAGCGCCAGGCAATACGCGCTGCCCGCGTAGCAGACCTCGCTGGCCAACAGCAGGCCGCCCAGCTGGTCCGTAAAAGCAGTCTGCTCGGTCAATGCGGCCAGGCAGGCACCCGCCGTGCGGCTGCGCCAGTCGAGTTGCCCCAGCAGGCGCGCAATGACGGCATCGTCGGCCAGCGCCAGCCGGGCCACGCATGCGCGCGCCTGGGGCTGGTGCAAGCCCATGTACAAGGGCCGCACCCAGTCATCGCGCAGGGCCGCCGTCAGCGGTTCCTGCGGGGTCATCTGCGGCAAGGGAAACGGATGCGCGTGGCGCACGGTAGCGCCAGCCACATGCAACTGCAAGGGCGTCAGGGAAGCGTCCTGCGTCATGGCAAACCTCCAAAAGTTTGATCCTGTAACTGCGCCACGAGGAAATCGATGAACGCGCGCAGGCGCGGCGGCAGGTGGCGGCTGGCTGGCCACAGCAGCCAGAAGGCCGTGCGCGCCTGCGTATGCTCGTCCAGCAGCGAAACCAGTTGCCCGGTCGCCAGCTCGCGCTGCACGGCAAAAGCTGGCAGGTAGGCGATACCCTTCCCCTGCACGGCCAGGAAGACGCGCATTTCCACGCTGTTGCAGACCATGCCGGGCGCCGGCTGAGCAGCCTCGTCCATCAGCGGCCACTGTTCCAGGCGGCCCGTGGCGGGAAAACGGTAGTCCAGGCGCGCGTGGCGCAGCAGCGCGGCGCCATCGGCGGGCCGGCCGTGGCGCGCCAGGTAGGCGGGCGACGCCACCAGCAGGCGGCGAAACGCGCACAGCTTGCGCCGCATCAAGCTTGAGTCGGCCAGCTCGCCCGTGCGCACGGCCGCGTCAAAGCCATCGCTGACGATGTTGACCATGGCGTCGGAAAAATCGAGGTCGAGTTCGATGGCCGGATACGCCTGCATGAAGGCGCCGATGGCCGGCTCGAACAGGCCGCTGTAGCGTGGCAGGCTGATGCGCAGGCGGCCGCTCGGCGCGCCGCCCGATTCGCCCAGCTCGCGCTCTGCCGCTTCCACCTCGGCCAGGATGCGCTTGCAGCGCTGCAAGAACTTTTCCCCTTCCGCCGTCAGCGCCAGGTGCCGCGTGCTGCGCTGGAACAGGCGCGCGCCCAGCCGCGCCTCCATGCGCGCCACGCTCTTGCCCACGGCCGACGATGACAGGCCCAGCAGCCTGCCCGTGGCCGAAAAACTGCCGCTGTCGGCCACCTGCACGAACATGGCGATGCCACCCAAGCTATCCATGCAATTTCCCATTGAAGACATTCTTGTCCGATATGCTGATCAGTTTAGCCCATTTTTCTTCAATGATGGGTGCGCCATACTCGCCCTCTTTCTTTCATATCCGACACCCATGCCTTATTCCTCACGTCTTTCACTCCCCCTGCAAGTGCTGGCCGCCTGCCTGACGGGCTTGCTGATTCCCCTGTGCTTCACGGGTCCGGCCGTGGCGCTGCCCGCGCTCGGCGCCGAATTGCACGGCAGCGCCGCCGCCCTGAACTGGGTCATCAATGCATATATCCTCAGCTATGGCAGCGCCATGATGGTGGCCGGCAGCCTGACGGACGTGCTGGGACGGCGCCGCGTCTGGCTGGCGGGGCTGGCGCTATTTTGCGCGGCGACCCTGGCCATTGCCGTCGCGCCCTCGGTGGCATGGATCGCCGCGCTGCGCTTCGCGCAGGGCCTCGGCGGCGCGGCCGCGTTCGCCGCCGCCATGTCGTCGCTGGCGCCCCTGTTCCACGGCGCGGCGCGCAACCGGGTGATGAGCGTGCTGGGCACGACGTTTGGCCTGGGCCTGGCCTTCGGTCCGCTGGCGGCTGGCGCCATGCTGGCACTGGCCCGCTGGCCCGCCATCTTCTATGCCACGGCAGCGCTGGGCGCCATCGGCATGCTGCTGGTATGGGGCAGCGTACCGGCCGATCCGCCGCGCGGCAAGGGCCGGCTGGACTGGCCTGGCGCCCTCAGCTTCAGCGCCGCGCTGGGCTTGTTGACCGTCGGCATGCTGCTGGCGCCCGAACATGGCTGGCGCAGCAGCGCCGTGCTGCTGTCCGTCGCCGCGTCCGCGCTGCTGTTTTGGCTTTTTATCGCGGTCGAACGCAGGACCGCGATGCCCCTGCTCGATCTATCGCTGTTCCGCCAGCGCCGCTTTATTGCCGTGCAAGTGCTGGCCGCCTCGCCCGCCTTCCTGTTCATCGTGCTCATCGTCATGTTGCCAGGGCGCTTCATCGGCATCGACAACTTGTCCGCGCTGGCGGCGGGCCGTCTGATGATCGCCCTGGCCGCGCCGCTGCTGCTCGTGCCCATGCTGGCGGCGCTGCTGTTGCGCTGGGCCCAGGCCGGCACCGCGTGCGCGGCGGGATTGCTGCTGACGGCGGCTGGACTGGTCTGGCTGGCGCAGGTGCTGGGCGGCGGTGGCGCCGACGCGCTGGCCGGCCCCCTGCTGCTGATCGGCGTGGGCATCGGCTTGCCGTGGGGCTTGATGGATGGCATGGCCCTGAGCGTGGTGGAAACGCAGCGGGCCGGCATGGCGACGGGCATCTTCAATACCGTGCGCGTCAGCGCCGACGGCGTGGCGCTGGCCCTGGCGGGCGCCGTGCTGGCAGGCCTGATCGGCACGGGCCTGGCGCGGCAACTGCCCGCCGAGCTGCCCGTGCTGGCCGCCGCCAGCCGCGCCGCGCTCGGTGATCTCCAACAGGCGACACAACTGCTGGGCGGCCACGAAGCGCTGCTGCGCGCCAGCTATGACGCCGCCTTCCGCCAGTTGCTGAACGGTCTGGCCGTGCTGGCCGTGGCGCTGGCGGCGCTGGTGCTGTATTTACTTGGAAAGGAAGGGACTCACGCATCGAGGCCATAGAACACGGCAACGAGGACGGCGATATTGTTGCAGGCGCGCGAGAATGTCGTCGTCGCGTAGGCAACGGCCACGCCGGGGCCGCGATAGCGCAGGTAGACAAAGCTGAACATGGCGCCCGAACCGAGAGCGACGATAGCGTGCAGCAAGCCGCCGCTGATGAAATGCACGATGGCCCACAGGATGGCGCCGCTAAAAATGCTCAGCTGGCGGCTGGCGCCCAGGCGCCTGAGGATTTCCAGCGGCAGCAGCTGGCCGAGGAAGGTTTCCAGGATGGGAGAATAGATGACGACCCAGAACACCAGCAGGGGCAGCGACATTTCGCGCTTGAACTTGGACAGGCCCGTGTGTGCGCCCCAGTATTCGGGCGGCAACAGCCATTTGGTGAGGAACAGGATGGCAAAGCACAGCATGCAGGTGAGTAAACCCCAGCCCAGGCCGGCAAGGGCCAGCTGCAGCACGGGCGGCGCCGGTCCGTCGTCGTGCGGGCTGGATAGATCATGGCTGCTGCGCACTTGCATGAGTCGTCCTGGCGGTGATCCAGCGCTCATTGTAGCGCGGAATATGACTATTGGCGCATGCCTGGTGGCGCGCCGTGCTGCAGCGCGTCCGGCGTCAGGCGGCCAGGCGCAGCGGTCCGTTGGCCGGCGGGGCCAGTTTGAAGATGCCCACTTCCTGTTCCAGTTGCGCCGCCTGCTGCTGCAATTCGTGTGCGGCGGCGGCCGCCTGTTCCACCAGAGCCGCATTTTGCTGGGTCACGCGGTCCATGTCGACGATGGCGCGGTTGACTTGCTCGATGCCGGCGCCCTGTTCCTGCGTGGCGTGGCTGATCTCGGCCATGATGCCCGTTACCCTGCCGATGCCGGCCACCACGTCATGCATGGTGACGCCCGCCTGTTCGACGAGCACGGTACCCGTGCCCACCTTGCTGACGGAGTCGTCGATCAGGGCCTTGATTTCGCGCGCGGCGGCGCTGGAACGCTGCGCCAGGCTGCGCACCTCGGTGGCAACGACGGCGAAGCCGCGCCCCTGCTCGCCCGCGCGCGCCGCTTCCACGGCCGCGTTCAAGGCCAGGATATTCGTCTGGAAGGCGATGCTGTCGATCACGCCGATGATGTCGACGATCTTGTTCGACGAAGCATTGATCAGACCCATGGTGTGCACCACTTCGGCCACCGCCTTGCCGCCCTGCTCCGACACCTTCGACGCTTCGCGCGCCAGGTGATTTGCCTGCTGCGCGTTCTCCGCATTCTGGCGCACGGTGGAAATCAGTTCTTCCATCGACGACGCCACTTCTTCCAGCGAGCCGGCCTGCTGCTCCGTGCGCTGGGACAAATCGCGGTTGCCCGAGGCGATCTCGGTCGAGGCCATGGCGATGCTTTCCGTGCCGTGGCGCACCTTGCCGACGATGGCAGCCAGGTTGTCGCGCATGGTTTTTATCGCAAACAGCAGGCTGCTGTCGTCGCCGTCGCGCGTGTGCACGTCGATGGCCAGTTCACCGAGGGCGATGCGCCCGGCAATCGAGGCCGCATACGCCGGTTCGCCGCCCAGCTGGCGCAGCAAACCCCGCGTGATGACGGTGGCGACCGCAATGCAAATGAGCACGCTGAGCGCGGCCAGCACGCCGATCCAGCGCAGCGACTGGCCGTAGATGGCGCGCGCGGCCACGCTGGCCTGATCCGATTCGCGCTGCACGTTTTTCAGCACGGCATCGATGTCGGCGACGATCTGGCGCCGCAGGGGACTGCATTCTGCGACGAGGAAGGTGCCGTACTGCTCCATCTGTCCCGAGGCGCGGAACTGGCGCGGACGCTGCAATTCCAGCGCCATGGCTTTCAAGCCCGTGCTGACTTTCTCGAATTGCGGATCGCCGGCGAACTGCGGCGCCAGGCGGCCCAGCGCATCCAGGTACAGCGCCTTCTGGCTGTCGAGGATGGCCAGCTCCTTTTCAGCGGCGGCCTGGTCATGGAAGATATACGCGTTGCGGGCGGCCAGTCCCGTCTGGTCGAGCGCTTCGCGCGCCACGTACAGGGGTTCGAGTTTTTGCTGTTGCACTTTTTCTTGCGCGTCCATGGCGCCGGAGATGGCGCCGATGCGCAGCAGCGCGAAGGCCGCCAGCGCCAGCATCAATACCACCAGCAGCCCGAAGCCTGCGCTCAGGCGCGCGCCTATCGTCAAACGATTGAATGACATCATTGTTGTTATTGCCCTGTAATAAAGTTGATTGTTGCTGGTTATCTGAAAACCAGCGATCTGCTCGCCGTCGTGTTGCCTTTCCTGCATGGCGCAGGAGGGGTTTCTAACTGGCGTTTTTTGGGCAGTCAGCTTCTAATGTCGGGCAATGCAGGCGCGCGGGACAAACCCTGCGCCATACAACAGCACACTGAATTATAAGCGAACAGCGTTATGGATGATTCCACGCGTTCACTTTTAATGCTTTGATGCAAGTCAACAAGGGGGCGTATCAGCCCGCGGCCGGGGCATCGATGACGGCCATGGTGATGCGCGAAATGCAGCACAGCTTGCCAGCGTCGTCGACAATGCGGATTTCCCAGACCTGGCTGCTGCGGCCCCGGTGGATCGGCGTGGCGCGCCCCGTCACCTGGCCCCCGCGCACGCCGCGCAGGTGGTTGGCATTGATTTCCTGGCCCACGCTCACGTGCCGGCTGGCATCGAGGCAGGCATTCGCGGCCATGCTGCCCAGGGTTTCGGCCAGCAGGACCGATGCGCCTCCGTGCAGCAGCTTGAACGGCTGCATGGTGCGGTGGTCGACGGGCATGGTCGCCTCGATCCAGTCGGGGCCGAAGGCCGTAAATTCGATGCCCAGGTGGCGCATGGCCGTGCCTGCACTGGCGGCGTTGAGGGTGGCCAGGTCGAGCGGTGCGTGCCAGATTTCCATTGTTCTCTCGGATAAGTGTGAATTAGAGCCATTGTAGGACAGAGCGCTGCCGCGCGCCGCTTCATCTTTCCTTCACCCTGGCCCGGGGTGGCGATGGCATTAACTGGTTATAATTGCCCCATTCTTAAAAAACGAGGTTGTGTATGAAGTGGGCCTTGCTGGGCATTTTTGTGTTTTCTGTTTTACATATTCATTTTCGTGGCAAGGTGCGCCTGCCGTTCCGCCGCCAGATCTTCGATCACTCCTCGTTCATGGCGCCGCTGAACCTGTTCATGCACACCTTTTCCAAGGTGCCGGCCACGCCCTATCTGTCCGTCGAGCAATTCCCGGAACTGGCGCCGCTGCAGCAGAACTGGCAAATCATCCGCGATGAAGCGCTGCGCATGCAGGAAATGAAAAAGATCAAGGCCGCTGAAAAGAACAATGACGTGGGCTTCAATTCCTTCTTCAAGTATGGCTGGAAGCGTTTCTACCTGAAATGGTATGACGCGAACCACCCGTCGGCACAGCAGATGTGCCCGCAAACCTATGCCTTGCTGCAATCGATTCCGTCGATCAAGGCGGCCATGTTCGCGGAACTGCCGCAAGGCGGCAAGCTCAACCCGCACCGCGACCCGTTCGCCGGCTCCCTGCGCTATCACCTGGGCTTGCAGACGCCGAACGACGACCGCTGCTTCATCGACGTCGATGGCGAACGCCACAGCTGGCGCGACGGCAAGGCCGTGATGTTCGATGAAACGTATATCCACTGGGCACGCAACGATGCCGACAGCGACCGCATCATCCTGTTCTGCGACATCGAACGCCCGATGCGCTACCGCTGGGCGCAAGGCCTGAACCGCTGGCTGGGCCGCACCCTGATGACGGCCGCCGCCTCGCCCAACGAACTGGGCGACCAGGTGGGGGGCGTGAGCAAACTGTTCCAGATTTCCTGGACCATGGGCCAGTACCGCCGCCGCTTCAAGGCGTGGAACAAGACGGCCTACCAAGTCACCCGCGTGGCCCTCGTCGTGGGCGTGATCGCGCTGATCTACTATATCTAGAGACTGGCATTGCCTGTTTGATCAAAACCGCCTTCGGGCGGTTTTTTTCATGCGATGCCACTGAGCAGGAGAATGTTGAAAATGACCGAACGCGACCGCCAGTACGATATCCAGATCGGCGATGAGACATGGATCGAATTCATCAGCCTTGACGGCCGCTATGACCAGGCGATCGGCATCGATACCCTGCTGGACGGGCTATGGCCGTTGATCTGCCGCCTGGAAACCCATTGCGTGGCCGGCTGTTGCGGCATGGATGCCTTCGATTTCACGCGCGAAGGCATCGCCGCGGCGCTGCTTGAGCTTGACCGCGCGCCACTGCATGCCGCCTGCGCGCAAGCCCGCAGTGCCGTGGCGGCGGCCGCCAGCGACGTCTTCACGAGCAACACGATGAATCACATGGCCGACAAACGCGTGTTTCTGCAATTGCTCACGCATCTCGATCGCTGTCTTGTGGACCCGCAAACGGCCTAGCCGGCAAGCCAGCCGCGCCAACATCGGCGATAATACGGGCTCACACCACTCTCTTCTTTTATTTATGCGCGACATCATTGCCGGATTTCTACGTTTCCAGAAGGAAGTCTTTCCTGAACGCCGAGAGCTGTTCAAGACATTGGCCACGGGACAGACGCCCAAGGCCTTGTTCATTTCCTGCTCCGACAGCCGGATGGTGCCGGAACTGGTGACGCAGCGCGAACCTGGCGAACTGTTCGTGATCCGCAACGCGGGCAATATCGTGCCCTCGTTTGGCCCGGAACCTGGCGGCGTGAGCGCGTCCGTCGAATTCGCGGTCGCGGCCCTGAACGTGACGGACATCGTCATTTGCGGCCATTCCGATTGCGGCGCGATGAAAGCCATCGCCACCTGCACCTGCCTCGATCACATGCCGGCAGTCAAGAACTGGCTGCGGCACGCGGATGCGGCGCGCATGATCAATGAGTCCGTCGAGCATGCGACGGAACAGGAGCGCATCGATGGCATGGTGCGCGCCAATGTCGTGGCGCAACTCAACAACATCCGTACCCACCCCTCGGTAGCGCTGGGCATCACGCAAAAACGCCTGACCCTGCATGGCTGGGTGTATGACATCGAAAACGGTTCGCTCGACGCGCTCGACGAATCTACCGGGCAATTTGTCCCACTGGCCGAACATCCGGCCTCGAAGCTGTAAGCGCAGGCAATCGACGTCAGGCGCAAGTTGCGCTTGACCTTATCCAGGCGGGAAGGTTCAAGGTAGCGGTACTCAAGGAGATTATCGTATGCCAACCATCACAGTATTACCCCATCCCGAGCTGGCCCCGGATGGCGCCGTGTTTGACGCGCCGGAAAACATGAGCATTTGCGACGCCTTGCTGCTCAACAGAATAGACATCGAGCACGCCTGCGGCCAAGTCGGCGCCTGTTCCACCTGCCATGTGATCGTGGTGCAGGGTTTCGACTCGCTCAATGCACTGGGCGACAATGAGGAAGACATGCTCGACCAGGCCTGGGGCTTGCAGCCCCACTCGCGCCTGTCGTGCCAGGCGCGCGTCAGCCACGCAGACCTGACGCTGGAGCTGCCCAGGTACACGCTCAACCACGCCAAGGAATAGTCCCCGGCGCGGTGCGCGACTGCCCTACGGGCTTACCACATGATTTACCACATGATCACGCGCTGCTCGGGCGGCAGATACATCGGGTCGCCCGGCTTGATGCCGAACGCTTCGTAGAAGCCGGGCTGGTTTTTGACCGTGCCCTTGGCGCGGAATTCGCCCGGCGAATGCGGGTCGCTCTTGATCTGCGCAATCGCCGCTTCGGGACGCAATTTCGCGCGCCATTTCTGCGCGAAGCCGATGTACAGGCGCTGTTCGCCCGTCAAGCCATCGATGACGGGCGATGGCTTGCCGTGCAAGGAACGCTGGTACGCCTTGTAGGTGATCGACAGGCCGGAATTGTCGCCGATGTTTTCACCCAGGGTCAGCTCGCCGTTGATATGGTAGCCAGGCACAGGGCTGTAGGCGGCGTATTGCTTGACGAGCCCTGCGGCCAGCGCCTTGAAGGCCGCGCGGTCTTGCGCCGTCCACCAGTTGCGCAAGCGGCCCTTGGCGTCATATTGGCTGCCGGAATCGTCGAAGGCATGGCTGATCTCATGACCGAAGGTGATGCCCAGCAAGCCGTAATTGACGGCATCTTCCGCTTTCACGTTGAAGAATGGCGGCTGCAAGATGGCGGCCGGGATCGTGATGGCGTTCAGGGCCGGGCTGTAGCTGGCGTTGACGGTTTGCGGCGTCATCGACCATTCGTCGCGGTCCACCGGTTTGCCCAGCTTGGCCAGGTTTTGCTGGCGGCTCCATGCGCGCGCGGCGCGCACGTTGGCGATCAGGTCGTTCGGCTGCGTCTGCATGCTGCTGTAGTCGCGCCAGGTATCCGGGTAGGCGATCTTCGGCTTCAAGGCTGCCAGCTTGAGCTGGGCTTCCTTCTTGGTTTCCGGGCCCATCCAGTCCAGCTGCTCGATGCCATCCTTGAACGAGGCGACGAAATTGTCGAACATGGCCATCACGCGTGGCTTCGTTTCCGGCGGCAGATACATTTGCACGTAGCGCTTGCCGACGGCGTCGCTGATGGCGCCATCCGTGAAGCGCAGCGCCAGCTGCCACTGCGGTTCGCTTTGCGGCACGCCGCGCAGCACCGTGCCGTCGAAGGCGAAGCGCTCCTTGACCGTGGCGCTGTCCAGGTAAGACGCATAGCTTTCGATGATGCGCCAGTTCAGGTAGCTCTTCCACGCTTCCAGCGGCACGGCGGCCACGGTCTCGGAAAAACCTGTCATGAAGCTGGGCTGGCGCACGACGGCAGAAGAAGCCTTTGGCGCCAGGCCGGCGGCCGTAAAGTAGGCGTTCCAGTCGAAGGCCGGCGCCAGTGCCGTAAATTTGTCGAAGTCGACGCGGTTGTACGATTTGACGGGGTCGCGCATCTGCACGCGCGTCCACTGCACGGCCGCCAGGCGCGTCTCGATGTCGAGGATCTGCGCCGCGTGCTCGGCAGCGGCCTTGTCGCCGCTCATGGCCAGCATGGTTTCGATATGCTTGAGGTATTTGGCGCGCACGGCGTGCAGCTTGGCGTCGTCCTCCTTCAGGTAGTAATCGCGGTCGGGCAAGCCCAGGCCGGACTGGCTGATGTTGACCGTGTACTGCTCGGGGTCTTGCGCATCGGGCGCCACATAGACGGAAAACGGCGTGGCAACGCCATTGCCCTGCAGGTAGGCGAACAGCGCCGGCAAGTCTTTCTTGTCTTTCACGGCAGCCACGCGGGCCAGTTCGGCGCGCAGGGGCTTGAAGCCGGCCGCATTGCGCGCCTTGTCGTTCATGAAACTCGTGTACAGGTCGGCGATCTTGTGCGCTTCGCTGCCGGGCTTGCCCGGATTCTTGACGGTGGCGTCGATCAGGCCGCGCAACTGGCCCTGGGCGATTTCGCGCAGTTCGATATACGTGCCCCACACGGATTTGTCGGCCGGGATGTCCGTGTTGCGGGTCCAGACGCCGTTGACGTAGCCATAGAAATCATCCCGGGGGCTCACTGCCGGGTCCAGGGTTTTCAGGTCGATGCCGGAGACTGGCGCGGCGACGGCAGCACCTTGCTGGGCGTACAGCGATGGCGAGGATAAGGCGAACAAGGCGCAGCAGGCGGCGCTGATGAGTGAACGTTTCACGAAGATTCCTTTAATTGTTTTGACTTCATGTTGGGGAACATGCTGTGTCCAGGCATGGGAGGCCGAATTATAGTCGGCCTGCCTGCCGCGCAACAATGTCGGTTGAACAATTCCAGTGCACCGATGTTCGCTGCAGCACGCCTCAAGCCCGCGCCGATGATCAGCAAATGTTACCATCTGGCAATAGCCATACCTGTCGTTCACCACCTGTTTTTGCCTGGGTCTTTGACTGGAGAAGTTTGATGCAGGAATTCAGATTCAATATTTTCGGCACGCTGATTGGCGTCCGGGGGAATCAGGGCGCATGGCGCGCCTTCTATTACGGCGTGGAAGGCAAGCGTCGGCCCGCCGATTTCATTATTCCCGATGATATTGGCGCCGATGCCTTGTGCGAATACCTGGCGGACCTGTTCCATGAAGAGGCGACGCCGCGCAATAACACAGCGACAGAGCTATCTTATACGCCCACCGGCATCAATCGTACCGAAGGATCGCCGTGAATAGATGAATGCAATACCTGTTCGCGGAACATGACGAAAAGAAGCTGCGCAGATGGGCACGACGGCTGAAGTTCTTCCGTTTTTTCAGGGCGCTTGGAGGGCATGCCAATGACGGCGACTCATTGGATGTCGCCTTTGCCTACAACGAACCAGCACAACTCGACACATTCTTTGCGGGCCTGGGCATCAAGCTGGTGAAATTTGACGCGCCGCCACCGCAGCCCTTGCCGGGCGTCGCCTACCAGGGCGATGTATTCTTGCAGTTTCCATCGCTGATTGATGGTACCTTGTGGCAACAGCCCGGCCACTGCGACATCATGGGTATCGAAGTCTTCATCTGGTGCCACGCCGGGGTGGTGAAAATTTCTTTACATGATGGCTATGTAGTGTCAGAGCAGAATGTCCGCGACGCTGCTGTGATCGAAACGCTGCTCGCCCGAGTGGCTCTTGAGCGGATCGATCCGCCTGCCGAGAGCCGTCATTACTTTTGCCCGTAATAGCATCCTGATGCAATGCACCCCTACTTCACCGGCTCGAACGTCACCGTCAGCCCGTTGCCCGTGGTCCTGATCTGCGTGGGCACGAATTGCACGCCCGCATAGCGCAATTCGTCGGGCTTGAAGGTGTAGATCGGCGTTTCATGCATGAGCTGGTCGGCCACCAAGCTGGCCACCTTGGCGAACTGGCGCTGCTGCGACTCGTCCATGCCGTCGATGACCACCTTGTCGACGCTCGCCTCGCTCAGGTAGACGGCGTTGCGCTGCGCGTCGAGCACGAGACGGCCCGACATGGCCAGGCTGCCGCGCCAGCTCTGGCGTATGAAGGGCGGCAAGACGCTGGCGTCGACACTCAGGGCGACTCTTTCGCGCTCGGGCTGCAAGGACAGTTGCGGGTGGGTCAGCTTGACGTCCAGCACGGACAGCACCCGTTTATCGATGGGAAAGCGGCGCTCCAGGCCTTGCTGCATCTTGCTCAGCGACACATTCACGTCGCGCGGGCCGATCAGGGTGGAACACGCGGCCAGTACGGTGCAGGCAAGAGCGGCAATGGCGGCAGTTTTCAGCAATGGGCGCAGGGCAGTCAAGGTCATGGATAGTCTCGGTGGAAAGATGGCGCCATCTTACACATGCGCCAGCTGCAAGACAAACGGCGCCCGGCTTGCGGCGGGCGCCGTTTGTGTACGTCAAGGTCTTGGAGCTTAATGCACGAACAGGGCGATGAGTATGATGATGGGCAATGGAATGCCCAGCAGCAGCAAAAGGATGGAACGCATGGCAGACTCCTGGATTGAAATGGATGATTTAGATGGTCACATGGCGCAGCACGCGCTCATGGTCGCGCTGGCGCCCGCCGAACGTTGCCGCCAGGCTGGCCACGAATGCGCCCAGCAGCAAGGCCACGAACATCCACAGGGCCGTGTGGGCACCGGCCTTGCGGGCCGTCTCGGCCGCCTGCTGAGCAGCCGCCTTGGCATCGGCGGCGGCCTTGGCGGCGCGCGCGTAGACAGCGTCGACCCGGGCTTGCGCCTCAGCCTGCGTCAAGCCCGTGCGGCTGGCCACGACCTGGCCCAGGTAGGCGCGGTCATCGGCGGCCAGGCTGCCCGTGGACAGGCTCGTGGCGAAGATCTTGCCGATTTCCATGCGCTGCTCGGCGACCGTGCCACCCGCCTCGGGCGCTGACGCGGCGCGCAGCAGCATGTCCGAGAAATAGTCGAGCGGATTGGCACTGCCCTCCCCCGCCTTGGCGCCTGCCGCCGCCGGGGCAACGGCAGCCGCCACGCCGCTGCCCGCGTCGATGGCGCCGCTGAGCACGGCGCGCGTGCCGCCGGCCAGCAGGGCTACCGTGACCAGGGTGGCGATAGCCCAGGCCAGCAAGCCATGCGCCGTATCGCGGAAATGCACTTCATCCGTATGCACGGCACTCCATTTCACGCGCAGGCGGCCCGCCATGTAGCCGCCGACGCCGGACGCGGCCAGTTGCATGAAAGCCAGCCAGGCGATCGTCGATACGCCGATGGCCGTCGCGTTGAACGACCACGGCGACACGGACGACAGGCCCAGGCCCACGCCGAGGATCAGCAGGATGAAGGACAAGGCAGCCGCTGCGGCCGCGCCCGCCAATACGGCGCCCCAGGAGACGCCCGGATTGTTCAGGTCAGACACGGACAATTGTGTAGCTTGCATGGGATACTCCCTTGGTTGTTGATTTTTTAAACCGTACAGGCGGCCACGCCCTTCAGCTGTTCCTTGCGCGCAGCCATTTCCTGGCCCAGCGCGTCGAGGTCGACGGCCGTATCGCGCACCTTGGGAAACATGTCGCCCTCTTCTTCCTTGACGTGGTGGTCGATCTGCTCGGACAGCACCTTGACCTTGGCGTCGTACAGGTCGTCGGCGGGATCCATCGCGGTAATTTGCGCGATGAGTTCCTTGGCGCTCGCGTGCTCGACGACGGCCTCATCCATCAGGTCGCTATCGTGGATGGGGCGGCGCACGGCCGGGTAGAAGATTTCTTCTTCCAGTTGCGTATGCACGGTCAATTCCTGACAGATCTGGTCGGCCAGCTTTTTCTTGGTGGCAAATGAGCGGTCGCTCAAGCCTTCATATTGGGCAAACAAGGCTTTCACGGCCTTGTGGTCCTGCATTAATAAACTGATCGCGTTCATGGTGCCTCCTCGTTGTGGATGAGGCAAGGATGCGCCACGGTGGCGCCAGCGTATGTGCGACGCCTTACACAATCCTGATATTGCGTTACTGCCTACTTGATGCCGTGATGGCCCATCAGGTCGTACAGGGTGGGCCGGCTCACGCCCAGCAGCTCGGCCGCCTTGGCGATATTGCCGTCGGCCCGCGCCAGCGCGCGCACCATGACCTTGTATTCGGCCCCTTCGCGGGCCTGGCGCAGGTTCAGCGGTTCATCCTGGAGCGCCGGCTGTGCGCTGGCGGGCAAACCCAGGTCGTCGGCGGCGATCTGCGGCCCGTCGCACATGATGACGGCCCGCTTGATGCAGTTTTCCACTTCGCGCACATTGCCGGGCCAGCCATAGCTTTCGATCAGCTGCAGCGCGCCGGTGCTGAAATGCAGATTGCTGCGGCCTTCGCTGGCGCAGAACTTGTTCTTGAAATGCTGGGCCAGCAAGGTGCAATCGCCGGCCCGCTCGCGCAGCGGGGGGATGCGCAAGACGATTTCGCTGAGGCGGTAAAACAGGTCTTCGCGGAAACGCCCCTGTTCCGCCAGCACTTTCAAATCCTGGTGCGTGGCGCAGACGATGCGCACGTCGACGGCGATCTCGGCGCGTCCGCCCACCCTTTCGATGACTCTTTCCTGCAGGAAGCGCAGCAATTTCGCCTGCAGCGCCATCGGCATGTCGCCGATTTCATCGAGAAAGAAGGTGCCGCCGTGGGCCAGCTCGATCTTGCCCAGGGTTTGCCGGGCCGCGCCCGTAAACGCGCCCCGCTCATAGCCGAACAGCTCGCTTTCCAGCAGGTTTTCGGGGATGGCCGCGCAATTGATGGCAACGAAACGCTGCGCGTGGCGGCTCGACAGCGCATGCAGTCCCCGCGCAATCAGCTCCTTGCCGCTGCCCGAGTCGCCCAGCAGCATCACGCTGGCCGACGAGGGCGCCACTTTTTCCACGCTGCGGCACAGTTTCAGCATGCCCGGGTCGCGGCTGACGATGCCCGCCAGCGGTGAGTCCGCCTGCGTCTGCAGCATGCGGCGGTTTTCCTGCTGCATCGCGTGCAGATAGAACGCGCGGGCGATGACCAGGCCCAGCATGTCGGCCTCGAACGGTTTCTGGTGGAAATCGTAGGCGCCCAGCGCGATGGCTTTCAAGGCATGCGCCCGTTCCTGGTTGCCCGACAGAATGATGACTTTCGTGTCCGGCGCCAGCGCGAGGATTTGCTGCAGGGTGGCCAGGCCTTCCGTGGCGCCGTCCGGGTCGGGCGGCAAGCCCAGGTCCATCGTCACGACGGCCGGCTGGTGGCGCCGCACCAGCGCCAGCGCGGCCTCGCGCTCGCCCGCCAGCAAGACGTCGTAGCCGTCAAAACTCCAGTGCAACTGCTTTTGCAGGCCGGGATCATCTTCGATGACCAGCAGTTTTTGCTTGCCCATGGCACTCCTTTGCTATGCCGCATGCAGCGGCAGGATCACGCGAAACGTCGTGCCCACCTGCGGCTCGCTGCGCACTTCCAGGCTGCCGCCCACTTCGCGCAGGTATTCGCGGCTTTCGAACACGCCGATGCCCATGCCCGCCGTCTTGGTCGTGTCGAACGGCTTGAACAGGCGTTCGCGGATGAATTGCTCGCTCATGCCCTGCCCCGTATCGTCGAGCTCGACGACGGCCGTGTGCTGCTCGCGCCGCAGCCGCACGGCCACCTTGCCATCGCTGGCCGTCGCCTCGATGGCGTTCTGGATCAGGTGGCCCAGCACACGCTCCAGGCGCGCGCGGTTGGCCAGCACCGTCAGCTCGCCATCGACGATTTCCAGCCGGGGTGCCGGCGCCAGGCTGGCCTTGGCGGCCACGGCCTGGCGCAGCAAGCCGTCGAGCTGCAGCGGCGCCGGCGCTTCCGGCGCCTCGCCGCGCGCCAGCTTTTGCAGCAGGGTCTTCATTTTCTGCACGGAATGATCGAGGGTGCCCAGCATGTCTTCCTGGAAAGCGGGATTGGCGCGGTGCTTTTCCGCATTGCTCAGTAGCAGCGACAATTGAAACACGAGGTTTTTGAGGTCGTGCACGATAAACGTGGACATGCGGTTGAACGAATCGAACTGGCGCGCCACCGTCAGGGTGTCGAGCGACTCGCGGTGCGCCAGGTAGCTGGCGGCCTGGCTGCCGGCAATTTTCAGCACGTCGCGGATTTCCCAGTTCAGGCCGATGCGCGTGCGGGGCCGCGCCAGCGCGACAAAGGCGAACAGCTGGCCATGCAACATCAAGGGCACCAGCAGCCACACGTCAGGCAGCGCCAGCAGCGCGGGCGGCAGGCGCAAGCCGCCGTACTGGCGCGGGTTGTGCCGGCAGTCGGGCACGTCGATCACCCAGTGCCGCGCTTCGAGGAACTGGCACAGGGCACCGGACGCCGGCTCGCTCCAAGCGCAGGGCGGCCAGTTCCAGCTGGCGGCCGGAGCAAACTGCCCATGCTCGCGCAAGATCCACAGCGCGCCGGCGCGGCTTTCCACCAGCTGCGCCATGGCCTGTATCGTGCGTTCTCCCAGCGCCGGGCCATCTTCGGACAAGGCGCGCGTAAACCTGAGCCATTCCTCGCGGTAATCGAAGATGGCATTGTAAAAATGTTTATTGATAGTCACCTTGAGCTTGGCGCGCAGGCTGCCGGAAAACAGCACGCCCGCCAGCAGCAGGCCCGCGCCGCCCAGGTAGGCCATCTGCATCAATGACCCCCAGGTGCCGCCGAAATAGCGCAAATAATAGGCGCTGGCCGCCATGGCCAGCAGGTAGATGGCCGAACCCAGCAAGGCGGCCGAGCGGTACAGCATCTGGCGCGAGACGGACAGGCCCAGCGCCCAGCCCGGATTGCGCGCGGCCGAGACGGCCAGCAGCGGCGCGCACAGGGCGTCGACGATGCCGCGCGCGGCCCAGATGTCATCGTTGACCGCGCGAAACAGCAAGGCGTCGCTGTACAGGTAAAAATCGTAGGCGAACAGGCCGCCCACGCCCAGGCACGCAAACTTGATGCCCCAGCGTTTCAACGGTGGCGTATTGCGGTACCACTGTTCCACCAGCAACATGCCCAGCACGGCCAGCAGCAAACGGCAGACACTGGCGATGATGCGCGCCGGCAAAGGCAACGCCAGCCAGGATGAGGCCATGGAAAACAGCCAGGGCGCCAGCGCCGTGAGGACGATGCCGGCCAGCACGAGGCGCAAACGGGGCCGCGACGGTTCGATCAGCAGCAGCAGGAACACCAGCCAGGCCAGGGTGCGCAGCAGTTCCAGCGCATCGCCGGCCAGCGCCATGCGCTGTCCCAGCAGCACCAGCACCACCGTGCCCGTGGCCCAGCCGCCCGTCGCCAGGCAAGCCACCAGCAAGGCGCGCACATTTTGCCGCGCGCGCCAGTTGCTGATGAGCAGCAGCGCCAGCACGAAGAAGGCCAGCGACGCCAGGCCATGGCTGAGGGCCGCCGCGTCGGCCGCCGCCAACCAGTCCGACTGCGCCCGCATCATCGGCTGCCCTTGCCAAACAGCACCACCTGCACCGTGTCGAGCAAGATCAGCAAGTCGAGGAACAGGCTATTGTTTTTCACATAATACAAATCGTATTGCAACTTCTTGACGGCATCGTCGACGGAGGCGCCATATTGATAGCGCACCTGCGCCAGGCCCGTGATGCCCGGCTTGATGCTGTGACGAATGTTGTAGTACGGCACCTGCTGCTTCAATTGCTCGACAAAATACGCGCGCTCGGGACGGGGACCCACGAAACTCATTTCGCCACGAAACACATTGAGCATCTGCGGCAGCTCGTCGATGCGCAGCTTGCGGATCAGCTTGCCCACGCGCGTGATGCGCGCATCGTTGTCCAGCGCCCAGATAGGCTTGCCGTCCCGCTCGGCATCGCAGCGCATGCTGCGAAATTTCAGCACGTTGAAGGGCAAGCCGTCGCGCCCCACCCGCTCTTGCTGATAAAACACGGGGCCGCCGTCTTCCAGGCGGATGCACAGGGCCGTCACCAGCATCACGGGCAGCGCCGCCAGGCAGATGACGCCGCTGGCGGCCAGGTCGAACAGGCGCTTCGAAGCGGCGCGGAAAAAGCTCTGGTCGAAGCCGCCGCCATAGATCAGATAGCTCGGCTGCAAGGAATCGATGCGGATCTGGCATGCTTCGCGCTCGAAAAACGTAGCCGCGTCGATCACTTTCACGCCACCCAGCGCGCATTCCAGCAGTTGCTTGGCAGGAAACGCGCCATTGCGCCGGTCGCTGACGGACACGACGATCTCATGCGCCGCATGGCGCTGGGCCATGGCCAGCAGCGACGGTTCGGCCGGCAGCAAGGCCGAGGCCGGCACGCAGCATCGTTCGCCAGCCACGTCGATGCAGCCGACCACGGTAAACTGGTGGAAACCGATCTTGCTGGCCGCCAGGTCCATGCATTCGCGCGCCAGCGCCCCGCCGCCCACCAGGATCAGCCGGCCTTCCATCAACGCCGACTGCGAGGATTTGAATACCACCAGGCGCGCCAGCAGCACGCCGATGGCGCCCAGGCCGAAGATCAGCACGCTGCCGCGCCCGAAATGCAAGGAAGGGATAAAACGGATCAAGACGCTGAGCACGGCAAAACCCAGCGCGAACGACGGCAGGATGCGCAATAGCGTGTTGCGGATGTCTTCGCGCGAACGGTGCTGGTACATGCCCAGCGCGCTCATGCTCAGGACGATGACCAGCGCAAAGATCGACGACGACAGGTAGACCTCGCCCGCCCGCACCAGGCGGCTGCCATCGGCCAGCCACAGCATCGAGGTCAGGGTGGCCGACAGCAGCAGGATCATGATTTCCAGCAACAGCAGGATAAACGCTGTTTTCGAGACGTAATGGCTGAAGATGCGGATCATGGGGCCTCCTGCGGCAAAGGCGGCACGCCGCGCATCAGGCGGTCTGCCACCGGTCTTGCCATCATGGCGAACTGTTCCAAAAGGACATTGATGCGCCACAAGCTACGGCCCCAGCTATCTTTCGCTGGCAGAATTTATCTCAACACATTACCGAATGAGGGGAAATGGCATATAGTATGCTTCCCCTAAAAAAAGATAAATGTCATGAAATTTGATGTAGCGATTGTCGGCAGTGGCCTGGCGGGTTTATCGGTTGCACTGCATTTAGCTGAGACGCGCACTGTCGCGATCATTTCCAAACGCGCGCTGCTCGATGGCGCCAGCAACTGGGCGCAGGGCGGGATCGCGGCCGTGCTGGACTCGGGCGACAGCCACCAGCAGCACATCGAAGACACCCTGATCGCGGGCGGCGGCCTGTGCGACGAGAGCGCCACGCGCTACATCGTCGAACACGGCCGCGAAGCCATCGAATGGCTGATCGAGCAAGGCGTGCCGTTTACGCGCGACGCCACGGCCGAGCTGGGTTTCCACCTGACCCGCGAAGGCGGACACAGCCAGCGCCGCATCATCCACGCGGCGGACGCCACCGGGCACGCCGTGCAGGTGACCCTGGAAGAAAAGGTGCGCGCCCACCCGAACATCAGCCTGTTCGAACACCATTGCGCCATCGACCTGATCACCTCCGACAAGCTGGGCATG
Source organism: Janthinobacterium sp. JF4 (assembly GCF_059617925.1). Lineage (NCBI taxonomy): Bacteria > Pseudomonadati > Pseudomonadota > Betaproteobacteria > Burkholderiales > Oxalobacteraceae > Janthinobacterium > Janthinobacterium sp. JF4. The sequence continues at coordinate 276,136 of NZ_JCAQAV010000001.1, read as the reverse complement.
AAGCCCACGCAGCGCAACGCGCAACCGCATTGCCACGGCCTGTACGTGCAGGATGAGCAAACGGGCAAGGTGCACACCTTTGCCGCCGAGCACACCGTGCTGGCCACGGGCGGCGCCGGCAAGGTGTATTTATATACAACGAATCCCGACACGGCCAGCGGCGACGGCATCGCCATGGCCTGGCGCGCCGGCTGCCGCGTGTCGAACATGGAATTCATCCAGTTCCACCCCACGTGTTTGTACCACCCGTATGCGAAGTCGTTCCTGATCACCGAGGCCATCCGCGGCGAAGGCGGCTTGCTGAAACTGCCGCCTGAAGCGGGCGCGGCAGCAGGCACGCGCTTCATGCTGGCCCACGACGAGCGGGCCGAACTGGCGCCGCGCGACGTGGTGGCGCGCGCCATCGACTTCGAAATCAAGAAGCGCGGTCTCGACTACGTGCACCTGGACATCAGCCACAAGCCGGCCGCATTCCTCATCGAACACTTCCCCACCATCTACGCGCGCTGCCTGGAACTGGGTATCGACATCACCAAGCAGCCGATCCCCATCGTGCCCGCCGCCCACTACACGTGCGGCGGCGTCGTCACGGACCTGTCCGGCCGCGCCGACTTGCCGGGCCTGTATGCGGTGGGCGAGACGGCCTGCACGGGCCTGCATGGCGCCAACCGCCTGGCGAGCAATTCCTTGCTCGAATGCATCGTCATCGGCCGCGCCTGCGCGCAGGATATCGAAAGCAAGGAAAAGCTGGGCACGCCATATCTGCCCGACTGGGATGAAAGCCGCGTCACGGATGCGGATGAGGAAGTGGTGATTTCGCACAATTGGGACGAGCTGCGCCGCTTCATGTGGAATTACGTGGGCATCGTGCGCACGACCAAGCGCCTGGAACGGGCCCAGCACCGCATCGCGCTGCTGAAGGAAGAAATCGACGAGTACTACCGCAACTTCCGCATCACGCACGATTTGCTGGAGTTGCGCAACCTCGTCGACGTGGCCTCGATGATCGTCAACAGCGCCCTGTCCCGCCGCGAAAGCCGCGGCCTGCACTTCAGCCGCGATTATCCGGAAACGTTACCGAAGGCGATCGCCAGCGTGCTGACGCCGCCGCACCGCTGACAGCGGCTGGAATGCGCGCCGGGCTTGCACCGGCGCGCATTCTTTATTGCTCTGGTATCTCGACTTCGATGCCATCTTCCGTATAGGAAAACTTGGCGGAATTCCCCGCGCACTCCCCCTGCGCTTCATCCGCCACATAACGGCACTCGCTCTCCACCCCGCCGTCAGCGCGCCAGTGCCGCGTCCATCCCTGGCGTTCGCCATCGACATACGCGATCAGCTGCCTCGGCTTGCCATCGGCATACCAGGAACGCAACGCGCCCTCCTCGCGCCCGCCCGCGTTCCATTGTTTCTGCACCATCAATACGCCGGCCCGGCTGAAGCGCTGTTCGCTGCGCAAGACGTAGTGGCCGCTATGCGTGCGCTTGCTGGCCACCTTGCCGTCCGGGTAATACTCGATGCTGTCGCCGACAGGCTTGCCGTCAACGTAGTTGGCGGAGCGGCGCACCTTGCCATCCGGGAAATAGCCGGTGCTGGGGCCCGTCATGATGCCGTTGACATACACGCTGCGGCTTTCCACGGTGCCGTCGGGATAGAACAGCAGCAGCTCGCCATCCGTCTGGCCCTTGACTAGCGTCATGCGCGTGCGCAGCTTGCCATCCTGGTCGAAGGTTTCCACCAGGCCATCGGCGCGGGCGCCGTTGCGGTAGGTGCGCGATTCGATCAGCTTGCCACTTTGGTGATACGTCTGTTCTTCCCCGTCCTGCACGCCATTGCGCCACGTGTTGCGCATGGAAATCTTGCCGTCCGGGTAATAACGGGTCTGCGTGCCCTCCTGCACGCCGCGCCCGTCCTGCTCCACCTGTAATTCCAGCGATCCATGCGGGTAATACATGCTGTAGTTGCCCACCAGCTTGCCGCGCAGATAGTCGGGATCGTTGACGTGGCCAATCAGCCGCTTCGGTTCGCCTTCGCGCACATGATAGATCTCGACTTGCCAGGTGCCCGGTGTCTTGCCCGGCGGCAGCGGCAGCACGAGTGCATAGCGCGCCTGTTCCTTGGCTTCGCGACGCGACAGATTGTGATTCAGGTACAAGCGCGCCTTGCCATCGGCATAGGCTTGCGGCTCGCAGCCGCCCTTGCCGGGTTCCGACTTGATCGCCGTGATCACCTGGCGCTGCACGATCTCGGCATGGGCCAGCGCCGGCAACAGCAGCATGGCGCCAAGCACGTGCTTCACAAGGCGCGCCATGCCTGCTCCTTGCGCTGCAGTTCCGGGGCCGGCGGCGCTTCGCCGCATCCACCCTGGGCCTTGCCGGCCACATAGCGGCATTCGCTTTGCAAGCCGCCATCCTCGCGCCAGACGCGGCTCCAGCCGTCGCGCCGGTCGTTCACGTACTCGATCGATTGCTCGGGCTTGCCATTCTCATACCACGAGCGCGACGTGCCCTGCTCGCGCAGCCGCTTGTCCCAGTTGCGCTCCAGCACCAGCACGCCCTGCGGGCTGTAGCGCTGTAGCTTGAGCAAGGCGCCGCCATCGCCATACTGCTGGCGGCTTTGCACCTTGCCGTCCGGATAGAATTCCATTGCCTCGCCCGTGGGCAGGTCGTCGACCTGCGTCATCCTGGCGCGCACGGCGCCATCGGGGTAGTAATTCGTGCTCACGCCATTGAACTTGCCGTGTTGCATTTCCGCGCGGCTGGAGATTTTTCCATCCGGGAAGTACGTGAGCATCTCGCCTGCCATCTTGCCGCCGTGCAAAGTGTAGCTACTGCTCAGCTTGCCATTTTCGTCGAAGGTCTGCACGGGCCCGTCAAGTTGCTTGCCATCGCGGTAGCTGCTCGTCTCGCGCAGCTTGCCTGTGGCGTGATAATGCTGGTGTTCACCCTCGGGCAAGCCGTGGTGCCAGTCGCCGCGCAACTCCAGGGTGCCGTCGGGAAAATACTTGTTGCCAATGCCATGCTGCCGGCCCTGCCCATCCTGCGCCACCTGTTTCTCGATCTTGCCATTCGGGTAATACGTGACATAGCCGCCCACCAGTTCCCCGGAGGCATAATCGGCGCGGTTGACCTGGCCCGACAGGCGCAGCTTGTGGCCGGCGACGCTATAAATCTCTACTTTCCACGTGCCCGGCAACTTGCCTTTCGGCAGGGGCAACAGCAGCACGTTCGGCGCGTTTTCCTGCTCGATGGGGAAGAAACGCTCGTGCAGGTACAGCCGCGCGCGGCCATCGGCGCAAGCGGCTTGTGTGCAGGCGGCGATCTGGCGCACGATGGGCACGCTCGCATCGTCCGGGCATTTTTTCAGGGTGACGAGCATGGGCGTCCTGGCGCGCATGCGTTCAGTAAGCTGGACTTTCAGCGCCTCGTACGGCGCCTCGTCCAGCCCGACCGAGCGGGCATCCATGCGTATCTGCTTGCCGCCGCAGGCCGTCGTGCCTGCAATGGTAAACACATCGCCGCCCTCGCTATCCTGCTCGCTGGCCATGCTTGTCAGCACCTGGCGCTGCACAATTTCCGCCTGCGCCATGCCTGGGGTCAGCAAGCAAGCGCCCAACACGGCGCATAAGGTCTTGATTTTCATGCTATTCCTTTAATTTTCCGCCGTGGCGGCCACACCGCCCGGCACGAAGCTGACCCGGCCATCGCGGTAGCGCACCAGCACCACCACCTTGGCATCCCGCAATTGACCGTGCTGCACGGCCGGCAAGTAGGTCCAGCGCTTCACGCTATCGAGCAGCACCTTGTTGAGCATGGGTTCCATCGGCAATTCCGCTGTCGCATGCGTCAAGCTGCCGTCAGCGGCAATCGACAGGATCAAGCGGTTTTCGCCCGTCGCGTGCTTTGCATCGAGCACGCCATAGTCGACCGTCGTCATCGTCTCGCGCTGCACGCCGCCGACCTGGTCCCGCAGGGGCGGCATGGCCTGGAGTTTTTGCGCCAGCAGCTTGCCATCGGCCAGCGTCTTGTCCCAGCGCTTCTGGTAAGCGCCCGGTTGCGCCAGGCGCAACACCTTGGCGGTCAGGTCCATGCGCTGCATCGTGCGCGCGACGCCATTGTCGGCCGGCTCGCCCGGGTCCGCCGGCAAGGCGTTTTGCACGGCATAACGGTAAGCCGTCAGCCGCGCCAGCGCCACCAGATTGACGGCATCGCGCTCGTCGCCGCCGCGCAGCTGCGCCGCAGCCGCGATGCCCAGCCAGGCCGTGCCATCCGTTGGGCGCGCCCACACGGCTTGCTCGAAGTACTGGCGCGCCGCCTGCGGTTCGTTCAGGCTCAGGTGCATGCGGCCCATGGCCGCCGCCACCAGATGGTCACGCGGGTTCGCTTGCAGCAGGTCGAGATAGGTAGCGACCAGCGCCGGCTCATAGCCGGGCACCCAGCCCAGGCCTTCCAGCAACGAGGCGCGCAGTTGCGCCTGCGTGCGGTCGCCGCCGTAGCCGGGCGACTTTTCCTCCCCGGAACGGTACAACAGCTGCAAGCCGCGCGTCACAGCGTCATCATCGCCCTTGCTGACGGCCTGCGACAGGCTGCGCACGGCCTTGCGCGCGTCCGACGGCTGGAAGCCGGCCGCCTTGCGCGAGCGCCAGCCAAATACTTCCAGGCCAGCCGCCTGCTCCGCTTGCGCCTGCAGGCTGGCTTTATTGTTGACCTCATCGGACGACGAGGTCCAGGCCGCAAAGCCGATCAGGAACAGCACGATCAGCAGCACCACGACGGCCCAGCCCTTGCCCGTGATGCCACCACCCGGGTTGCCCGCCATGGGAATGGCGACGGGCGCCTGCCCCGGCGTCGTGCGGCGCGCACTGCGCTGCGGCGGCAACGATTGCTGTTGCAGTTGCATCTGCTGCGCCTGCACAGATGCCTGCGCAGCCGCGCCGATGACCTTCTCGCGCGCGCACGCCGCGCAACCCTGGCCCGCAAAATGCTGGTGCTCGGGATGCACGGCGCAAACGGTCAACTTGCCGCCGCTGCGCTGTGCATAGCCGCGCAGCAACAGCGCCCAGTCGGCCGCCGACGGCCGCTGGGGATTTGGCGACTGGGAAAAGGCGCGGTCGAACATGGCGCGCAATTCGGGCGGCATCAGCGCGTGGCCGCTGGTGGCGTTCGGCGCCAGGTGCTTGTGGCGCTTCACGCCATACGCGTAGCAGCCGTCGCGGATGCGCCCGGGAATGTCGGTCGCCACTTGCGCATTGCCAGGCCGCCCGCTGTACGGATGGATGCCAAAGTTGAGCAACTGAAAGATGATGACGGCCAGCGCAAAACGGTCTTGCGCCATTTCCGTGCCCGCCGGCATGCCCTTGCGCTGGAATTCCGGCGCCAGGTAGTCGGCCGTGAATTGCTCGGCTGGAAAACGCTCGGCATGGCCCTGGATGCTGAAACCGTCGCAATCGAGCATGGCGATGTACAGCAAATCGCGGTAAAAACGCAGATTCACGGGTTTCAGATCGACCACGTAGTGCTGCTGCTGGTGCAGCGCATCGATGACGGCGGCCAGGTTGGCGGCCAGGGTCAGCTTGGGACCGAGCCCCGTGGGCAGGCCGGCCGCGCGCGCCTGGCGCTCCTGCATGATTTGTTCCAGCTCGGCCGTCTGCGCCATGTCCAGCAAGGGCATGACGAAGCCGGCAAAGCCACCCTGGCCGTCGAACACGGCCGCTTGCGGCCAGGCGATCTGCACGTAGCGCTTGCCGTTTTCCAATTGATCGGGCAGCTCGGGCGACAGTTCCAGCATCGCTTCGAGCTTGCGCCGGTTGGCGGCCCGGTCCAGGTGCGGGTGGTACAGCTTGGCCACCTGCGCGGGCGCGCCGGGCAACAGGTACACGCTGCCCGCGCCGCCGCTCTTGACGAGTTTGCCCAGGATCAAACTGCGGGCTTTATCCAGCCAAATTTTTCCACCCGGACTCAGGCCGGGTGCCACGCCCTGCTTCTTGCTCATGCGCGCAAGGCCAGCAGCAGGGTCTTGTCATCGCCCGTGATCTGGTGCGTGCGCGGGTCGGCCAGGGTGGACGCCAGCGCTTCGTTGCCCAGTTCGATACTCTCGACCTTGCGCAGATAGCCTTGCACGGCATCCATGAATGGCGCGTACAGCCCTGCATTGTTCTTGCTCATGGCAAAGGGCATGCAGCCGTCCGACATCAGCACGACGCCGCGCACGGACTGGGGAATCGGCAACAGGCGCAGCTGTTCGCGCCAGCGCTCGCCGCTGATGAAATATGTTTCGTTGGCGTATTCGCCGTTGGCCGGCAGCGAGATCAGTTCGCTGCCGTCAAGCAGCTGCGCCACGCCCAGCCCATCGCCCAGATGGAAGAAAAAGCCTGCGTCCGCGCCCATCACCACGCCGACGACAGTGGAAGCGTAGTCATCGAGGGTGGCGTTGGCGGCGCGGGCGATGTCGTCCAGCGCGGCGCGGATCTGCGCCAGGGTGCCGGCCAGCGCGCCGTCATGTAAATCCTGCACGGTGGCGCCCTGCTGCAGCCGCCCGGCCAGCGCCTGCACCGCGTGCGTGGCGACAAACTGCGCGCCCTGCTCGCTGAGCCGGGCCGAACCAGCGCCATCGCAGACGATGGCCACCAAGACGTCGCCCACGACGGCGTGCGCGTGCGCATCCTGGCAAGGGATGGCTTTATCCAGGTGCGCCTTGCCCGTGACGGAGGCGCCGAACACGCGCCAGGTATGCGGTACTGCCGTCATGGGTCAGGTGCTGACGACCGACCAGCCGTCCGTCGAGGCCAGCTGCGCCTGCGCACCGGGCCGCGATTGCGAGACCACCTGCATGCTGGCGCTCAGCCACAGGAACAGTTCGCGGAACTGCAAGCCTTTCAGCTGCTTCACGCCCCGTTCGCCACGGCTGGAGAATTCGCCCAGGGAATCCATATTCGCGTGGTCGCCCACGGCGATGGGGAAGATCGCCACTTTATTCGCCTGCTCGGCCGCGCGCGCCTGTTCGGCGCCGTGCTGCCAGCGGTCCGTCGGTTCGCCGTCCGACATCAAGAACAGCCACGGCCGCGTGTAGGCCACGCCCGCTGCGCGGAAGCGCTGCTTTTCCTGCTCAATCTCGGCCAAGGCCAGTTCGACGGCCGCGCCGGTCGGCGTGGTGCCGTTCGCTTCCAGGCGGGGCGCCGTGAAATCCATGGCATCGCACCAGTTGCTGGCTACCACGGCTTCATCGTGCGCGCCATATTGAATCACCAGGATGCGCACGCGCTTGGCGGCGATCACGTCGGACTTGAGTTCCTGTTCCAGCAAGGCCAGGCCTTCGTTGAGCAGCGAGACGGGTTCGCCATCCATGCTGCCGGAGCAGTCGAGCACGAGCACCAGCGGCGTGCGTTGTTCGGTATTGTCGACCAGGGCGACGTCGGGGATCATTATGGAACTCATGGGCAATCGGTCAATGTGAAATCGGACATAGTGCGAATCTTACATCATGACCGTGTTTTAGCCGCGCAAGTTTCCTACAGAACACTATCCAGGCCGATCGGCGCGCACCATTGCAGCACCGATATCTTTGTACTATCTTGATAGTTGCCCAGGACAGATGGCAGCGACCAGCCCCTCCTCACAAAGGTGGGGTGCCTCGCTGCGCAAGACCGCCCTTACCCAGTTCCGCACATGCACGCCTGCGGCACACTGATGTAACCAGGATGGGGGCAAGCATGGGCACTGAGACAGTAACGGCGGATGTGGGCAGACTGATAGGCGCCATGTACGACGCGGCCTGCGGCGCAGGCGACTGGCCGCAGCTCGACAGCGCGGGCCTGAGCGGCCAGCAATGGCAGGAGCTCTTGCCGCATCTGCAACGCGCGCTGTGCCTGCAGCAACGCCTGCGCGAAGCGCAACTGGCCAGCCACTGCGCGCTGGCGGCGCTCGATGCCATGGGTGCCGCCGTGCTGGTGCTCGACGCCGGTCTCGGACTGCGCTTCGCCACGCCCGCCGGCCATGCCCTGCATGCGGCGCAACTGGAACACGCTGTGCCGCCCGCCCTGGTGCGCGCCGTGCGCCTGGTCATCGCCAGCGCAGGCGCCGCGCCGCACTGCCAGTCATTGCGCCTGGCGCGCAAGCAGCAGCGCCCCCTGGCACTGAGCGTTACCGCGCTTGCCGATTGCCAGCCCCCATGCGCGCTGCTGATCGCGCGCGACCCCACAAAAACGTGTACCTCCGTCCCGGCCTTGCGCCAGCTGTTCGACTTGACGCAAGCCGAAGCGCAAGTGGGCAAGGCGCTGGCGCAAGGGGCCACCATCGAGGAAATCGCCGCGCAGGGCCACATCAGCGTCAACACCGTCAAGACGCATCTGCACCACGCTTACCTGAAGACGGACACGCGGCGCCAGGGCGAGCTGATCGCCCTGATCCACGGCGCCACGGCGCACCTGGCCGTACTCGATGCATGAAGCCGTGTCATCCGATCGGATGATGCGCGCTGCATCTTGCCTGCCTACACTGGCAACACCGGTAACCGGCGCCTTGCCAGAGTGACAGCAGCGCGGCGGCTCTGCCGGCTCGGTTCCCCTGGACCGACAACGACATCGCCGCGCCGGTAGCGGACGGCACCACATTCAAGGATGGGCAAAAAAATGAAAACATGGATCCTGGCCGGCACCCTGGGCGTCTGCGCCCTGCTGGCAAATGCGCAAACGCTTCCCGACAGCCAGACCGTCACCATTCCCGGCGGACGCCTGCATACGATAGAACTGCCGGCACACAGGCATTTCATGAGCGCGGAGACGTTTGCCCCATTCCGCGGCGGCTATGAACTGTCGAACGGACAAGTGCTCTACCTGCGCAATACAAGCAGCATCGGCGCCATCATGTATGCGCGCATCGATGACCAGGAAGAACACCGCATCATCGCCACCGGCAGCGACAGCTTCGTGGCGCTCGACCTGCAACTGGCGATGCGCATCGACTTGCGCGACGATGGCAGCGTGGGCGGCGAAGTGCTGATGCGGGTACCGGCCGAAAAACTGGCCAGCGGCGAGATCGTGCCAGCCCATGTGCAAAGCATGGGCCTGGCATCGCGCTAAGGCGGCAAGCGGCATGCCGCATGGGTGACGCCATGAGCAAGCAATACTCTGTCCAGCAGCAAAACGCGCTGACCCAGGCCGCCATCAGACAGACGGCGGCCTGGTGGCGCGCGCGTCCGCTGCCCGACGCCCTGCGCCAGTGCGCGGCCAGCCATGGCGTGGCGCTGGGCACGGCCCTCATGCTCGACCTGCAGCTGGCCTGGCCCGGCATGCCCGCCGTGTACGGCAAGCTGCTCAGCGCTGACGGCCACTTCATCCATTTCGAGATGGACCTCGACGACGACTTGCGCCCCTTGCCCGGCAGCGTGGCGTGGGACGACATCAGCGCACGCTACGACCTGGCCACACACAAACGGGGCAAGGGCGTGGTGTACGGAGAGCTGTGCAAGCAAGTGCTGCAGGAATTGAATCGCGGCGCGTCCTAGCCGGATAAAACCTGGCGGCTGGTGACCACGATCCGGCGTGCGCCGCCGCAAGCCAAGCCTGCCGGCAGATTTACTGCAGCTCGAACTCCGCCGGAGTCAAGCCCAGTTCGCGCGCGATCTTGCTGGCCACGCGCTGCTCGTTGGCGTCGAAATTGCCGTCCGACGAAGCGACGGCGATAATCATGCGCACCAGCAAGCGCGACGCCTCCACATTCGACTTCATCTTGCCCAGCGCCTGATACGCCTTGGCTTCGCCGATATCCTTGTCGAACTCCAGCTGGCTGACATAGTCCTGGAAAGCCTTGATCACGTCCGTGGTGGTAAACACGGACAGCGCATCATTGCTTTCAATAAACTTCACCATCTTCTGCTTCTCTTCCGCGCTGACACTGCCGTCGGCCATGGCGATCAGGGCCGAGCCGGCCATGGCGGCATTCAGGAAATCCTTGTTCTTGTACTTCAGCGCCTCGGTTTTCAGTTCACTTGCTTTGGTCTTCAGTTTGGACAGAAAGGAATCGAAACTCATGGTGGTTCTCCTGGTTGGTTCGGATGAGGCAGCGCTACAGGCTACCATTGCCACCAAGATGAGGGCGCGGGGGTGGAATGCAAGCAAGGAACTACGATATTAGCAACACCATTGTGACTAGCGCGCCAGTGGCGGCATAGTTCACCCCACAGGCAAAGAGCCGGGGTCAGTCACTTCGTGATCGTAATGCCCCCCATTGGGGGAGATTACCCCTGTTGGGTCTGACCCCAGTTTCTGCCTTGGTGTGAAATTCAGCCAACGCCACACTAACGCGCATAAAACACCACAAAAGCTAGATCACGCGATAATTATCTTATTTGCAGTTGAAAAATAAGTAACTTCATGGCAGCATGGAATTACATTTTCTTTAACGCAAGGTTGTGATGGACAAGCAATTGCTGCTGATTTGCGCACTGACGTTCATCATCCACATCATCGGCACCCTCGCCTACTCCGTGCGCATCGCAGGCATACGCACGCGGCGCATCGCCGTCTCGCTGGCCCTGTTCAGCATCCTGATGCTGCTGTCGCGCACGTCGAACTCTTTCCTGGGACCATTCCTGGCCAAGCGCGTGGAAACGGGCATCGACCAGCACGTGGCCGCCAGCGCGCTATTGACAGACTTCCGCTGGCTGCTGTTCTCCGCCAGCCTGGCGACGATACTGGGCGCGCTACTGATCCCCACCTTCCAGCGCGCCTTCTGCCGCGCCGTCGAGCACTTCCAGGTACACAGGTCCGTGCCCAAACTGCTGCTGCACGCCGTCTTCAAGGGCGGTTTGTCCTACCTCAAGACCTCCGCCAGCCTGCCCAAGCCCGCCAACGTCACGGGCCTGCGCGAAAAATCCGGCGTATCCGTCTCCATGACGGCCATGAACGTCATCGCCACGGCCCTGTGGACGGTGGGCGTCTTCGCCGCGCTATACGCGGGCGTGCTCGATCCGAGCGTGAGAGTCACTTCCAGCACCCTCTCCTCGATCATCAACGGCGGCGCCACCATCATGATGGCCGTCTTCATCGACCCGCACATGTCGGGCATGACGGATGACGTCATCGAGGGCAAGATCGAAGAATCGCAGTTCCGGCGCGCGGTGGTGTGGCTGGTGGGGAGCAGATTGGCGGGGACGCTGATTGCGCAGTTTTTGCTGGTGCCGTCGGCGGTGGTGATTGTGGGGGTGGTGAATAACTTGTAAATGCAATTTTAGAAATACAATTTTATTAAAGCAATTTAAAGGTAAACATGAAGGTTTTTCTTAGCTGGTCAGGTCTAACAAGCCACAAGACTGCAATAATTTTTAGAGATTGGCTACCATCAGTTATTCAGTCTATTGTCCCTTACGTATCTTCCGAGGATATTGACAAAGGCGCAAGATGGAGCACTGACATCGCTCAAGAACTAGAAGATTCTAGCTTCGGAATATTATGTGTGACCAAAGAAAATGTACATGCTCCTTGGTTAACTTTTGAAGCTGGTGCGCTATCAAAAACAATGGAAAAGGCATCTGTCAGCCCTTTTTTATTCGACATAAAGCGATCAGAAGTCAGCGGCCCGATTCTGCAATTTCAATCAACAATTTTCGAAAAAGAAGATATTAGAAAACTAATATCATCCTTAAATAGAGCATGCGCCGCAGAAAATCTAAGTGAAGAAAGGTTAGAAAAAGCATTCTCCGTTTGGTATCCAACACTTGAGGAACAACTTAATTCCCTACACAAAAGCAACATAGAATCGTCATTCAATGAAGAGAAAGAAGAAATCATTGATACGACAGGAAAAATACTAGAAGAAATATTGGATTTAACAAGAAGCAATCAAAAACTCTTAAGAAATCCCGATGGAGAATTCACTAAGGAAGTGGAATCCATAAGAATGGCTGTAGAAAAAGTGGCGAAACGAATAGATTTTGATGGAGAGCCTCGTAGAATGAGGAAAAATCGAAGATTTCATCCTATGCTCTTTGAGGAACTACTGAACAACAACCATTCATTCCTTGATAAATTTACTGGTTTTCAAATTGCAATAAGCTTATTGAAAGAGGATTTTCCTTGGCTTTATGATTCAGGAATGGAAACCGTAAAAAACCTTCGCATGCCAACCTTATCAAGGGACAAAAGGGAAAGAGCAATAGAAAAATTCTCACAGTTAGTCAGCTTCACCTTTGAAAATTCAATGATGAGAGATGTGTACTTTCCGGACAAAGATGTATGGATGATGGGCCGAGAACTCCCATACTTTTTACGTACATTAATTGAAAAAGATATTTATTAAAAAGCAACATGGAGAAATGCACTTTTCTCAATAAATTCAATTAACTCATCGAATTGATCGATACTAAAAAGCCGCTATCTCCCGACAGCGGCTTTCTCATTCCTACCCCAGCAGCAGCGCCTCGAACTCCAGCGCTGCCCTGCAAGCGAACTAATTACCCCACAAACTTCCGCGCATTCCTGAACATGCGCATCCATGGCGAATCCTCACCCCATGCTTCAGGGTGATACGACTGCTGGACTGACCGGAACACGCGCTCCGCGTGCGGCATCAGCACCGTAAAGCGGCCGTCTGGCGTGGTCACGGAGGTGATGCCTTCCGGCGAGCCGTTCGGGTTGTACGGATACGCTTCCGTGGCGGCGCCCTTGTTGTCGACGAAGCGCATGGCTTTGCTGACCTGGGTGATGTCGCCCGTTTGCGAGAAGTCGGCGTAGCCTTCGCCGTGGGCGATGGCGATGCCGGCCTGGGTGCCGGCCATGCCGTTGAAGAAGATCGATGGGGTGTCCATCACTTCGACCATGGCAAAGCGGCCTTCGAATTTCTCCGACTTGTTGCGCGTGAATTTAGGCCAGGCGTGGGCGCCGGGGATGATGGACTTCAAATTGCTCATCATCTGGCAGCCGTTGCAGATACCGAGGCCGAAGCTGTCCGTGCGGTTGAAGAAGCGCGCGAACTGCTCCGCCAGGCTGGCGTTGAACAGAATCGTTTTCGCCCAGCCTTCGCCCGCGCCCAGCACGTCGCCGTACGAGAAACCGCCCACGGCGATGACGCCCTGGAAGTCGTCCAGTTTCACGCGGCCGGCAATCAGGTCGCTCATGTGCACGTCGACAGCCGTAAAACCTGCCTGGTGCATCACGTAGGCCGTCTCGATGTGCGAGTTGACGCCCTGCTCGCGCAGGATGGCGACGCGCGGACGCACGCCGGTGGCGATGAATGGGGCGGCGATGTTCTCGTTCTGGTCGAACGTGACGATCGGCGACATGCCCGGATCTTGCACGTCCAGCAGGCGGTCGTATTCGGCGTCGGCGCAGGCCGGATTGTCGCGCAGGCGGGCGATGCGCCAGCTCGTTTCGCTCCACAGGCGGTGCAGTTCCGCGCGCGGCTGGGTGTAAATCAGCTTGGCGTCGCGCGTGAATTCGATCACGTCGCGGTCGTTCAATTTGCCGATGATATGGCTGCAGGCGCCCAGGTTAAACGTGCGCAGCACGTCCATGACGAGCGATTTCTCTTCCGCGCGCACCTGGATGACGGCGCCCAGCTCTTCGCTGAACAGGGCGCGCAGGGTCAGTTCGTTGCGGCGTTCCGCTACCTGGCCGGTCCAGTTCTTGGCGTCGCCCCAGTCGCTCGAATGCTCGCCTTCCATGGTCAGCATGTCCAGGTTGACGGACATGCCCGTGTGGCCGGCAAAGGCCATTTCCGTCAGGGTGGCGTACAGGCCGCCGTCCGAACGGTCATGGTAGGCCAGCAGCTTGTCGTCGCTATTGAGCTTTTGGATGGCGGCGAAGAAGCCTTTCAGGTCTTCCGCGCTGTCCACGTCCGGCGTCTCATTGCCCAACTGGCCCATGACTTGTGCCAGCGCGGAGGCGCCCAAACGGTTCTTGCCGCGACCCAGGTCGATCAGGATCAAGGACGTGTCGCCCTTGTCCGTCTTCAGCTGCGGCGTGAGCGACTTGCGCACATCCAGAACTGGCGCGAACGAGGACACGATCAAGGACACCGGCGACGTGACGGATTTCGCCGCGCCCGTGCTCTCGTCTTTCCACGTCGTGCGCATCGACAGCGAATCCTTGCCGACGGGGATGCTGATGCCCAGCGCCGGGCACAGGTCCATGCCGACGGCTTTCACCGTGTCGTACAGGGCCGCGTCCTGGCCAGGCTGGCCGCAGGCGGCCATCCAGTTGGCGGACAGCTTGATGTCGGAAATGTCGCCAATCGCGGCAGCGGCGATATTGGTGACGGCTTCGCCCACGGCCATGCGGCCCGAGGCGGCGGCGTCGATGACGGCCAGCGGCGTGCGTTCGCCCATGGCCATCGCTTCGCCCAGGTAGCCTTCAAAGCTCATGGTGGTGACGGCGCAATCGGCCACCGGCACTTGCCATGGCCCCACCATCTGGTCGCGCACAGTCATGCCGCCCACGCTGCGGTCGCCGATGGTGATGAGGAAGGATTTGTCGGCCACGGTGGGCAGCAGCAGCACTTTTTGCGCCACGTCCTTCAAGTCCATGCCGGTCAGGTCGATGGCGGGGAAATCGTTGGCCACGTGGACCACGTCGCGCTGCATCTTGGGCGGCTTGCCCAGCAAGACGTCCATCGGCATGTCGACCGGCTCGTTACCGAGTTCCGGGTCAATCAATTTGAGTTGACGCTCTTCGGTGGCCACGCCCACGGCGGCGAACAGACAGCGTTCGCGGTCGCACATGGCTTTGAACAGTGGCAGGCTTTCCGGGGCGATGGCGAGAACGTAGCGTTCCTGCGATTCATTGCTCCAGATTTCCTTCGGCGCCATGCCCGACTCTTCCAGCGGCACTTTGCGCAGGTCGAAAATCGCGCCGCGCTTGGCGTCGTTGGTGATTTCCGGGAAAGCGTTCGACAAGCCGCCCGCACCCACGTCGTGGATGGAGATGATCGGATTGTCCGCGCCCATTTGCCAGCAGGCGTTGATGACTTCCTGGGCGCGGCGTTCCATTTCCGGATTGCCGCGCTGGACGGAATCGAAGTCCAGGTCGGCCGTGTTGCTGCCGGTGGTCATCGACGAGGCGGCGCTGCCGCCCATGCCGATGCGCATGCCCGGGCCACCGAGCTGCACCAGCAGGCTGCCGACGGGGATATCGTTCTTGTGCGTGTGCTGCGCCGAGATATTGCCGATGCCGCCGGCGATCATGATCGGCTTGTGGTAGCCGAACACCGCATCGCTGTCGACGCCGACGTTCTGTTCATACGTGCGGAAGTAACCGCCCAATACAGGACGGCCGAATTCGTTCGAGAACGCGGCGCCGCCCAGCGGGCCGTCGATCATGATTTGCAGCGGCGACGCGATGCGCTCCGGTTTGCCATATTGCTCCGCGTCCGTGCGCGATGCCAGTGGCGCCGTCACGGAAGCGGCCGTTTCCCAGCTGCGCACGGCATCCGGCAGCGACAGGTTCGACACGGTGAAACCGGTCAAACCGGCCTTTGGCTTGGCGCCGCGGCCCGTTGCGCCTTCGTCGCGGATCTCGCCGCCCGCGCCCGTGGAGGCGCCTGGGAATGGGGAGATGGCCGTCGGGTGGTTATGCGTTTCCACCTTCATCAGGGTGTGCGTCAGTTCGGTCGACGCCGCGTATTCGTGGTTGGCGCCGCGCGGGTAGAAGCGCGACACGGTCGCGCCTTCCATGATGGACGAGTTGTCGCTGTAGGCGACGACGGTGCCCTTCGGCTGCAGTTCGTGCGTGTTCTTGATCATGCCGAACAAGGACTTTGGCTGCGCCACGCCGTCGATGGTCCAGTCGGCGTTGAAGATCTTGTGGCGGCAATGCTCGCTGTTCGCCTGCGCGAACATCATCAGTTCCACGTCCGTCGGGTTGCGGCCGGCCTTGGTGAAGGCGGCGTCCAGGTAGTCGATTTCGTCTTCCGACATCGCCAGGCCCAGCTCGACGTTCGCCGTTTCCAGCGCCGCCTTGCCCTGCCCCAGCAAGTCGATCGATTCGAGCGGACGCGCTTCCAGCGTGCGGAACAGGTCCCTGGCGTCGTCGGCGCTGCGCAGCACGGATTCCGTCATGCGGTCGTGCAGCAGGTCGGCCACGGCTTGCACCTGCTCATCCGTCAATTTGCCGGCGCCAATGGCGCTGCCCAGGATGCCCGATTTCAGGTTGATGCGGAAAGCGATGCCGCGTTCGACGCGCTTGATGTGCGCCATGCCGCAGTTGTGCGCGATGTCGGTGGCTTTCGAAGCCCATGGCGAGATCGTGCCGAAACGGGGGATGACGAAGAATTCTTCGGCAGCGCCTTCCGTATTGTCGGCGTGGGCCGGTTCGCCGTACGTCAGCAAGGCGCCAAGGCGCGTGCTGTCGTCGTTGGTGAGCGGCGCGCTGGCATCGATGAAATGGACATAGCGTGCTTGTACGGCAACAATCGCAGGCGAGACGGCTTGCAGTTGGCTTAACAGACGGTGGCTACGGAAATGGGACAGGGCATTGGAACCCGGCAGTATCAACATGATTGGAAGGTGGTTGATGCAGCGTGGCTGCGGGTTAAAGGTAGGTATGACAATATCTTTCGTACGGCAAATTTCCTTTGCGCGCATTATACCCGTTTTGCCCCTGCCTTATGACCGGAACTTGGGGCTTTGCCCCCCTTTTGCCCCGCAAAGCGGCCATTTATGACACGACAACAACAACCTCAGGCGATCACATAGCGGTTCTTGCCCTGGCGCTTGGCAAGGTACAAGGCCTCGTCGGCCAGCCGGTAGCTGTGGCCCAGTTCCTTGCCCCGATCCAATTCGGCCACGCCCACGCTGATCGACACGAACTGCGCGGCATGGAAAGCCTGGCTGACGGCCGCGACCAGTGCGCCGGCAAAGGCGCCCGCATCTTCGCGGCTGCCCGCGTAGACGACGCCGAATTCCTCGCCGCCCAGGCGTCCGCACAGATGGCCTTGCGACCTGTCGGCGATGATGGCGGCCGTGCGCGCCAGCACCTCGTCGCCCGCATCGTGCCCCTGCTGGTCGTTGATGATCTTGAAATCGTCGATATCGATCATCAGGAAATGCAGCATGCCGCCATGCAGTGCGCCATGCATCTGCTGGGCGCGCTGCGTGAACATGCGGCGGTTGTTCAAGCCTGTCAGGCCGTCCTGAAAGGCCAGCCGCGTCAACTCCACCTTGGCGTGATAGTTGCGCAAACGTAATAAGCTGAAACTGACATTCAGCGCCAGCCCGAACAGCACGCTGACGGCGATCATCAGCGGCGCCCAGGATTCGTCGGGCAAGCCCGCGTTGACGGGGTACAGGCCATGGCCCACGTTCCACCATACGCCGGCGACAACGGCCAGATAGCTGAGGCCGCCATTGAAGATGGAGGCAATCGCCAGCGTCATGAAGACGCCCACGGGCAAGACCCAGAAGCTGGCGTGCTGGACGGCATCGGCCATGGTGCGCAGGCCGAAAGTCAGGGTCAGCACGGCGCAGGCGCCCGTCATGGTCAGCATGTGCAAGGTGCTGCAGCGGTAGCGCACGATCAGGCTCGTCACCATGCCCAGCAAGGCCAGCACGGCGTGCGTGCGGTTCGGATGATAGGGCTCCGGCATCATCAGCCAGGTCAGGCTGTAGGCGATGATGCCCAGCAACTGCGTGACCATGCCGACCCGGTGCAGCTCCGCAAAATAGGTGTGCTGCTGTTCGCTGTTGCCGCCAAAGGCGAGCGGAACCGCAACGCGCCGCAAGGTAGAAAGGTCAGGAACGCGCATGAAGGGTATTGAGACCAGAGAGGGAGAAAGCGCCCGTACAGCCTTGCGCGTGCCGGGCCGCGACATGGCGCGGCATGCAATAAGTGTTGCATTTTAGAATACTATCACGGCAATCAAGGAATCGCCGGAAAAACAGGCACCCGCGGCCCGCGTGTCACGAAATACAACGCCGGACGCCGCCGGGCGCGCCTGCCCTCGCGCAGCGCGCCCGATTGCATGCATTTTGCTGGCAGTGCCGGCCGGCTTTGCAGTATGCTGATAAAAAACAATACTGCCAGGCAGAGACATATAAGAAGAGTTCCCGCAAATGACCGAACAGATGAACGAGAGCTGAACCATGCCAGAAACGAGCGATTTATCTGTCCTGATCGTCGACCCGAACCCCAGCATGCGGGGCAATCTGCACAATATGCTGAACCAGGCCGCCATCAGCAAGGTGGAATATGCCGTCAATTCCGGCACGGCCATCCGCTTGCTGACGAAGAAACCGTTCGATATCATCCTGTGCGAATACGATCTTGGTAGTGGCACGGACGGCCAGGATGGCCAGCAATTGCTGGAAGACTTGCGCCACCACAAGCTGATCGGGCTGTGGACGATCTTCATCATGCTGACCTCCGAAGCCATCCACAGCAAGGTGATCAGCGCGGCCGAACTGACCCCGTCCGACTACATATTAAAACCGTTCACCGTCGATGTGCTGAGCGGCCGCATCGCGCGCGCCATCGAACGGCGCGCCATTTTTCTGCCCACCTACCAGCTGATCGACAAGGGCGACTTGCGCGAAGCCGTGAAAAGCTGCCGCGCGGCCGAACTGCAGCACCCGCGCCTGGCGGCCGATTTCGCCCGCCTGCGCGCCGAGCTGCACATCGACCTGGGCGAATGGAGGGAAGCGGAGCAGATTTACGCCGACATGCTGGCCACGCGGCCCATGGCCTGGGCCCACCTGGGCCTGGCGCGCACGCTGTTCGAACAGCAGCGCCACGAAGATGCGCAGGAGGCGCTGCTGGAACTGGTGGAAGCCTATCCCCGCTTCATGGCCGCCTATGATTTGCTGGCGCAAAACCATGAAGCCATGGGCCAGCAGCTGCAGGCGAAGAAAATCCTCGAGGACGCGGTAGCCATCTCGCCGCACATGGTGCGCCGCCTGCGTCACCTGGGCGGCATCGCGTTCGACACGGGCGACATCAGCGCGGCCGAGCGGGCCTACAAGCAGGTGGTGACGAAAGCGAAGTACTCGGAGTTCCGCGACCCGGAAGACCACGTCAACCTGGTCAAGACGCTGGTCAAGAAAGGCGATGCGCCGCAAGCGAGCGGCGTGCTGCGCGACATGGAGCGCTCCTTGCGGGGCGGCGCCAACGTGGAAGCGTGCCGCGCCATCTCGGCCGCCATGCTGCATGAATTGTCGGGCAATGACGTCGCCGCCGCCGGCGAACTGCAGCTGGCCGCCGCAGCCCTGGACACGGCGCGCGGCCTGTCGACGCAGCTGAAAGTGGGCCTCGTGCAAAGCTGCCTGAAGAACAACCTGGAACAGGCCGCGTCGGACGTGATGATGAAACTCGTCAACGAAGCCGACAGCGAAGTGACGATGGAAGCGGCCGTCGACGTGTTTGAAAAGGCGGGACGCCATGACCTGGCGCAAGGCATGGGCCAGCAGATCAGCAACCAGGTGCAGGAACTGATGCAGGATGCGGCCAGCAAGTCGGAGAGCGGCGAGCTCAAGGGTGCCGTCTTCGTGCTGCGCCAGGCCCTGCGCAAGACCCCGGGCAACCTGCCCGTGCTGTTCGCCTCCGTCGACGCCATCTTGCGCCAGCTCAACATGCTGGGCTGGGAAGCGCCGCTGGCTGAACAGGCGCAGCACCAGATGCAGGTGATCCGCAAGATCGACCCCAGGCATCCGAAGCTGGAGTCGCTCAAGCAGCAGTACGAGGCGACGCAGCACAAGTATGGTATTGCTACCTGATCTGAGGGACGCACTGTAAACCTGCTACTACGGTTTTCAGAGGCGTCGTGACGTGCGTTGGCGTCAAAAATGCACAGCCCATTTCCGATCATTTCCGGCATGGCGGCAAGCCCATCTTGCATGCGCACGGGCTTCGCTCAAGGCTCTCCCCTGAGCGTGTAGACCGGCTTCTCGGACTCCCCTTTCTCCACCATCGCCAGCACGCGCTGCAGTTCCTTGCGCTCCTTGCCCTCCTTGGCCGATGACACCAGATTGCGCAGGATGGCGGCATGCGCCGTCTGCAAAGCCTGCGCAGCGGGCACGGCGATGTCCGGTTTCACGCCGACATGCTCCCAGTTGGTTTTGGTGACGACATTGGTCGTGCGCGCGGTCGGGATCGCGACAATGATGTCCTTTCCCACGTTGTACCAGCTCACGGGATTGGAGCCGCCCCCGGTGGTTTCGCCGACCACCGTGCCGCGCTTCTGCGCCTGGATGCCATAGGAAAAATCCTCCCCGCCGGAAAACGTGCGGGCCGAGGTCAGCACGTACACGGGCTTGTCGTAACGCTGCGCGACCGTCTTCACGGTCCAGAACTGCCGCGTCAGACCGGTCGGACGGTCGTACATGTCGATCAGGTGACGCTCGTCGCCGAACGGGAAGAAATGACTCATCAGGTAAGCCACGCTGGCCGGGCTGCCGCCGCCGTTGCGGCGCAGGTCGAGGATCAGCGCATCCGTCCCCGCCATGAGCGACATCGCCGCCGTGTACGCCGTGCCGACGAATTCCGGGCCGCCAAAGCCGCGCAGTTCGATATAGCCGACGTTGCCGGGAAGGCGTTCGATCTTCTCGATGCCATAGCCGCGCCGCGCGGCCTGGTCGCGCCATTCGTCAATCTTGGCGCGGCTGGGCAGTTCGTCGGCACCGCTGCGCTCACGAAGACCTGCGTAAAACGCGGCGCCGAAATGCAAGTCACCGCTCAATTCCCGCAAGTCCTTCTCCAGCGCCGCACTGAACGCCTTCACGCTGGCGGCAGTCGCATACCCTCCTTCGGCATTTTTCCTGGCGATCGCACTACCGACCCGTTCGGCCACCGCTGGCTCGATGTAATTCGCGTTCATTTTCACTACCAGTGTCTGCACGATCGCCTTGCGATCAGCCGCGTTCAACGCGGTATCCTCCGCCGCCAAGGCGTGAAACGACAACAACGTGCCCAATACGACGCCTGCGACAACCTTCTTTCTACCTGACATACGTTCCTCCAAGTTGGACTACGAAGCATTTGATCGTTGTGTGAAAAAATCTGCGTGGCGTGCTCCTGCCGGCATCATCGAATCGGCGCTTGGGCAGGCCTGGCTGCATCATTCGGGTTGCTCGTCAGGTGTTGTCGTGTCTGCGTCAGAGCGGGTACCGAGGAGCGGCCTGCCGTCGCGGATGCGCGCGCCGAAGGAGCGCGTCCCGAGTACGGCGATCGCCTGTTCGAGGCAGGCGGACAAGGGAAAGGCCAGTTCTGCATCGAGGCTGTCGGCCGCGGATTTGGTCGCCGGCCAGCACACCCGCAGGCGCGGCAGCAGTGCTTCGCCAACGGCGCTGAGGCACACCACGCGCTGCCTGCCGTCTTCGCCGCCGGCGGCCACCGTCAACAGGCCCTTCTTCACCATCAAGGCCACTGTCTGGGTCGCGGCGGGCTGCGTGAGGCCGGCCAGGGTCGCCAATTCTCCGATAGTCGCGCTCGGCTGCTCGGCCAGCACCCGCATCACCGGCGTGTAGCGCGGCCGGTAATCGAGCCCCGCTTCCACGTAAGCCTGCTCGACCGCGCCGTCGAGCAGTTCGATGAGATGTCGCAATTGCGTGCCTAGTCCAGGTTTCATGTAGCCATGGTAGCACTGTTTATATAAGAGCTTATATAAAATTGTTCTATATTTGAAAACGTTTGCGGCGGGTCGCCGCAGGATGCTGCCGTGTGGAACTCAGGAATCAGTTATCGACGATGGGGGCGTGATTGCGCGCAGCGCATTGACGTAGCAGAGAACATGATTTACTCGGCAATGGGTTCGCTGCCACTGCATCGCCTACATCAGCGCGGGAGTTTATACCGTACCAGCAGCGTCGGCCCCTTGCCGCCGGGTGGCGTCAGCAATATCTCGTCACCAGGCTGCATCTCTTCATGCATCACCGTGCAACAGGTCGGCATCGAGTGGCCGCGGGCCGGATAAATGCCGACGTCGGTGTGCAGGTTCGCAGCGCGTACGTCCACACTGGTCTTGCCGGCATTTCCGGCTTCTTGCAGCAGCTTGCGCAGTGCGGTGACGAAGTCCCCTTTGCTGAGCCGGACAGGTGCCTGGTTTGCTTGCGGGCGAGCAGTTGCGTCGTTTTTCATGGCAGTTTCTTTCAGTGTATACATTTCCGCCAGTATAACATTCGCCCCTGGCGCAACGCGACCAGGGGCCACGCTCGAATCGACACTGCGCAATTACCTGAAAATCTATAACCACAACATCCCATAGCGTGCCCTCAATAACGAAACGCCGATTCAGGCGATGAAGAAATGGCAGGCGAAAAAGCCAGAATTATTCCTGAAACATGTTTACAGGCAGGCGGGTCTTGACAACTAAATCAATGCTGCGCAATGGCTTCAGCTGCTCACCTGCGTTCCACCCTCGCCACCACCAGCTCGATCAGCTCCGCAATCAAGGGCCGGAACGTGGCCGCGTTGCCGCCCTGCCCCAGCATCACGGTGCGCGTGGTCAGGTGCGAGAAGACGGCGTCGAAGAGGATTTGCGGCAGGTTGGAAAACGAGGTGTCGGGCGCGATGCGGCCCTGGGCGCGCTGCTGCTCCAGCAGGCGCAGAATCAATGCGTGCCACACTTGCGGGCCGTGCTCGTACCAGGTCAGGCCCACGGCCGGCACGGCGGCCGCGCCCGTGACGACGAGGCGGTAGAAATCCACGTGGCGGGGGCTGGTGACGACGGCCACCAGTTCATCGAGGATCAGCTGCAAGCCCTGCTCCAGACCCGCTTGCGAGGTGTCGAGCTGGCGCAAGTCGATGATGAAGTCGGCGCACAGGTATTCGACCACGGCCACCAGCAGCTCCTGCTTGCTGCCGAAGTAGCGGTAGGCCGTGGCTTTCGAGCCGCCCGCCGCGGCCACGATGGCGTCCATGCTGACGCCGTCGTAGCCGGAGGCGAGGAAGAGGTCCGCTGCCGCCGCCAGCAGCTTGCGCCGCCGCTCCTCGCTTCGGGTACTCGGGGAAGCTGGAACGGTGCGCAACTGGGGCATGAAGCAAACTCTTACTGTGTCTTGGGAAGCGCGTATGCTATCACGTAATCTCCCCGATCCGGACTCTGGCGGGCGCCGCCCGCCACGACTACCACGTACTGGCGGCCCGACTTCGGCGACACATACGTCATCGGCGTGCCTTGCGAACCGACCGGCATGCGCGCCTTCCACACTTCACGCCCCGTGGCGATATCCATGGCGCGCAGATAGTAATCCTGCGTGCCCGCATAAAACACGAGGCCCGACGCCGTGCTGACGCCGCCGCCCAGCGTGGGCATGCCCAGCGGGATCGGCAAGCGGGCGCGCACGCCATTGATGACGGCGTCCTGCACCGTGCCGGCCGGCCGCTCCCACACTTTCGTGCGCGTCTTCAAGTCGATGGCGGCGAACACGCCCCACGGCGGGCTTTGGCAGGGAATTCCCAGCGGCGAATTGAAGGCCTTGTGGTCGATGACGAACGGCGTGCCGTCCATCGGATAGGTGCTGCCCACGCCGTGACCCGAGGTCAGCTTGGCCACGTCCACCGTTTCGCGCGGCACCAGCCTGACCACTTGCGGCATGCGGATATCGTTGACGAACATATAGCCATTGCTTTCATCGACGGCCGCGCCGCCCCAGTTGAAGCCACCGTAGTAGCCTGGGTAGATCAAGGTTTCCCTGGTACTTGGCGCCGTGAACTCGCCCTGGTAATTGAGCTTGCGGAAGCTGATGCGGCAGGCCAGCTGGTCGAAGAAGGTGGCGCCCCACATGTCGCGTTCCGTCAGGGTCTCCGCACCGAAGGCCGGCATGCCGGTGGAGTATGGCTGCGTCTTTGCCACCCAGTCGCCGGCCGCGTGCTCCTGTGGCACCGGCCTTTCCACCACGTCGGCAATCGGTTTGCCCGTGCGGCGGTCCAGCATGAAGATCTGGCCGCGCTTGGTCAGCTGCACCAGCGCAGGGATCTTGCCGCCTTTGCCGTCCGGGACGTCGTACAGGGCCGGCTGCGCGGCGACGTCGTAATCCCAGATATCGTGGTGAACGGTTTGATACGTCCAGCGCTCGCGGCCCGTGGCCATGTCGAGGGCAACGATGGCCGACGCGTATTTTTCCGTCAGCGGCGGACGCTTGCCGCCCCAGAAATCGGGTTGCTCGTTCCCCGTCGGCAGATACACCAGGCCCAGTGCATCATCGAACGCTGGCGCCGACCACATGTTCGGCGTGCTGCGCGTGTAAGTCTGCCCTTCCGGCGGCAGCTTGGTGATGGCCGGATTGCCCAGGTCCCAGGCCCACACCAGTTCACCCGTGTCGGCGCTGTAGGCGCGCACGACGCCCGATGGTTCATCGGTGGAGCGGCCGTCGAAGACCCAGCCGCCGAGGATGATCAGGTTGCGCGCCACCGTGGGCGCGGAAGTATAGGCGTAGTACGGCACGTTCATCTTGACCTTGCCCAGGCCGACCGTCAGGTCGACTGAGCCCTTGTCGCCGAAGCCTTCGCACTGCTTGCCCGTCTGCGCGTCGATCTCGATCAGGCGCGCATCCATGGTCACCTGCACGATGCGTTTGGCGCACGCGCCCGCGACAGGCGCGCCGGCCGCCTGCATGCCGTCGAAATGAAATGGTTTTGTCACCTTGGCCGGCTCGTAATAGCCGACGCCGCGGCAGCGGTTCCACGTCTTGGTGTTGGCCGGCTTCGGATCGAAGGTCCAGCGCTGCTTGCCCGTGTCCGCGTCGAGCGCGATGACCTTGCTCGTCGGCGTGCACGTATAGATGGTGTCGCCGATCTGCAGCGGCGTGTTTTGCGATTCGGACGCGCCCTCGGCCAGCTCGCCCGAGCGGTAAGTCCACGCCACTTGCAGCTTGTCGACGTTAGCCTTGTCGATCTGCGTGTACGGCGCGAAGCGCGTGCCCTGCGGTCCATTTGCATAGTGTGCCCAGTTGGCGCTGCCGTCATTGATGGCCGTCACGGCATCCTGCTGCGGCTGCACCGTGGCCTCCAGCACGCCGTGCGGCTTGAACATGGCAGCGAAACCGGCTACCAGCACGACGGCAAACAGGGCGGCGAAGCCGCGCGACTGGCCACTGTGCTTGCGCCCCGCCAGCCACGGATGCAGCAAGGCGGCCACCAGGCCGATGACGAGAAACGGCGCCAGGCGCGGCACCATGGGCCAGAAGGCGAAGCCGATTTCCCACACGGCCCAGACCACGGTGGCGATCACCAGCGCGGCGACGATGCCGCTCGCCAGCGCCTTGCGGCGCAAATACAGCACGCCGGCCAGTAGCAAGCCGAGGCCGGCCGGCAGGTAATACCAGGAACCGCCAAGGGTGATGAGTTCGATGCCGCCCGCCACCAGAGCCAGGCCGGAAAAGCCAAGAAAAATGCCAAAAACCGTCAGGGCAAGCCGCTTGCCCCTGAAGACCACCGGGATCGCCGGCGCTCCTTTATTTACTGAAGTGTCCATTTTTTATCCATGACGCCTCCCCTGCCCAGGCAAATACGCCGAGGATGGCTGATTTTTTGAATCTACGTAGTGAAACTGTACTGTACGGTTTCATTTTATGCCGATTTTTGACGCAAGGAAAGAAAAATTGAGGTCGGAGCTTGATTTTTGGCGGGGATGAGGTGTTGGCGGACTTGTCTGCCGCTTTTGACGTTTAAACAAATGCCGTTGGAACGCCCGAAAAACGCCCAGGGCTAGGCGCCCCGCCGAAGACAGTACGAATAGTACGGCGAGGCGGAGCAACAACGCCCTGGGCGTTTTCTCGGGTGTTACAAAGATGCCATGTCGATCACGAAGCGATAGCGTACATCGCTCTTCACTACGCGCTCAAACGCCTCATTGATATCCTGGATGCGGATGATCTCGATGTCCGACACGATATTGTGCTTGCCGCAGAAGTCCAGCATTTCCTGGGTTTCCTTGATCGAGCCGATCATGGAACCGGACAGGCTGCGGCGTGCGCCCACCAGGCCGAAGGCGCTGATCGGCGGCACGGCGCCGTCCGGGATGCCGACGATGACCATGCTGCCATCGACTTTCAGCAGATTGATGTACTGGTTCCAGTCGATGGACGCGCCCACGGTGCAGATGATCAGATCAAAGGTGCCGGCCAGTTTGGTGAACGTTTCCGCGTCGTTGGTGGCGTAGTAATGCGTGGCGCCCAGGCGCAGGCCGTCTTCGCGCTTCGACAAAGTCTGGCTCAGCACCGTCACTTCGGCGCCCATGGCGTGGGCGATCTTCACGCCCATGTGGCCCAGGCCACCCATGCCCAGGATGGCGACCTGCTTGCCAGGACCGGCCTTCCAGTGGTTCAGCGGCGAATACAGGGTGATGCCGGCACACAGCAGCGGCGCGGCGGCGTCCAGCGGCAGGTTGTCGGGAATCGACAGCACATAGCCTTCCTTGACGACGATGCTGTCCGAGTAGCCGCCCTGCGTGGCCGTCTTGCCATCGGCTTCAACGCCGTTGTAGGTCTGGATCAGGCCTGGCATGTACTGTTCCAGGTCCACGTTGCGCGTCTTGCAGGTGGTGCAGGAATCGACGAAACAGCCCACGCCCACGTGGTCGCCCACCTTGAACTTGGTCACATTGGCGCCAACGGCCGTGACGAGGCCGGCGATTTCGTGGCCGGGCACCATGGGGAAGGCGGCGCCGCCCCATTCGTCGCGCGCCTGGTGGATGTCGGAATGGCACACGCCACAGTATTTGATCGAGATGGCCACGTCGTCTTCGCGCGGGGCGCGGCGCTCGAACGTGAACGGTTGCAGTGCGGAAGTCGGGCCCAGTGCGGCGTAGCCTTTGGCGATGGTGGTCATGAAAACTCCTTGGGTGGTGTTGCGAACGAGAGAGGCGCGTGCCATGCATGCGATTGCACAAGTGTGCCCGAGAAGTCCGTCCGCAGTTACCGCGATCCTGCAAGACCTTTGCACGATCCTCCAAATCTGCGTAAGATCAGCCCCTGCCCATCCTCGCCTTCCGCATACTGCCACCCATGCCTACCCTGCTCCTGCCCCAAGACGAAATCGCCGCCCTGATCATCCGTCACGCTCCGCGCACGGGCGACTACGCGACGGCCATCGGCAACCTCACCTTCCACCGCCAGTCGTCCGTCACGGAGTCCCTGTTCCATGCGGCGCGCCCCAGCGTGGCCATCATCGCGCAGGGGGCGAAGGACGTCACCCTGGGCAGCGAAACCTTTCACTACAGCCGCATGCAGTATCTGCTGACCTCCGTCGACCTGCCGGTGCAGGTGCGCGTGGTGGAAGCGAGCGTGGACAAGCCGCACCTGTGCGTGGTGCTGGGCATCGACATCGCCGACGTGGCGGCGCTGCTCGACAGCGAAAGCACCAGCGGCGCAGGTGGCACCGCGCAGCAGAAAATCCTGCCCGCCGCGCGCGGCATATCCGTCAGCGACGTGTCGCCCGAGCTGCTCGACGCCATGCTGCGCCTCGTGCGCCTGCTCGACAAACCGGGCGAAATCGCCGCGCTGGCGCCCTTGATCCGCCGCGAGCTGACCTATCGCCTGCTGAATGGCCCCGTCGGCGCGCGCCTGCGCCACATGGCGCTGGCCAGCAGCCAGTCGCACCAGGTGGCGCAAGCCATCGACTGGATCAAGCAGCATTACGCGCAGCCGCTGCGCATCGAGCACCTGGCCGGCATGGCCAACATGAGCATGTCGTCGCTGCACCACCATTTCAAGGCGATCACCGCCATGACGCCGATGCAGTACCAGAAGCTGCTGCGCCTGCAGGAAGCGCGGCGCTTGATGCTGGTCGAGCAGATCGACGCGGGCACGGCCGGCTACCGGGTCGGCTACGCCAGCGAATCGCAGTTCAGCCGCGAATACAGCCGCCAGTTCGGCCGCGCGCCCATGCGCGACGTGGGCCAGGTGCGCGCGCACCTGAGCGGCGCCAGTGCCAGTGCCAGTGCCAGTGCTGACATGGCCTACTCCACCTTGCCGTAACCGCCGCCGCCCGGCGTCTCGATGACGAACACGTCGCCTGGCTGCATGGAGGTCTTGCCGATATGCGCCAGGTGCTCCAGCGTGCCGTCCGCCCGCTCCACATAATTGCGCCCCAGCGCGCCCGGCGCGCCGCCATCCATGCCGAAAGGAGGATGGATACGGTTGTTCGACAGGATCGCCGCCGTCATCGGTTCGAGGAAGCGCACGCGGCGCACGCCGCCATTGCCGCCATGCCAGCGCCCCGCTCCGCCCGATCCGGCACGGATGCTGTAGCTGTCCAGGCGCACGGGAAAGCGCCACTCGAGGATTTCCGGGTCCGTCAGACGCGAATTGGTCATGTTCGTCTGCACCACGTCCGTGCCGTCGAAGCCGGGACCGGCGCCCGAGCCGCCCGATATCGTCTCGTAATACTGGTACTTTTCACTGCCAAACGTGAAATTGTTCATCGTTCCCTGCGACGCCGCCATGGCCCCCAGCGCGCCATACAGGGCGTTGGTGATGCAGGTCGAGGTTTCCACATTGCCCGAGACGACGGAGGCCGGGTACTGCGGGTTGAGCATGGAGCCGGGCGGGATGATCACGCTCAAAGGTTTCAAACAGCCCGCGTTGAGCGGAATGTCGTCGTCGACGAGGGTGCGGAACACGTACAGCACGGCCGCCATGCAGACGGCGGACGGCGCGTTGAAATTGTTCGGCAGCTGGGCGGACGTGCCCGTAAAGTCGATGACGGCGCTGCGCCCGGCCACGTCGACCTTGATCGCCACCTGGATGCGCGCGCCGTTGTCCAGGTCCAACGCGTAGCTGCCATCCTTCAGTGTCGTGATGACCCGGCGCACGGCTTCCTCCGCGTTGTCCTGCACGTGGCCCATGTACGCCTGCACCACGTCCAGGCCGAAATGCGCGACCATCTTGTGCAGTTCTTCGGCCCCCTTCTGGTTGGCCGCCACTTGGGCGCGCAAGTCGGCCAAATTCTGCTGCGGGTTGCGCGCCGGCCAGCAGGCGCCCGCCAGCAGGGTCAGTGTTTCCGCCTCGCGCAACAGCCCCGTGGCGCCGTCGACCAGCTTGAAATTGTCGATCAACACGCCCTCTTCCTCGATGCGCGTGGAGTCGGGCGGCATGGAGCCGGGGGTGGTGCCGCCGATATCGGCATGGTGGCCGCGCGAACCGACATAGAACAGGATGGCGCCGCCCGCTTCATCGAAGACGGGCGAAATCACCGTCACGTCAGGCAAGTGCGTGCCGCCGTGATACGGGTCGTTCAGCATGTACACGTCGCCCGGCCGCATGGCGCCCGCATTGCGCGTCATGACCGTGCGGATGCTCTCGCCCATGGAGCCCAGGTGCACGGGCATGTGCGGCGCGTTGGCGATCAAATGGCCGTGCGCGTCGAAAATGGCGCAGCTGAAATCGAGCCGCTCCTTGATATTGACGGAATGGGCCGTATTCTGCAGGCGCAGCCCCATCTGCTCGGCGATCGACATGAACAGGTTGTTGAAAATTTCCAGCATCACGGGATCGGCATTCGTCCCGATGGCACGCCGCTCGGGCAAGGCCACCACTCTGCGCAGGATCAGATGGCCATGCGCCGTGACTTCCGCGCGCCAGCCCGGTTCGACGACGGTGGTGGCGTTGGCGTCGCTGACGATGGCCGGGCCATCGATGGCATCGCCGGGACGCAGGCTGTCTGCGCCATACAGGCCGCTTGGCCGCCACCCTCCGGCGCAGTACATGGCCACCGTCTGCAGGGGCGCCAGCGCTCCCGCGCGCGCCGCATACGCCGGCGCGGCCGGCTGCGGCGCACTTGAGGCGCCGATGGCTTCCACGGAAATGGCTTCGACGATCAAGGCGCGCGCCGGCATCAGGAAGGAAAAGCGCTTTTTGTAGGCCGCTTCGAACTGCGCCTGCATGCCGGTGACCGTATCGAACAGCACGACGAGGGCCGAATCCGTGCCTTCGTAGCGCAGGTGCACGCGCCGCACCAGCGCGATGCGCTCCCCTGCCACGCCCTGGCGCAGCAAATCGCCCCGCGCCAGTTCGCCCAGTTGCATAAAATCGGCGGCCAGATCCACGCCCAATGCCGCTTCAATGGCCCTTTCGCGCATGGCGCTCTGGTCGGCCAGGCCCATGCCGTAGGCCGACATCACGCCCGCAAGGCTGTGGATGAAGACCGTGCGCATGCCCAGCGCGTCGGCCACCAGGCAGGCATGCTGCCCCCCCGCGCCGCCAAAGCTGGTCAAGGTGTACTCGGTGACGTCGTGGCCGCGCTGCACGGAAATCTGCTTGATGGCGTTGGCCATATTCCCCACGGCGATGGCGATATAGCCTTCGGCCACCTGCTCCGGCGTCGAGTTCACCGTGCGGGCCAGGGCCTCGAACTGGGCCCGCACGGTGGCCGCGTCCAGCGCTTCATTGGCGTCGGGGCCGAAGACGCGGGGAAAGAAGTCGGGCTGCAGCTTGCCCAGCATGACGTTGCAATCGGTGACGGCCAATGGGCCGCCGCGCCGGTAGCTGGCGGGGCCGGGATTGGCGCCCGCGCTGTCCGGGCCCACCTTGTAGCGGGCGCCGTCGAAGTGCAGGATGGAGCCGCCGCCGGCGGCCACCGTGTGGATGCTCATCATGGGCGCGCGCATGCGCACGCCGGCGATCTGCGTCTCGAACACGCGTTCGAACTCGCCCGCGTAATGCGACACGTCCGTCGAGGTGCCGCCCATGTCGAAGCCGATGACTTTATCGAAGCCGGCCAGCGCGCTGGCGCGCACCATGCCGACGATGCCGCCCGCGGGGCCGGACAGAATGCTGTCCTTGCCCTGAAAGGCGCGCGCATCCGTCAAGCCGCCGTTCGACTGCATGAATTGCAGGTGCACGCCGGGCAGCTCCATCGCCAACTGGTCGACATAGCGGCGCAAAATCGGCGACAGATAGGCGTCGACCACCGTGGTATCGCCGCGCGCCACCAGTTTCATCATGGGGCTCACTTCGTGCGATACGGAGACCTGCGTAAAACCGGCCGCGCGCGCCAGCTGCGCCAGCCGCGCCTCGTGCGCGTGATGACGGTAACCGTGCATCAGCACGATGGCGATGGCGCGCGCGCCGCGCGCATGGGCGTGTGCCAGCGCCACCCGCGCGGCGGCCTCGTCGAGCGGGGTCACGACGTCACCGTGGGCGCCCACGCGTTCGTCGATCTCGATCACGTCGCCGTACAGCAGTTCGGGCAGGATGATCTGGCGCGCGAACAGCTGCGGACGGTTCTGGTAGGCGATGCGCAGCGCGTCGCGAAAACCGCGCGTGATGGCCAGCACGGTGGGCTCGCCCTTGCGTTCGAGCAGCGCATTGGTGGCAACCGTCGTGCCCATCTTGATGGCGCCTACCTGTTCCACGGGCAGGGGCGCATCGGCGGCAAGGCCCATCAACTGGCGCATGCCGGCCAGCGCCGCGTCGCGGTACTGGCCCGGGTTCTCCGACAGCAGCTTGTGCGTGGCCAGGCTGCCGTCAGGACGGCGCGCCACGATGTCCGTAAAGGTGCCGCCCCGGTCGATCCAGAATTGCCAGTCCATCGTCCTGCCCCCGCGCTTATGTGAGATGGCTATTGTAGCCGCCAAACAGGGAGGCGTTTCATACGTGTGCACCTTGCCTTTCGCGCGCTTCGGCCTTATGTTGAAGACATGCTGACTAACGGAACACCCCATGACCCTGATTGACACTGCCGGTAGCACCCTTGCGCTGTACTCCATCGCCGAACTGCGCGCCATCGAACAAGCGGCCATGCAAGACCTGCCGCAAGGGTTGCTGATGCAGCGCGCGGGCCAGGCCGCCGCCAGTGCCGCCCTGAAGCTGCTGCACGCCCAGGAAAATGAGGACGGCGCGGGCCACCGGCGCGTGCTGGTGCTGGCCGGCCCGGGCGACAACGGCGGCGACGCGCTGGAAGCGGCCGCGCACCTGGCCGGCAGCGGCACCGAGGTGCTCGTCTGGCTGGCGCCCGAGGCGCAAGCCACGTCGCCCGAACGCGAACAGGCGCTGAGCCGCGCGCGCAACAGCGCCGCCCGCTTCATGGACGGGACGACCTCCATGGCTTCGGCTGCGGTGGGCGCGGCGCCATGGCACCTCGTCATCGATGGCCTGTTCGGCATCGGCGCGTCGCGGCCCCTGGATGGCGAGTGCCGTGACATGGCGCAGCTGGTCAACAATCTCGATTGCCCCGTGCTGGCGCTCGACGTGCCCAGCGGCCTGCACGCGGACACGGGCGCCATCGACGGCGTCGCCATCCGCGCCACGCATACGCTCACCTTCATCGGCGACAAGCCGGGCCTGCACACGGCGAACGGCCGCGACTACGCGGGGGAAGTGGAAGTGGCCGCGCTGGCCATCGACCCTTCCCTGCTGCCTCCCGCCAGGGCCCAGCTGGGCGGCCTGCACCTGTTCGCCCGCCAGTTGCAGCCGCGCCGCCAGAACACGCACAAGGGCAGCTACGGCAGCGTGGCCATCATCGGCGGCGCACAAGGCATGGCCGGCGCGCCCATCCTGGCGGCCCGCACGGCCCTGCATGCGGGCGCGGGAAGAGTGTATATCGCCTTTCCCGACGCACCGCCCCCGTTTGACAGCGGCCAGCCGGAGCTGATGTGCCGGCACGCCAGGGACGTGGATTTCTCGGGCCTGCACTTCGCCGCGCTGGTGGCGGGCCCCGGCCTCGGCGACGACGTCGATACGGTGGAGCTGCTGCAGCGCACGTTCGAGAGCGACAGCCCGCTGCTGCTGGACGCGGACGCGCTGAACCTGATGGCGGCCGAGCCGGAACTGCAATCGGCGCTGGCCGTGCGCACGGGCGCGGGGGCGACGATATTGACCCCGCATCCGCTGGAAGCGGCGCGTTTGCTCGACATGACGGTAGCCGAGGTGCAAGCCGACCGCCTGGGCGCGGCGCGCCAGCTGGCCACGCAGCTGGGCGTCATCGTGGTGCTGAAAGGTTCGGGCACGGTGATCGCCGCGCCCGATGGTGGCATCGTCATCAACAACACGGGCGGCCCCGCGCTGGCGACGGCCGGCACGGGCGACGTGTTGTCCGGCCTGTGCGGCAGCTTGCTGGCGCAGGGCTGGCCGGAATGGGAAGCGGCGCTTGGCGCCGTGTGGCTGCATGGGGCGGCCGCTGACGCGCTGGTGGCCGCAGGCAGCGGCCCCATCGGCCTGACGGCGGGGGAATTGATCCCGGCGATACGCAAGCTGATCAATGCCTTGTCGGCATAGATATGCGGTGCGGTGGTGTTGGATTACGCTGCGCTAATCCAACCTACGGCCCGGAGGTCGGGTAGGTCGGGTAGGTCGGATTAGCGCAGCGCGTAATCCGACAATCACCAGCAGCAATCACACCAGCCTGCCCGCCGCAATCGTGATGGTGCGGCCACAGCGGGCCGCGATCGAACTGTCGTGCGTGACGAGCACCAGGGTCGAGCCCCGTTCGCGGTTCAGCTCGAACATCAGCTGGATCACGGCCTCGCCCGTGGTCGCATCGAGGCTGCCCGTCGGTTCGTCGGCGAACAGCAGCGGCGGTTCCGTGACGAAGGCGCGCGCCAGCGCCACGCGCTGCTGCTCGCCGCCGGACAGGTATTTCGGATAGTGCTTCAGGCGGCTGCCCAGGTTCACTCTGCCCAGCATGGCTTGCGCCTTTTCCTTCGCATCCGGGTCGCCGCGCAATTCCAGCGGCAGCATGACGTTTTCCAGCGCCGTCAGGTGGGCCAGCAGCTGGAACGACTGGAACACGAAACCGAGCTTTTCCTTGCGGAAACCGGCGCGGCCGTCTTCGTCGAGCGCGAAGATATCGGTGCCATCGAGGATGACCTTGCCTTCGCTGGGCGTGTCCAGGCCGGCCAGCAAGCCCAGCAAAGTGGACTTGCCGGAACCGGAGGCGCCGACGATGGCCAGCGTCTCCGCCGTTTGCACGGTAAAATCGACTTGATGCAGGATGGTCAGCTCACCATCGGCATCGGGTACGCGCTTGGCCAGCTGGACCACTTCGATGGCCGGCTGGGCATTTTGGCTGCTGGGTGCGGCGGGCCGCTGGGCCGCTGCTTCTGACGGGAGAAAACTGGTGGAAGTCGCTTTAGGGAATTCGGGCATGCTGATCTATCTTAAAAAATTTCGTGAACAAATAAGTGTCAAGGGCAACAACCGCATGCGGCGGCGCACGCTGTCCCTGCTTCCTGCGGCAGCCCTGCTGCTGGTATCCGGCATGGCGAACGCCTATTCTGCACCAAAAACGCTGCTGGTGCTCGGCGACAGTCTCTCGGCCGAGTATGGGCTGGCACGGGGCACGGGCTGGGTGGCGCTGCTGGAACAGCGGCTGGCAGCGCAAAAGAACGATACGCGCATCGTCAACGCCAGCATCAGCGGCGAGACCACCAGCGGCGGACGCGCGCGCCTGCCTGCCCTGCTGGCCAAGCACCAGCCCGATGTCGTGCTGATCGAACTGGGCGCCAACGACGGCTTGCGCGGCTTGCCCGTGGCGGCGGCCGAGGCGAATCTGCGCGCCATGGGCGAGGCGGCCAAAAAATCGGGCGCGCAAGTGGTGCTGGTAGGCATGCGCATGCCGCCCAACTATGGCCGCGCCTATGGCGAGCAGTTCTATGGCGTGTACGGCAAGCTGGCCAAGGAATGGAAGGCGCCATTGGTGCCCTTCATGTTCGAAGGCATCGCCGACCAGCCGCAGCTGTTCCAGGCCGACCGCATGCACCCGAACGCAAAGGCGCATCCGACCATTCTGAAAAATATCTGGCCGCAACTGGCGCCGTTGCTGAAAGCCAAGTAAGTCCGTCGATTCCGCAGACAAAAAAATAGCCGCTTGAAAGCGGCTATTTTTATGCGAAGAAACTAAATCTTACGGCGCTTCCGGCGCTGCGGCGGCTGGGGTGGTGACCGGCTTGACGATCTTCACCTTGGCCTTGGCTTTCAGGTATTCGACGTAATCGAACATTTCCTGTTGTGCCAGGATGCCGCTGATCTGGTCTTTCTCTTGCTGGCGGCGCGCTGCATCCACTTGCGCCGGCTGCTGCACCTTGGCGATGCGGTAGATGCCGTAGCCCAGGGCTGGCAGATCCACGCCCACATAGGCTGGCAGCTTGCTCGTGTCAGCTTTCATGACTTGCGCGATGGCGGCACGGTTGATGCCGTCAAGCTTGCTGCGCGATACCCATTGCGCGGCGCCGAAACCGGTCGCGTCGCCCGAGGCTTTCAAGGCCGCCAGCTTGGTCTCGCCCGCTTTCCTGGCCAGCTTTTCCGCTTCTTCCAGTGTCACGCGCTGACGGATCATCGCTTCGACTTCGGCCAGCGGACGCTTCGAGGCTGGCTTGAATTCCACCACGCGGCCGGCGATCAGCACGTTCGGTGCGACGGTGACGGCTTCCGTGTTGCGCTTGTCTTTCAGCGAGTCGTTCGAGAAGATGACGGTCAGGAACTTGGCGTTGTTGAACGGCGCCGTGCCCAGTGCCGGCGACGGCGTGCGCGACAGGTTGGCGACGGTTTCCACTTTCAGTTTCAGCTTGTCGGCCACCGGCTTCAGGCTATCCGATTGCTCGTAGACCGTGTTGGTGAACGTTTCCGCCATTTCCGAATACTTCTTGGCAGCAAATTGCTTGCGCAGATCGGCCGTGATTTCGCCGCGCACTTCGTCCAGCGCTTTCACGTGCTGTGGCTTGAGCGAAGTGACCGTCAGGATGTGGAAGCCGAAATCGGAAGCGACGACATCGCTGATTTCGCCTTGCTTGAGTTTCGCTACGGCGTTCAGCAACGGCGCAGGCAAGCCATCCTTGCCAATCACGCCCAGATCGCCGCCCTGCTCGGCGGAGGCCGGATCTTCCGACTTGGCTTTCGCCACGGCGGCAAAGCTGGCAGGCGTCTTGCGCACGTCAGCCAGGATGGCTTCAGCCTTGGCCTTGGCGGCGGCCTTGTCGGCGGCCGATGCGTCTTTCTTGACGGCTACGAGGATATGGCTGGCCTGGCGCGCTTCTTCCGTCGTGTAGGCTTTCTGGTTCTTCGCGTAGTAGCTGGTCACGTCGGCATCGGTGACATCGACTTGTTCGCCGGCGGCGCTGTCGTCGAGCACGACGTATTCGACCTTGGCTTGTTCCGGAATTTCGAAGAACTTGCCGTTCTTGTCATAGAAAGCCTTGATCATGGCATCCGTCACTTTGACTTCCGGCACGTACTGGGCAATCGGCAGCAGCAGTTCCTGCACTTCACGCTCTTCCGAGGTGATGTCGGACAGGCGCTTGGAGACGGTGCTAGGCGCGAAGGCGGTGCCTTGCACTGCGCCGGCCAGTTGCTGCAGGGCCAGGTCGCTGCGACGGCGCGCATCGTACATCTGCGGCGTCATGCCTTGGGCGGCCAGCATGGCCTTGTAGCGTTCCAGGTCAAATTTACCGTCCGGCAAGGTCAAGCCCGGGATTTCCAGCACTTCCTTTTGCAGCACGGCATCGCTGATGACCAAGTGGCTACGGCCCACTTCGGCGGCCACGGCGCGCTCGGCGATCAGGTTGTCGAGGATGCTCTGGCGCGCTTCCGGCGTGTCAAACATTTTCTGGTCGAACTGCTCGCCCATCATCTGGCGATAGCGGTCGATCTGCTGGCGTTGCGCTTCTTCATATTGCTGCTGCGTAACGACCTGGTCGCCGACCTTGGCGATGGTGTTCGCGCCATCGCCGAAGCTTTGGTAGCCGCTGATACCGACCAGTGCAAAAGACGGGACGATGACCAGCATCAAGAGAAACTGCATCAAGCGTCGATGGGTACGAATAAATTCAAACATGGTCAGCCAATTCGGGATGAGTGGATCACTATAAAAAAAGGCGAACATGCGTTCGCCTTGATTTCTTCGGCGGAATGGACGGGACAGATGTCCACTTCCCCTTTAGATTCAACAACTTGGCGCTGGAACTAAAGCAGGATTCTGACGCCCAAGCCATTATCTCCTGATTCTACAATGCCCATAGCGCTATAGCAAGAGTAAATCAGGGCGCGCGCCCTGCTCTGGCGCCGCGCGGGCGACAAGGCGCCAGGCTCAGGCATTTAACCCGACGCAGCTTAAAGGGGATTTAAACGCAGGCGTTTTTATTCAAAACGGCACGATGGGATTTTAAAAGCAGGCGCGCCGAGATAATCTGGCGCTGGAAAAGAAAAACCCGCGCTACTTATTCAGCAGCGCGGGCTTCTATATTCTGGCGGAGCGGACGGGACTCGAACCCGCGACCCCCGACGTGACAGGCCGGTATTCTAACCAACTGAACTACCACTCCTTAAGAGCGTATTTTTTTGGCGGAGCGGACGGGACTCGAACCCGCGACCTCCGACGTGACAGGCCGGCATTCTAACCAACTGAACTACCACTCCGAAAAATACACAGTACTGCTTGCATTTGCATCCAGGGTTGCGATTCGAAGAACTTCAACCCTGAAATTGCGGCACCCGGGGGCGCCGCCAAATGTTTCCGGTGATTGTCACCTCACCGAAGTCCGTTAGTTTACAGCATCCTTCAAAGCTTTACCAGCTTTAAATTTTGGAACTTTTGCTGCTTCGATCGTGATCGCTTCCTTGGTACGCGGATTGCGGCCGGTACGCTCAGCGCGTTCGCTGACCGAGAAAGTGCCAAAACCAACCAGCGTCACGCTGTCGTTGTTTTTCAAAGTTTCCGTCACGCCGCCGATAACAGCGTCGAGTGCGCGCGCAGCGGCGGCTTTGGAAATGTCAGCTTTTTCAGCAATGTGGTCGATCAATTCAGTCTTGTTCACTAGCATCCCCAATTACAAAGGTATAAAACGTTTACCGTATCGTTGCGGCACTTTTGGCACCACAGCTGTCCGGCGAAAAAAATGTGCAGGCGTATTAAACAAGCCACACTGTATATGTGTCAAGCGCTTTGGGGGCGCAATTCACGTTTCAATATAAAACAAGCGCTCTAAAAGCGCTTGTTTGGGGAAAACAGGGGTAAAACGTTAGTGTTTTACCACCTCGCCGGCCGCATCAGGCTTGGCTGCGGCAGCCGTGACGGCCTCCACTGCCGCGACTTCCGCCAACGGTTCAGGCATGCGCTCGAGGGCGATTTCCAGCACTTTGTCGATCCAGCGCACGGGCACAATCTCCAGCTTGTTCTTGACGTTGTCCGGAATGTCGGCCAGGTCTTTCACATTTTGCTCTGGAATCAGGACCGTCTTGATGCCGCCGCGATGGGCCGCCAGCAGCTTTTCTTTCAGGCCGCCAATCGGCAGTACTTCGCCGCGCAAGGTGATCTCGCCCGTCATCGCCACGTCGGCGCGCACGGGGATGCCCGTGAAGACCGATACCATCGCCACCGTCATGGCTGCGCCAGCCGAAGGACCGTCCTTCGGTGTCGCGCCTTCCGGCACGTGGATGTGGATGTCGCTCTTCTCGAACACGTCCGCCTTGATGCCCAGGCGCTGTGCCCGGCTGCGCACCACCGTGCGGGCTGCCTCGATCGACTCTTTCATGACGTCGCCCAGGGTACCCGTGCGGATAATGCCGCCCTTGCCCGGCATCGACACGGCTTCGATGGTCAGCAGATCGCCGCCCACTTCCGTCCATGCCAGACCGACCACCTGGCCT
Source organism: Janthinobacterium sp. JF4 (assembly GCF_059617925.1). Lineage (NCBI taxonomy): Bacteria > Pseudomonadati > Pseudomonadota > Betaproteobacteria > Burkholderiales > Oxalobacteraceae > Janthinobacterium > Janthinobacterium sp. JF4. The sequence continues at coordinate 237,640 of NZ_JCAQAV010000001.1, read as the reverse complement.
ACCTGGTTTTCTTTCTCTGCGACACCGAAATCATAGCGGCGCACGCCGAGGAATTTATCCAGGTTCTTCGAGTTGACGATGACTTTCTTGTCGGATTTCTTCAGCAGCAGCATCTTCACCACCTTGCGGCAGATCTTCGACACTTCCCGCTCGAGCGAACGCACACCGGCTTCCCGCGTGTAGTAGCGGATGATGTCGCGCAAAGCCGACTCGGCCACCGAGATTTCCTCTTCCTTCAAGCCATTGTTCTTGATCTGCTTCGGCAGCAGATAACGCTGCGCAATGCTGGTCTTCTCATCTTCCGTGTAACCGGACAGACGGATCACTTCCATGCGGTCAAGCAAGGCTGGCGGAATGTTGTACGAGTTCGACGTGGCCACGAACATCACGTCGGACAAGTCGAAATCGACTTCGATGTAATGGTCGGAGAACGTGTGGTTCTGTTCCGGATCGAGCACTTCCAGCAGGGCCGACGAAGGATCGCCACGGAAATCGGCACCCATCTTGTCGACTTCATCGAGCAGGAACAAAGGATTGCGCACGCCGACTTTCGACAGCGATTGCAAGATCTTGCCCGGCATCGAGCCGATGTAGGTGCGGCGGTGGCCGCGGATCTCGGCTTCGTCGCGCACGCCGCCCAGGGCCATGCGCACGAACTTGCGGTTCGTCGCGCGGGCGATGGACTGGCCCAGCGAGGTCTTGCCCACGCCCGGAGGACCGACGAAGCACAGGATAGGCGCTTTCAGCTTGTCGACGCGCTGTTGCACCGCGAGGTACTCCAGGATGCGTTCCTTGACCTTGTCGAGGCCGTAGTGGTCGCCTTCGAGCACTTTTTCCGCATTCGCCAGGTCGTTATTGACCTTGGATTTCTTTTTCCAAGGCAAGTTGACCAGGGTGTCGATGTAGTTGCGCACGACGGTGGCTTCGGCCGACATCGGCGACATCAATTTCAGCTTTTTCAGCTCGTTGGTGGCCTTGTCGAGCGCTTCCTTCGGCATTTTTGCCGAAGCGACTTTTTTCTCCAGCTCGTCGAGGTCGGCGCCATCTTCGCCCTCGCCCAGTTCTTTCTGGATCGCCTTGACTTGCTCGTTCAGGTAGTACTCGCGCTGCGACTTTTCCATCTGGCGCTTGACTCTGCCGCGGATGCGCTTTTCCACCTGCAGGATGTCGAGCTCGCCTTCGAGCTGACCCAGCAGGTGCTCGAGGCGCTTGGCCACGCTGAAAATTTCCAGGATGACTTGCTTTTGCTCAAGCTTCAGGGGCAGATGCGCGGCCACCGTGTCGGCCAGGCGGCCGGCGTCGTCGATGCCCGACAGCGAAGCGAGGATTTCTGGAGGGATCTTTTTGTTCAGTTTGACGTACTGGTCGAACTGCTGCACGATCGCGCGGCGCATGGCTTCGACTTCCGACTCGTCGCCCGGCTCGGACTCGAGCGGCGTCAGGTCGGCGATGAAGTGCGTCGGCGCATCGCTGATATGGTTGATTCGGGCACGCTGCGCGCCTTCGACCAGCACCTTGACGGTGCCATCGGGCAGCTTCAGCATTTGCAGAATATTGGCGACACAGCCAATTTCATAGATGTCCGAAGGAGACGGCTCGTCCTTCGCGGCTGCTTTTTGAGCGGCAAGCATGATGCTCTTGCCCTGCTCCATCGCAGCTTCCAGCGCCTTGATCGACTTTGGACGGCCAACGAACAGCGGTATCACCATATGCGGGAAAACGACGACATCCCGCAACGGCAATAACGGCAGTTGAGTTTGCTCAGTTAATTTGGAAGTTGTCATGGCGTACCTTATAGAAAGCGTGTTTACGATGTTGGCGCTCGCTGCCAAAACACAAGACCGGCGAGAATAAATAATTCTGTGAAACAAACATAAAGTCTATTTCGCAAAACACACCCGCATGACTGTAACAAATGCAGTTTTCACAGTAAAAAAGCCACGCGCAGCTAAGCGCCGCGAGTGGCTTTACGATTGAAGCCTGCACTCATTGATTTAAATTGTACTGCCATGCATTAAGGAATCAAAACCCTTTTTATGCATTTGTCTCGGCAGTAATCAATTTTCTCCGGAGGCTTTGGCAGTCTCTTGATAAATCAACAAAGGTTTGGCGCCGCTGGTGATGGTATTTTCGTCGATGACGACCTTCACCACATTTTGTTCGCTCGGCAGTTCGTACATGACGTCCAGCAAAGCATGTTCCAGGATGGAACGCAGGCCACGGGCACCGGTCTTGCGCGCCAGCGCCTTCTTGGCGATCGCATGCAGGGCGGCCGGACGAATCTCCAGTTCCGCGCCTTCCATCTCGAGCAGCTTCGAATACTGCTTGATCAGCGCATTCTTCGGCTCGACCAGGATCTGGATCAGCGCCTCTTCCGTCAATTCCGCCAGGGTGGCGATGACGGGCAGACGGCCGACCAGCTCAGGGATCAGGCCGAACTTGACCAGATCTTCCGGTTCCGCTTGCAACATCAGTTCGCTGGCCGAGCTTTGCGACTTGCTGCGCACCGTGGCAGAGAAGCCGATGCCGCTCTTTTCGGAACGGTTGGCGATCACTTTCGACAGGCCGTCGAAGGCGCCGCCGCAGATGAACATGATGTTGGTCGTGTCGATCTGCACGAAATCCTGGTTCGGATGCTTGCGGCCGCCTTGTGGCGGCACGGAAGCCATCGTGCCTTCGATGAGTTTCAACAAGGCTTGCTGCACGCCCTCGCCCGACACGTCGCGCGTGATGGACGGATTGTCGGACTTGCGCGAAATCTTGTCGATCTCATCGATGTAGACGATGCCGCGCTGGGCTTTCTCGACGTCATAGTTGCAGCTTTGCAGCAACTTCTGGATGATGTTTTCCACATCTTCACCCACGTAACCGGCTTCGGTCAGGGTGGTGGCGTCGGCGATCACGAACGGCACGTTGAGCATGCGCGCCAGGGTCTGTGCCAGCAGGGTCTTGCCCGAGCCGGTAGGACCGACCAGCAAGATATTGCTCTTGGCCAGTTCGATGTCGTCTTTCTTGCCCAGGTGCTTGAGGCGCTTGTAATGGTTGTACACCGCCACCGACAGGATGCGCTTGGCAGTCTGCTGGCCGATCACGTACTGATCGAGCAAGGCGGCAATTTCTTGCGGCGTCGGCAGGTCGGATTTGGTACCGGTCACCGTCTCGATGCTCGACGTTTCATCACGGATGATGTCGTTGCACAGGTCGATGCACTCGTCGCAAATGAACACGGACGGGCCGGCGATGAGTTTCTTCACCTCGTGCTGGCTTTTGCCGCAGAACGAGCAATACAGTAATTTTTCGCCGCTAGAGGATTTTTTGTCTGACATAAGGCATTTTGGTTGGAACTGCATTAACAATATTGCAAAATCGCAAGCCGGATAATGGTTGCTGCCCGGAAAGGCTACGACCCATGGCGCAAGTCAACAACGCGCACAAGCTCCATGCTACCCGAAATAAAAGCGAAACGCCCGAACGTTTGATCGCCCGGGCGTTAACTTACGTACTTAGCAATACCGGTAGGGGCTCATCAAGCGCGGCTGGTCAACACTTTGTCGATCAAACCATACTCAACGGCCTCGTCGGCGGACATGAAACGGTCGCGGTCAGTGTCCTTGGCGATCTGTTCGATCGTCTGGCCCGTGCGCTCGGCCATGATGCCGTTCAAGCGGGTGCGCAGGTAAAGGATTTCCTTCGCCTGGATCTCGATATCGGACGCCATGCCTTGCGAACCACCGGACGGCTGGTGAATCATGATGCGCGAGTTCGGCAGCGAGAAACGCTTGCCCTTGGCGCCAGCGGCCAGCAGGAAAGCGCCCATCGAGGCAGCCATGCCCGTGCACAGGGTCGAGACGTCCGGCTTGATGAACTGCATGGTGTCGTAGATGGCCATGCCGGCCGAGACCGAACCACCTGGCGAGTTGATGTAGAGCGAGATTTCCTTTTCCGGATTTTCGCTTTCCAGGAACAGCAGCTGGGCGACAACCAGGTTGGCCATCTGGTCATTGACCGGGCCAACCATGAAAATCAAGCGTTCCTTCAGCAGGCGCGAGTAAATATCATACGAGCGCTCGCCGCGACCGCTTTGTTCCACCACCATCGGCACCAGGCCGAGCATCTCTGTGTCCAGCGCCGGATTACGGTTCATACCTGTCATTTCATTTCCTTGTGAAGCAGTTAGAGGAAGCCATCAGTACTTTTCAGCAATCATGGCATCCGGATACCAACTGGTTTACGCTTGTGCGTTGCTTCCCATCAGTTCGTCGAAAGCAACTGCTTTCGTCGTGACTTTCGACAGGCCCAACACGTAAGTGACGACGTTTTCTTCCAATACAAGGGCTTCGATCTCACCCAGACGACGACGGTCGCTGTAGTAGTACTTCAGCACTTCGCGTGGATCTTCGTAGCTTTGGGCGAAATCTTCGATTTGCGCCTTGACTTGCTCAGGCGTTGCCTGCAGATTGTTGTCGCCCACCAGTTGCGACAGGATCAGGCCCAGGCGTACGCGACGCTCGGCTTTTTCTGCGAACAGTTCTGCTGGGAAAGGTACGTCCTTGACGTTCATGCCGCGCTGCGCCATGTCTTGACGGGTCATTTCGGCCAGGCGCTCGGAATCCTGAGCGATCAGCGTTTTGGGCACTTCCAGCTCAGCAACTTTGATCAGCGCGTCCATGACGGCTTCCTTGTTGCGTGCTTTCACGCGGCCAGCGACTTCACGTTGCAGGTTGACTTTGATGTCTTCGCGCATTTTGGCCAGGTCGCCATCGGCAACGCCCAGCGATTTGGCGAATTCGGCATCGACTTCCGGCAGGTGCGCCCATTCCAGCTTTTGCAGCGTGATGGTGAACGAAGCGGTTTTGCCAGCCACGTCCTTGCCATGGTAGTCCTCAGGGAACGACAATGGGAAAGTCTTGGACTCGCCCACTTTCAGGCCCAGGGTCGCTGCTTCGAATTCTGGCAGCATGCGGCCTTCGCCCAGCACGAAAGCGTAGCCTTCAGCTTTGCCGCCTGGGAATTCAACGCCGTCGATAGCACCGACGAAGTCGACGGTCACGCGGTCGCCGTTGGCAGCGATCGGCTCACCGCCGTCGCCGTGTTCCCCAGCTTCGCCCTTGGTGTGGAAGTGCACGCGCTGCTTGCGCAGGATGTCGATGGTCTTGTCGATTTCGGCTTCCGACACGTCGGCTTGCACAGTTTCGATTTCAACGGCCGTCAGGTCGCCGATGGCGACTTCCGGATACACTTCGAAGGTTGCGTCGAAAGCCAGCTGGCCTTCGCCTGCTTCTTCTTTCGGCACGATGTTCGGGAAACCGGCCACGCGCAGATTGTTTTCGTTGGCGGCGTCGTTGAACGCGCGGCCGACTTTATCATTCAGCACTTCCGATTCAATTTGGTAGCCGTATTGTGCTGCGACCATTTTCAACGGCACTTTGCCCGGACGGAAGCCCGGTGCCTTAGCCGTACGGGCTTGCACTTTCAAGCGCTTCTCAACTTCCGTGCGGACGTCCGTCAGCGGGAAGGAGATCGTGATACGACGTTCGAGTTTGCCCAAGGTTTCGACTGCAGTTGCCATGTAAAAAATCGTCCAAAAAATAAACACTGTTGGTGCGAGAAAAGAAGACCCGACCCCTTGCGCCATCACTGGCGGCAAGACATGGGTCCAGCTTCACTCGCTCGCATATTCATCTGTAAAAGTACTGCAAACAGGACAATGGACCTGGTCTACCCGGCTGAGGGAGAACCCGCACCAGGCACCAAACAATCCGCCGCTTCCAGTACTGCGACAGGGCTCCGAGCGTCCAGCCTTGCTTCTAAGTAAATGCAGGGCCGGCCATCATTCGGTAAAGCGTGGCATTATAACAAAGGACTTCGGGAAAGTGGCTGGCTTTGCAGCCCGGCCACAGAGGATACCAGCGGCGGCGAACCAGTCGCCACAGCCTGGGGGTGCCCTGTCTTTACTCTTGCCCCGGCATTCTTTATTTCGCCAGAGACAGGCTTTCCAGCCTGCTTCGTTCATTAGTATATGCGAACTGGCGCCCCGTCCGAAACAAAGAAATGCGCTCACAGCGAAGATTTCGGCCAAAAAACCTTTGATTTACCTCAATTTGGCCATTTTTCAGGCAAATCTCTGTCCGAGCCCTGCCCCGCCGCCCGGTCTCTGGTAAAAAATAGCGCAAACAAAGGCATTCCGAATGACGGAAAGACAGGCAAGGCAAGTGGAAAACAGGAAAGACGCCTGCAACGAGGCTGAAGAACAACTTGATGGCGCTGCACCTCCGGGCTGGAACAACCCGGATTGGTGCGGATGGGGAGACTCGAACTCCCAAGCCGAAGCACTGGCTTCTAAGACCAGCGTGTCTACCAATTCCACCACATCCGCATTTTTTACTACCGTACTGCTTGCCACAGGCTGCTCCTGATTTTAACAACTCGGGAGCGATCTGGCTACCGCGGACTAAACGAGCAAGCCCTCGGTAAAGCAAAGGCGGCATTCTACTGGATTTCCCAGAGGAATGCCGCCTTTTTTATGCCAGCACCCTGGCGCTGGCTGCTAGCCTTCTTTTGCGCTCACCGGCGCCGGCTTCTTGACCCGGAACCACGCCGCATACAGCGCCGGCAGGAACAGCAAGGTCAAGGCCGTCGCCAGGATCAGGCCGCCCATGATGGCGACGGCCATCGGCCCCCAGAACACGGAGCGCGACAGGGGGATCATGGCCAGCGCGGCGGCTGCCGCCGTCAGCACGATGGGGCGGCAGCGGCGCACGGCCGAGTCGATGATGGCGTCCCATGGGGCCGAACCATCGTTGATGTCTTGCTCGATCTGGTCGACCAGGATCACCGAGTTGCGGATGATCATGCCGAACAGCGCGATGATGCCCAGGTTGGCGACGAAGCCCAGCGGACGGTGCAGCAGCAGCAAGGCAAAGGCAGCGCCCGCCACGCCCAGCGGCCCCGTCAGGAACACCAGCAGGGAACGCGAGAAACTGTGCAGCTGCAGCATCAGCAAGGTGAAGATAATGAAGATGGCCAGCGGCAGATTGGTCGCAATCGACGCCTCCGCCTCGCCGCTGTCGGCCGCGACACCTTTCACGGTGATGCGGTAGCCGTCCGGCATCTTGGCCCGCAAGGCGTCGAGCTGCGGCGCCAGCTGCGTCGAGACGGTAGCACCCTGGATGCCGTCGACCACGTCCGACTGCACGGTAATGGCCCATTCGCGCTTGTCGCGCCAGACGACACCCGGTTCCCACACGAAATGCGCGCGGGCCAGCTGCGAGATGGGCACGGACTTGCCCGTGGCCGTCGGGATATTCGTATCATTCAGCACGGAAATCGTCGCCCGCTCTTCCAGGGGCTGGCGCACCTGGATATCGATCAGCTTATTGTCTTCGCGGAACTGGCCGATGACCGTGCCCGACAGAATCGTATTGGCCGCCTGCATCACCGTTTTCGAAGTGACGCCCAGCGCGCGCATCTTGTCCTGGTCCAGGTCCAGACGCAATACTTTCACCGATTCATTCCAGTTGTCGTTGACGCCCAGCGTGTTCGGATTGGCGCGCAGGATATCCTTGACCTGGTCGGCGATGGCCCGCACACCGGCCACTTCCGGTCCCGTGACGCGAAATTGCACGGGATACGGCACGGGCGGTCCGTTCGGCAACAGTTTTACGCGGCCTCGTACTTCCGGGAAATCCTTCTTGAAGACATCGACGATTTGCTGGCGCAAGCGTTCACGGTCGGCCAGGCTCTTCGGCAAGACCACCACTTGCGACACATTCGTCTGCGGGAAGATCTGGTCCAGCGGCAGATAGAAACGGGGGCTGCCCGTGCCCACATAGCTGGTAACGCTTTCCACACCGTCGAGCTTGCCGACGAAGGCTTCGAATTTCTTCACCTGTTGTTCGTTCGCCGCAAAGGTCGTGCCTTCGGGCGACCACAGCTCCACCATCAGCTCGGGACGGCTGGAATCGGGGAAGAATTGCTTTTCGATAAAGTTAAAGCCGTAGATACCCAGCGCAAAGATGGCCATGGTGGCGGCGATCGTCGTCTTGCGCCATTCCACGCACCAGGTGACGGCGCGGCGGAAGCGGCGGAAGTTTGGCGTATCGAACAATTCATGGTCGTTGTGCGCGTGCGGTTTCACTTTCAGCAAGACGTAGCCGATGTAGGGCGTGAAGACGACGGCCACCACCCACGAGATGATCAGGGCCAGCGCATTGACGGAGAACAGGGAAAACGTGTATTCACCGGCGGCCGACTTGGCCAGGCCGATGGGCAGGAAGCCCGCCACCGTGATCAGGGTGCCCGTCAGCATGGGCATGGCCGTCGACGTGTAGGCGAAGGTGGCCGCGTCGAAGCGCGACATGCCCTCTTCCATCTTGCGCACCATCATCTCGACGGCAATGATGGCGTCATCGACGAGCAAGCCCAGCGCGATGATCAGGGCGCCCAGCGAAATCTTGTGCAAGTCGATGTCGAGCAGGCGCATGAACAGGAAGGTGACGGCCAGCACCAGGGGGATGGTCAGCGCCACCACCAGGCCCGGGCGCACGTCGATGCGCAGCGGCTTCGTGTGCAAGCCCAGCGCGACGAAGCTGACGGCCAGCACGATCAGGATGGCTTCGATCAAGGTATGCACGAACTCGCCCACGGAGGCGGACACGGCTTCCGGCTGGTTCGACACGCGCTGCAGTTCTATGCCGACCGGCAATTCACTCTTCATGCGCGTGACGGTCGCCTGCAAGGCCTTGCCCATGTCGATGATGTTGCCGCCCTTTTCCATCGACACGCCCAGGCCAATTACTTCCTTGCCGTTGAAACGCATCTTGTCCTTGGGCGGATCGACGAATTCGCGTTTCACGGTGGCAAAATCGCCGAGGCGGAAGGTGGTGCCGTTGGCGCGCAGCTCCAGGTTTTCCAGGTCCTTGACGGTCACCATGGCGCCCGTCACGCGTACTTGCAGATTGTCCGTCGGCGTCACCAGCACGCCGGTGGCGCTGATGCTGTTTTGCGCGGACAGTTGCTGCACGATGGCGTCGAAAGGAATGCCCAACTGGGCAAATTTCTTGTGCGAAAAGATGATATTGATCTTTTCATCCTGCACGCCGAACAGTTCCACCTTCGATACCTGTCCCACGGCCAGCAGTTCCTGGCGTACCTTGTCCGCGTAATCCTTCATTTCCGCGTACGTAAAACCGTCGCCGGACAGGGCAAAGATGGAACCATACGTGTCGCCGAACTCGTCATTGAAGAACGGGCCCACGACGCCGGCCGGCAAGGTGCCCTGGATGTCGCCGATCTTCTTGCGCACCTGGTACCAGGCGGCCGCCGTTTCCTTGGGCGGCGCCGATTCGCGCAGCTCCAGCAGGATCAAGGTTTCGCCCGGCTTCGAATAGCTGGTGATCTCGTCGATATACGGCGTTTCCTGCAGTTTCTTTTCCAGCTTGTCCGTCACCTGCTCGGCCATCTGCAAGGCCGTGGCGCCGGGCCAATAGGCTTGCAGCACCATGGCGCGGAAGGTGAACGGGGGATCTTCATCCTGGCCCAGGCTGGCGTAGCTGAGCATGCCGCCGATCAGCAGCACGGCCATCAGGTAGCGCGTCAGCGGGATGTGTTCGAGCGCCCAGCGCGACAGATTGAAGCCGCCCTTCATTTGGCCGCACCCACGCTGACGGGGGCAGCGGCCACATCAGGCTTGCTGGCCAGTTCGGCGCCGAGAATGGTCACTTTCTGGCCCGGCTTGAGCAGGTTCACGCCGGCCGTGACCACGGTCTGCCCCGCTTTCACGCCCGAGGTCAGCAGCAACTCATTGCCCGCCACGCCACCCACCGTCACCGGCACGAGCTTCACGGCGCCGTTTTCCACCACCCACACGGAGCTTTGCGATTTCTCGTTGAACAGGGCCGTCAACGGCACCTTGATCTGCGGCGTGGCCGTTTGCGAGGCGAACTGCACCACGGCCGTCATGCCCAGGCGTGCCTGCGGCGCGTCCGGGATGCTGACTTTGGCGATATAGGTGCGCGTGGCCGCATCGGCCACGGGCGACACTTCGCGTATCTTGCCCGGCAGCGCCTGCTTCGGGTCGGCCCACAGGCGCACCACCACATCCTTGACGCCGCGCAAGGTTTCCACCTTGTCTTCGGGAATGCCGATCACGACTTCCTTCTCGCCACTTTTGGCCACTTGCACCACAGGCGCGCCTGGCGCCACCACCTGCCCCACCTCGGCCTCGATGCGCGTGACGACGCCATCGACGTCGGCCAGCAAGCTGGCATAACCGGACTGGTTGGCCTGGCCCCGGTACAGGGCTTGCGCCGCTTCCACGTTCGCCTGCGCCGCCTTGTAGGTGGCATCCTTGCCATCGAGCACGGCCTGGCTGACGAAATTTTTCTCGCGCAAATCCTGGTAGCGCTTCAATTCCGCGCGCGCCAGGTCGCGGCTCGTTTCCGCGCTGACCAGTGACGCCTTGGCCTGCGCCTGCGACAGTTGCAAGTCGACAGGATCGAGCTGCATCAACACTTGCCCCTTCTTGACGCTGGCGCCCACGTCGACCTTGCGCGCGACGATCTTGCCGCCCACGCGAAAGCCCAGCTGCGATACGACGCGGGGCACGACCTCGCCCGACAGCTCGGCACTCACATCAACATTGCTGCTAGACAACACGATCGCGCGCACGGGGCGCACGTCTTCCACTTTGACGGCAGGCTTGGAACAGGCCGCCAGGGTCGTCGCCAGGGCGGCGGCGGCGATCAGCCGCAGGGCAGGAAGTGCGGAAGCGCCGGTCTCGCGGCGCAGGGTTTTCAGGGCAAACAAGGTATTTTCCTTTACTATGCGGGCTGTAATATTTTTATGCGGAGAAACTTTTTGCTTGTCCTTTGGGCCAAGCCAAACTTTTTCGCACGCGATATCCTTAAATTTGTGACAATATCAGCTTGGTCGTGGCGGGGATTCCTCTTCGCCTAATGACTTTCTGGTTATTAATTATAATCGTGCGTAAAAGTTTTTAGTGACTTATGCGTCATTAATCTTGAGGCGTACAACGCCCGGCCACATTCCAGCGTTTGAGGGGGGGCCGGACAAGCGCAAGACTAGAGAAGTGTGTTCATGCCTGTAGACCATTACGAAAATTTTCCTGTTGCATCATTTTTACTGCCGCGCCGCCTGGTGCCCGCCGTCGAAGCCATCTATGCCTTCGCCCGCAGCGCCGACGACCTGGCCGACGAAGGCGACGCCACGCCGGCCGAGCGCCTGGCAGCCCTGCACGCCTACGAAGAGGCGCTGGGCCGCATAGCCCGCCACGAAGGCCATGCCGGCGAGAACGCCGCCATGTTCGAACGCCTGGCCGCTGTCATCGCCAAACACCAGTTGCCGCTGAAGCCGTTTTACGATCTGTTGTCGGCCTTCAAGCAGGATGTGGAAACGACGCGCTACGCCAGCTATGACGACGTGCTCGATTACTGCGCCCGCTCGGCCAACCCCGTGGGGCTGCTGATGCTGCATTTGTATGGCGCAGCCGATGAACAGAATGTACGCGATTCCGATGCGATATGTTCAGCTTTGCAACTAATTAATTTCTTGCAAGACGTTGCCATCGACCAGCAAAAAGAGCGCATCTACCTGCCGATGGAAGACCTGACCCGCTTTGCCGTCTCCGCCGCCGCCTTCGAGCGGCCCGAAGCGCACGGCAAGTGGAGCGCCCTGATGCGCTTCGAAGTGGCCCGCACGCGCGCCCTGATGCTGTCCGGCGCGCCGCTGGCCCTGCGCCTGCGCGGGCGCATCGGCTGGGAACTGCGCCTGGTGGTGCAAGGGGGCTTGCGCATTCTCGAAGCCATCGAAGCCGTCAATTACGACGTGTTCCGGCGCCGGCCCAAGCTGGAGAAGCGCGACTGGCTGATCATTTTCTGGCGCGCCCTGCGCATGTCGCGCAAAAGCCTGCATCAAGAGACACAAGTAAAAACGGCTTTTCCCCCGTCGCCCACTCTGTAAGACGATAGAATAGCGGCTTCGATCTGCAACCCTTGCTCTTTTGACTATGTCTCCCGACGAATACTGCCAACAAAAGGCCGCCCAGAGCGGCTCCAGCTTCTACTACAGCTTCCTGTTCCTGCCTGCCGAACGCCGCAAGGCCATTACGGCCCTGTACGCTTTCTGCCGCGAAGTCGATGACACGGTCGATGAATGCACGGACGAAGCCGTGGCACGCACCAAGCTGGTCTGGTGGCGCAAGGAAGTCAAGGCCATGTACGAGGGCAATCCCACGCATCCCGTGATGCGCGCGCTGCAGCCGCACCTGGCCATCTATACACTGGAAGAAAAGCATTTGCAGGCCATCATCGACGGCATGGAAATGGACTTGAACCAGACCCGCTACCTCGATTACCAGGCCATGAGCCGCTATTGCTGGCACGTGGCCAGCGTGGTGGGCATCTTGTCGGCCAGCATCTTTGGCGCGACCCGCCCGGAAACCCTGCTGTACGCGGAAAAACTGGGCCACGCCTTCCAGCTGACCAACATCATCCGCGACGTGGGCGAAGATGCGCGCAAGGGGCGCATCTACCTGCCGATCAGCGAATTGCAGCAATTCAATGTCACGGCAGCGGACCTGCTGAACGCGCGCCACAGCGAGCACTTCGAAAACCTCATGCGTTTCCAGGTGGCGCGCGCGCAAACGGCGTACGACGACGCCTTCGCGCTCTTGCCAGCCGAGGACCGCCGCGCCCAGCGCCCCGGCCTGATCATGGCCGCCATCTACCGCACCCTGCTCAATGAAGTCGAGCGCGACGGCTACCACGTGCTGCAACAGCGCATCTCGCTCACGCCGATCCGCAAACTGTGGCTGGCCTGGAAGACCTGGGTTCGTGGCTAAGCATATCGTGAAGCAGCGCTACGCCGTCATCGGCGCCGGCTGGGCTGGCTGCGCGGCGGCCATGGAACTGGCGCGCGCCGGTCACGCGGTGAGCGTATTCGAGGCGGCGCGCACCCTGGGCGGACGCGCGCGGCGTGTCGAACGCGAAAGTACTGTGCTCGACAACGGCCAGCACATCCTGCTGGGCGCGTACACGGAAACCTTGCGCCTGATCAAGCTGGCGGGGCAAGACCCTGCAGACCTGATCCTCACCCTGCCCCTGCAGATGCGCTACCCGGCCGGCACTAAAGGCATGGACTTCATCGCGCCGCGCCTGCCCGCGCCGCTGCACCTGGCATGGGCCCTGCTGCGCGCCAAAGGTTTGCAGCGCGCCGACAAGCTGGCCCTGATGCGCTTTTCCACCGCCATGCGGACGATGGGCTGGCAACTGTACAACGATTGCACGGTCAGCGAATTGCTGCAGCGCTTCGACCAGACGGACCGCTTGAACCGGCTGATGTGGCATCCGCTGTGCCTGGCCGCGCTGAATACCCCGCCCGAGCGGGCCTCGGCCCGCGTCTTCATCAACGTGCTGCGCGACAGCCTGGGGGCGTCCCGCCGCCGCGCTTCCGACATGCTGATCCCGAAGGCAAACCTGAGTGCCCTGCTCCCCGACGCGGCGGCCCGCTATGTGGAACAGCATGGCGGCGCAGTACGCACGGGCGCCAAGGTTGCCGCCTTGCACGCCTTGCCCGATGGCCTCTGGCGGCTCGATGATGGGGAAAGCTTTGATGGCGTGATCGTCGCCACCTCATCCGTGCAGGCCGCCAGCCTGCTGCAAGGCTTGCACGACACACGCCTGGCCGACGTCATCAATCGCATGCAGGCGTTTACGCCGGAAGCCATCAGCACCTGCTACCTGCAATACAACGCCAGCGTGCGCCTGGACTTGCCGTTTTACGCGCTCGTCGATGCGCCAGAACAACAGCACTGGGGCCAGTTCGTCTTCGACCGGGGCCAGCTCGACAGCAACCAGGCGGGCTTGCTGGCCGTCGTCATCAGCGCCTCCGGCCTTGCCGCCGAGCAAGGCCACGGACCATTGGCGCAAGCCATCGCGGCGCAGCTGGCGCAGGTATTGCAGCGCCCAGCCCTGGCCCAGCCCGCCTGGACACAGCTGATCACGGAAAAGCGCGCCACCTTTGCCTGCATGCCGGATTTATTGCGCCCCGGCAACGCCAGCGGCGTGCCGGGCTTGCTGCTGGCGGGCGACTACACGGCCAATGATGACCGCACGCAAGACTATCCGGCCACCATCGAGGCGGCCGTGCGCAGCGGCGTGGCGGCGGCCAAGATGGTGAACACGGGCAAGGCGTCAAAATAAACTTGACGGTGCATCCTCCCCTGGTGTCGCTCGCCCCCGCGAAATTGCATTCTGTCGCACCGCGCTGGTGCGCCCGCGTGCGCTTGGGTACAGTCTGATCATCGACAACGGCCATGCCACGGGGAATACCATGCACACCACCTTGCACTTGAAAAACAGCTTGAAAGCCCTGGCGCTGCTGGCTGGCGTGGTGCTGGCCACCTTGATCGTGATTCACGGTCAGCAAACGCCTCCAGCGCCATTGATGCTGAGCCAGGCAAGCATGCTGCTGCCGGCCATGGGCTGAAGCGGAAAAACGGACGCACAGGAAGAATATGATGAACAAGCAAGATTATCTCGACTCTCTGCGGCGCGCGCTGGCCGGCTTGCCACCGGACCTGGTGGCCAAGACCCTCGATTATTACGAACAGACCTTCATCGAAGGCGCTGCGGCCGGCCGCAGCGAGCACGAGATCGCCGACGACCTGGGCGACCCGAAAAAAATCGCCCTCACCTTGCGCAGCAGCACCCACCGCCAGGCCTTCGAACAGAAGAAAACCCCCGTCAACCTGCTGCGCCTGCTCGTCTCGCTGGTGGGCCTGGCCATCTTCAACCTGTTCATGGTCGTGCCTGCCGCCGTCTACGCGGCCTTGCTGGCCACCCTGTATGCCGTCGGCCTGAGCTTTTACCTGGCCGGCATCGCCATCACGGCCAGCGGCTTGTCCGGCGCAAACGAACTGGTGCTCGATGGCCCGCTGCGCCACGTCTTCATCCAGGACGATGAAGGCGGCGAACGGCGCGAAACGCGCATCACCATCGGCGACACGGGCATCGAAATCGATCACCTGCCCGGCCCCTTGCAGAGTGACCCAGCCGAGTCCGAGCCCGGGGCGCCCGGCGCTTCCTCGCGCATGATGGAGCGGGCCGAAGCGCTGGCCGGTGGCGGCATCCGCATCTCCACCGACATGGACCGCGATGCGCGCACCACGCAAACCGTCTTCGGCGTGGGCATGCTGCTCGGCGGCATCGCCATCTTCCTGCTCAGTCTGGTCGTCACGCGCTATACCTTGATCGGCATCAAGCGCTACGTCGCCATGAATGTCTCCCTGCTCAAAGGTCACTAGAATAGAAAGGCTGTCATGAAACGCTTGCTCAAAGTTGGCCTGTCCATGCTCTTGCTGGCACTGGTCCTGATCGCCATGTCGTATGCGGCGCTGCGCGCCAAGGGGATCAGCAATCCCAGCAGCGCCGCCGGCCGCGCCGTGCGCAGCGAAACGCGCCCGGTTTCCGCCAATATCAACAGCATCGACCTGGCTGGCCCCATCGACCTGGTGCTGCGCCGCGGCGCCACGCCATCGCTGAAGGTCAGCGGCGAGCAGCGCTTGCTGGCCAACGTCGATACCACGGCCGATGGCACGACCCTGCATATCGGGCCGAAAGGCATGCTGTTCCACCATCGCCAGCCGCTGCAGGTGGAACTGGTGCTGCCCGCCCTCGTGCGCATGGAGGTGCACGGCAATGGCGACAGCAAGATCACGGGATTTTCCGGCGACAGTTTCATCCTGGAATTGACGGGATCGGGCGACGTCAGCTTCACGGGCCGCTACAAGCAGGTTGCCGCCACCGTCAACGGCAGCGGCGACCTCGATATCAATGCCGGCAACAGCGACAGCGTGGTGCTGGAAATGGTGGGCTCCGGGCGCATCGCCGCCAGCGGCAACACGAAATTCCTGCGCGCCGACCTGAGCGGTTCTGGCGACATCGATGCCGAGCACCTGGCGGCCGACAAGGCCAGCGTCAGCCTGCAAGGCTCGGGCCAGAGCACCGTCTTCGTGCGCGATGCCACCAACCTGACCCTGCGCGGCAGCGGCGACATCCACGTCCACGGCAACCCGCGCCAGCGCGAAACCCAGAAAAGCGGATCAGGCGAGATTACCTGGCATTAACTTTCGGCATTCACTTTCGCCTCCAGCCAGCTGACCGCCTGCTCCCCGGCCGCCTTGCCTTGCGCCAGGCAGGCCGTCAGCAGGTAGCCGCCGGTCGGCGCTTCCCAGTCCAGCATTTCGCCTGCCACGAACACGCCCGGCATGGCGCGCAGCATGCTGCCGTCGACGCCGTCGAAATCCACGCCGCCGGCGCTGCTGATGGCTTCATCGATGGGGCGCGGGCGCTTGAGCGTGACGGGCAGCAGCTTGATGGCGTCCGCCAGTTTGGCTTCGTCGGCGAAGTCGGCCGCGCTCAGGCATTCGCGCAGCAAGCCCGATTTCACGCCTTTTAGCCCCAGCCGGCTTTGCAGGTGGCTGGACATGGAACGGGCGCCACGGGGGCGCGTCACTTCCTCGAACACGCGTGCATGACTGTGATCGGGCGCCAGGTCGAGCCAGATGGTGGTGTGGCCCTCAACCGCGATCTGCTCGCGCAGCGCGGCCGACAGCGCATAAATCAGGCCGCCTTCGACGCCGCCCGCCGTGATGACGCACTGCCCCTGGCGCTTGACCGTCAAACCGTCGATGTCATGCGCCGTGATGGCCACCGTGGCCAGGTGCTCGCCCGCGTAACGGCTGCTGAAATGCTCGCTCCAGTCCACGTCGAAGCCGCAATTGGCCGGCGCCAGCGCTTGCACCGCCACGCCCTGCCCTTGCAGCAGCGGCACCCAGGCGCCATCGGAACCAAGCCGTGCCCAGCTGCCGCCACCGAGCGCCAGGATCACGGCATCAAAAGTGAAGCGGCGTTCGCCGTCCGGCGTGGCAAAGGCCAGCTGGCCGTCGCGCCAGCCCGTCCAGCGGTGCCGCATGTGAAATTGCACGCCCGCTTCGCGCAAGCGGTGCAGCCAGGCGCGCAGCAAGGGCGCGGCCTTCATGTCCGTCGGGAAGACGCGGTTCGAGGAGCCGACAAAGGTCTCCACGCCCAGGCCGTGCACCCAGTCGCGCACCTTTTGCGGGCCGAACTGGTCGAGCGCCGGTTTCACGCGGCTGGCCTGCCTGGCGTAGCGCGAGACAAAGGCCTGGTAGCCTTCCGCATGCGTGATATTCATGCCGCCGCGCCCGGCCAGCAGGAATTTGCGGCCGACGGACGGCATGGCGTCAAACAGCTCCACCCTGGCTCCCTGCTCGCTGGCCGCCTGCGCGGCCATCAGGCCGGCGGGGCCGCCGCCGATGACGGCGATGTGAAACGGAGGAAGGCTGGAATGGGTCATGGCAAGCTGGGGAGACGGTGAAAACCCCGGCATTTTAGTCGAGATCAGGCCCGGGGATGGCAAGAATGCCGAAAAATGATGCATACTGCGCGGACATGCTGCGGCGATCGGCACTTTGACTTCACGAGACAACGAGACGACAAGAGGAGAAACATATGGGCGCAGGATACTGGATTTCCCGTTATTTGCTGGCCAGTTCGATTTTATTCATCATCCTGACAGTGGTCGAGTACAGCAAGGGCACCACAAGCCAGGCTGATATCCTCAGCGCGCTGGCCTGGTCGCTGGTGGCATCGGCCATTTTTATTGGCTCGAAGTACTGGCGCTACCGTAAAGCCGTCGCCTGCGCCACCTGCAGCGATAGCACGGCCAGCAAACCAAAAACCAAGTCGTCATGAAAAAACGGCCACTTCGATGAAGTGGCCGTCGCATTTGGCTAGCAGGATCAGCCGCCCGTCACGGGCGGAAAGAATGCCACTTCATCGCCGTCAGCAATCACGGTATCGGCATCGCACATCACCTGATTCTGCGCCATGCGCAGCGCGCGGCCCTGGGCCAGCGCATATTCCCAGTTGCCGCCGCGGGCGATCAGCAGGGCTCTCACCTCGCCCACCGTCAGCGGCCCGGCCACTTCCAGGACTTCCTGGCCCGTGCCCACCAGCTCGCGCACGCTGGCGAAAAAACGCAGATTGATCTTCATCGATACTTCCTCAGTACAGCAATTCGTTAAACGGGATAAAGCGCAGCATGTCGCCGCGCGCGATCGACAGCCCCGGCGGGCAATCGATCAAGCCGTCGCCCCACACGGTGGACGTCAGCACGCCCGAGCTCTGGTTGGCAAACAGTTCCAGCTCGCCTTCGTCATTGACCTTGGCGCGCAAGAACTCGTTGCGCTTGTCCGCCTTCAGGCGTTCGAAATTGGCCGGCAGCTTGTAGCTGCGCGGCGCCAGATTGCCCGCCACGCCCTGCAGGCGCAAAATGAACGGGCGCACGAACAGCAGGAAGGTGACGAAGCTGGAGACGGGATTGCCGGGCAAGCCGACAAAGAACGCCTCCTGCACTTCCCCAAACGCCAGCGGTTTGCCCGGCTTGACGGCGATTTGCCACATATTCAGCCGCCCTTCCGCTTCCACGGCCGGCTTGATATGGTCTTCCTCGCCCACGGACACGCCGCCCGAGGTGATGATCAGATCATTGCCCTGGGCCGCCTGGCACAGCACGGCGCGCGTCGCTGCCAGGCTGTCGGGCACGATGCCCAGGTCCGTGATCTCGCAACCCAGATTTTCCAGCAGGCCGCGCAGGGTAAAACGGTTCGAATTGTAGACGGCGCCCGGCGCCAAAGGCTGGCCGGGCATGGCCAGCTCGTCGCCCGTGAAAAAGACGGCCACGCGCAGCTTGCGCAGCACCGGGACTTGCGCCAGTCCCACCGAGGCGGCCAGGCCCATTTCCTGGCTGCGCAGGCGCCGGCCGGCATCCAGAATCTGGCCGCCGGCGCGGATATCCTCGCCCTGGCGCCGCACCCATTCGCCCGCGTGCGGCACGTGATTGACCGTCACCACACCGTCCGCCACGGTGCACTGCTCCTGCATCACCACGCAATCGGCGCCGTCCGGGAGCAAGGCGCCCGTGAAGATGCGCGCCGCCGTCCCCGGCTGCAAGGGCTGGCCCACGTGGCCGGCCGCGATGCGCTGCGACACGGGCAGGCTGGCCGCGCCGCTGGCGCAATCGCGCGCGCGCACGGCATAGCCATCCATCTGCGTGTTGTCGCGCTCGGGCACGTTCAGGGTCGACGTTTGCGCGGCCGCCAGCACGCGGCCATTGGCGCGCATGGTGTCGACCAGCTCCACGTCGGCCACCGGACGCGCCGCGCCCAGCATGAAGGCTTGCGCCTCGGCCACCGACAGCATCGGTTTGCGTACAGTGCTGGCGTCTGTCATCACAGTCCCGTGTTCGAGGCGATGTACGCCTTCATCTTTTCCACATCCGCATCCATCACGACAAACTTCTGCGGCAAGTCTTCGATGTTTTCGAAACCGGCTGGCCGCTCCGCGTCCACGCCCAGCGCTTCGAGGATGGTTTCGTTGAACTTGGCCGCCAGCGCCGTTTCCAGCACGATCATCGGCACGTTCGGCTCCAGGTGCTCGCGCGCCACCTTGATGCCGTCGGCCGTGTGCGTGTCGATGGTGATGCCGTAGTCGTCGGCCACGTCGCGGATGGTGTCAAGGCGGTCCTGGTGCGTGGACTTGCCGGACTTGAAGCCATATTTGGCCACCAGCTTGAATTCGTCGCCATCGCTGCCAGGCTTGCCGGACAAATCAAAGCCGCCGTGCGTTTCCACTTTCGTGAACAGGGCGCGCACGCGGTTGCTGTCGCGGCCCACCAGGTCGTAGACGAAGCGCTCGAAGTTCGACGCTTTCGAGATATCCATCGACGGGCTGCTCGTGTGATACGTTTCGGCCGACTTGCGCACGCGGTAGACGCCCGTGCGGAAGAATTCGTCGAGCACGTCGTTCTCATTCGTCGCCGCCACCAGTTTCGAGATGGGTAAACCCATCATGCGGGCGATATGGCCGGCGCAGATATTGCCAAAGTTACCAGACGGCACCGTGAACGACACCTTCTGCTCGTTGCTGGTGGTGGCCGCCAGGTAGCCGCGGAAGTAGTACACGACCTGCGCCACGACTCTTGCCCAGTTGATGGAATTGACGGTGCCGATCTTCTGTTTCGCCTTGAACGGCAAGTCGTTCGACACGGCTTTCACCATATCCTGGCAGTCGTCGAACACGCCTTCGACGGCGATGTTATAGATGTTCGGGTCTTGCAGGCTGAACATCTGCGCCGTCTGGAAGGCGCTCATTTTCTTGTGCGGCGACAGCATGAAGACGCGGATGCCCTTCTTGCCGCGCATCGCGTATTCGGCCGCGCTGCCCGTGTCGCCCGACGTGGCGCCGAAGATATTGAGTTCGGCGTCGTGCTTGGCCAGCGTGTATTCGAACAGGTTGCCCAGCAGCTGCATGGCCATGTCCTTGAAGGCCAGGGTCGGGCCGTTCGACAGCGCCTGCAGCATCAGGGTAGTCTGGCCGCCCTTGACGACGTTTTCTTCGAGCACGCGCAGCGGCGTGATGTCGGCCGCGTTTTCGCCGGCGCGGGCGTTCTTGTAGACTGCCTTGGTATAGGTTTTCGCCGTCAGTGCCTTCAGGTCCGCGGCCGGGATATCGGTGGCGAACTTCTTCAGGATTTCGAATGCCAGGTCGGCATACGACAATGTGCGCCAGGCGTTGAGCTCGGCACCAGTGACTTGCGGGTAGTGTTCAGGGAGATACAGTCCGCCATCGGGGGCCAGGCCGCCCAGGAGGATGTCGGAAAATTGCTGCAGATTCAATGGCGCTTTATCAGCGCGGGTAGACACGTAGTGCATAAATTTGAAGAGTCCAGTTGAGCTGAGTGCGGTTGATCATGAATGGCAGCGGATATTATAGTGCCAGCCGCCGTCCAAGGCGAATCGCGTGCGTACGCTGCCGTCCTGGCTGGCGCGCGTGTTGTCAGACAGCAGCGTCCGGCAGACATAAAGCGTTGCATTTTGGAAATTTTTTATGACGAGATCAACGCTCCGTACAAAGATGCATCCGCATACTGGCGCGGGCGCCTCATTTGCGCCACACTGGTGTTTGTCGGCCCGCTTCCGGGCCATTCATGGAACCGGCCATGTCGCTGAGTAAAAAACCGTATCTGCAAAGCGCCGCGCTGCGCCCCGACGCCGTCGTCGACCTGGATCACTATCCGTTCACCATCCCTGCCATCCGCGATTTCGTGCACATGGATTTCCACCGCGATGTGACGTTCTTCGTGGGCGAGAATGGCAGCGGCAAGTCGACCATGCTAGAAGCCCTGGCCGTGGCGCTGGGCTTCGGCAAGGATGGCGGCACGCGCAGCGTGCGCATCGCCCTGCCATCGGACGAGGAATCGGGCTTGCACGCGCATTTGCGTTTGAGCAAGAGCTACAAGAAGCCCGATGACAGTTATTTTTTGCGCGCCGAGAGCTTTTTCAACGTCGCCACCTATATGGACGACATGCCCGAGTACCTGGGCAGCTATGGCGGCAAGTCGCTGCACGCGCAATCGCACGGCGAAGCGTTCATGGCCACCCTGGTCAACAAGCTGCGGGGCAAAGGCTTGTATCTGCTGGACGAACCCGAGGCGGCCCTGTCGCCGAGCCGCCAGATGGCGGCGCTGTCCGTGATCCACCAGCTGGTGCAGGACGACTCGCAGCTGATCATCGCCACCCATTCGCCCATCCTGCTGGCCTACCCGAACGCAAAAATCCTCAGCTTTACGGGCGGCGGCATCCACGAAGTGGCGTATGAAGACACGGAACACTACGCCGTCACGCGCGATTTTCTGAATAACTACCCAAGAAGGCTGGAGCAGTTGTTTGAGGAAGATTAAGGCGATTCCGTCTTTATATCCGCGCCCGGGACGTCACGGCGGCGCAAGAAACCGTAGCGAGCAAGCCCAATGTCGCGTTGAGTAGCGCAGCCGTACCAGGGTACGGCGAGCAACGCCGACGCGAAAGTGGGCTGCGCAGTAGGTATATCGCGTCGCCCTCAGCAAGCGGCGTGGTTCACCGTAATCACGTGCACGGCCAGCCCGCCCAAGGATGTTTCCTTGTACTTGTCCTGCATGTCCGCGCCCGTCTGGCGCATGGTTTCGATGACTTCGTCGAGGCTGACGAAGTGCGTGCCGTCGCCCTTCAGCGCCAGCGAGGCGGCCGTGATGGCTTTCACGGCACCCATGCCATTGCGCTCGATGCAGGGGATCTGCACCAGGCCGCCGATGGGGTCGCACGTCATGCCCAGGTGGTGCTCGATGCCGATTTCGGCCGCGTTCTCGATCTGCTCGTTCGTGCCGCCCAGTGCCGCCACCAGGCCCGCCGCCGCCATGGCGCAGGCCACGCCCACTTCGCCCTGGCAACCCACTTCGGCGCCCGAGATCGAGGCATTGCGCTTGCACAGCATGCCGATGGCGGCAGCCGTCAGCATGAAGCGGCGCACGCCGCCGACCGGGTCGCTGGGGCGGCAATCCTGCGCGTAGTAGCGCAGCACGGCCGGGATGATGCCGGCGGCGCCGTTGGTCGGCGCCGTCACCACGCGCCCGCCGGCCGCATTTTCCTCGTTGACGGCCATCGCGTACAGGCTGACCAGGTGCACGGCGTCGTGCGGCAAGTCGTTGGCGCGGTTGTCCGACGCCTTCGCCTCCTGCGCCAAACGCCATAATTTGGCGGCGCGGCGCTTCACGTTCAAGCCGCCCGGCAGGTTGCCCGTCGTTTCCAGGCCGTGCGCGATGCAGTCGCGCATGACGTGCCAGATACGGTCCAGTCCTTCATCGAGTTCCGTCTCGCTGCGCTTGACGCACTCATTCGCGCGCAGCATTTCCGGGATCGACAGGCCGCTTTCCACGCCATGCGCCAGCAACTGCTCCATGGTATCAAAAGGGAAGACGACCCGCGCGCTGGCGGCCGACTCCACGGCCGCTTCGGCCTGCGCCGCAGTTTGAACTTCTTCCGCTTCGCGGATAAAACCGCCGCCGATCGAGTAATACACCTTGTCGACCCGGCTGCCATCGGCCAGTTTGAGGGTGAAGCGCATGCCGTTCGGGTGTTCGGGCAGGGATTCGCTCTTGTGCCAGACCAGGCCCGTGGCGGCCGTGAATGGCACCACGCGCGTGCCCAGCAGCGCGATTTCACCGGCCGCCTCGATGGCGGCCAGCTTGCTGTCGACGGCATCGGGTGCCACGTCCTGCGGCGTTTCGCCCATCAGACCCAGAATGACGGCCTTGTCCGTGGCATGGCCCACCCCCGTCAGCGCCAGCGAGCCGTACAGGGCCGCTTCGACGCCCACTACCTGGTCCAGCGGACCGTATTCGACCAGAAAACGCCGCGCCGCCGCCATCGGCCCCACCGTATGGGAACTCGACGGCCCGATGCCGATCTTGAACAGGTCAAATACGCTCATATCCATGTAGTGTCTCTTTATATTAGTATGTTTTTATGAATGCCGGTACTGAAGTCAAGCTGCCTTTGCGGCATGCCCCACGTCGACATTGGCCAGCATGTCCGTGACCATCTGCTCGACGCCAATCTGCGCCTTCCAGCCCCAGTCGGCGCTGGCCTTGCTGTCGTCCAGGCTTTGCGGCCAGCTGTCGGCGATGGCCTGGCGGCTGTCCGGCTTATAGCTGATCTTGAAGTCCGGCACCATGTGCACGATGGCTTTGGCCAGCTGCTCCGGGTTGAACGACACGCCGGCCACGTTGTACGAAGAACGGATCCTGACCGATGCCGCCGGCGCGTCCATCAGTTCGATGGTGGCGCGGATGGCGTCGGGCATGTAAATCATCGGCAAGGTGGTGTTCGCATCGAGGAAGCAGTCATAGCGTTCGCCGCGCAAGGCCGCATGGAAGATGGCGATGGCGTAATCGGTGGTGCCGCCGCCCGGAGGCGATTTGTAGCTGATGATGCCCGGGTAGCGGATGCTGCGCACGTCCACGCCATACTTGTTGAAGTAATACTCGCACAGGCGCTCGCCGGCCAGCTTGCTGATGCCGTACATCGAGGTCGGGTCCATCACCGTCATTTGCGGGGTGTTGACTTGCGGCGTGTTCGGGCCGAAGGCGGCAATCGACGACGGCCAGAAGATGCGCAAAGGCTTGCCCGCTTCGCCCCGTTCGCGCGCCAGTTCCAGGATATTCAGCAAGCCATCCATGTTCAGGCTCCACGCCTTCAGCGGCGCCGCTTCGCCCGTGGCCGACAGCATGGCCGCCAGCTGGTACACCTGGGTGATGCCTTCATCGGCGATGATGGCCGCCAGGCCGTCCTTGTCCAGCACATTCAATTGCGCGTAGCGCTTGGCCTGGTACAGATTGTTCGTGCCGATGTCGCTGGCGATGACGTTGTCCGCCCCGTGCTGCTGCGCCAGCGCGCCCACCAGTTCACTACCGATTTGGCCGTTTGCGCCAATGACTAAGATGCGTTCCATGCTATGTTCCTGAATTCTTGTTAGTTGGTAGTGGTAGTGGTGGTCAGCAAGCCGAGTTCCTTGCCCGCCTGCTCGAAGGCAGCCAGCACTTGCACCAGCTGTTCGCGCGTGTGCGCGGCCGACAGCTGCACGCGGACACGCGCCTGACCCATCGGCACGACCGGGTAGAAGAAGCCCGTCACCAGCACGCCCAGTTCATACAGGCGGGCGGCGAACTTCTGCGCCACGGGCGCGTCGAACAGCATCACGGGAACCACCGGATGGGTGCCCGGCTTGATGGTAAAGCCGATGCGCTCGATCTCGCTGCGGAAGAATGCCGTGTTGTCATGCAGGCGGTCGCGCAGTTCCGTCGACTTGGCCAGGCGCTCGAGCACCGACAGCGAGGCGCCGGCGATCGATGGCGCCAGGGTGTTGGAGAACAGATACGGGCGCGATTTCTGGCGCAGGGTGTCGATGACTTCCTTGCGCGCCGACGTGAAACCGCCCATGGCACCGCCCAGGGCCTTGCCCAGGGTGCCCGTGATGATGTCGATGCGGCCCATCACATTGTGATGCTCGTGCGTGCCGCGGCCCGTCGCGCCCATGAAGCCGGAAGCGTGGCATTCGTCGATCATCACCAGCGCGCCATACTTGTCGGCCAGGTCGCAGATCTTGTCCAGCTGCGCGATCGTGCCGTCCATCGAGAACACCCCGTCCGTGACGATGACTTTATGGCGCTTGCCGGCGGCAATCGCCGCTTGCAGCTGCACTTCCAGGTCGGCCATGTCATTGTGCGCATAGCGGTAGCGGCCAGCCTTGCACAGGCGGATGCCGTCGATGATGGAAGCGTGGTTCAGCGCGTCCGAGATGATGGCGTCGTTTTCGTCGAACAGGGGCTCGAACACGCCGCCGTTGGCGTCGAATGCGGCCGCATACAAAATCGTGTCCTCGGTGCCCAGGAAGCTGGAGATGGCCTGTTCCAGTTCTTTATGCACGGTTTGCGTGCCGCAGATGAAGCGCACGGACGACAGGCCGTAGCCGTATTTTTGCGTGGCGGCAATAGACGCTTCCTGCGTCTGCAGGTCGCCGGACAGGCCCAGGTAGTTGTTCGCACACATATTGATCAGGGTACGGCCATCGTCGCACACCACTTCGGCGCCCTGGCGCGAGGCGATCACGCGCTCGGGCTTGTACAAGCCCTGCTGGCGCAATTGATCGAGATTCTGTTGCAGACCGCTGAAAAAGGTGTTCTTCGCTTGCTCGCTCATGATGATCCTTGTATGTCCCTGTTGTATGGGTGGTATCCGGGTGACCTCAGCCGCCATAGGGGGATCGGCCGCTTGACCGGTGCGCGCGGTATGCTGTACCGTGAAGCGCTGTTTGAAGTCTACACGTTTCCGTGTTTCCCCTCAAAATCCACTATGTCGAACTGAAATTCAATATAGTGGATATTACCCAAGCCTATTGAACTTTGCAAGCCACCTGCCGATGAAAACCAGCGTTTCGACCAATTCTCCCCCTGAAGTGGGTGCCACCCTGCAACGGCTGCGCCTGGCGCGCGGCCTGACACTCGAGGATTTGTCGCGCATCGCGGGCGTCTCGAAGTCCATGCTGTCGCAAATCGAGCGCGAAAAAGCCAATCCCACCATCGCCATCACGTGGCGCCTGGCCAACGCCCTGGGCGTGCAGATCGGCGAATTGCTCTCCAGCGCAGAAAAAGCCGTGGAAACCATCCGCATCACGGATGCCCACGAAACCCCCACCCTGCCCGGCGACCACGCGGGCTACGTGCTGCGCATCCTGGGACCGATGGAACTGGCCGGCAAATATGAATGGTATGAAGTGACCCTGGCGCCAGGCGGCGAACTGGCCTCGCAGCCGCACGACCCTGGCACCACCGAGCATTTGACGGTGATTCACGGCAACCTGGAGCTGGAAGTGGGCGCGGCAAAGAAAAAGGTCAAGAATGGCGGCACGGCGCGCTATCCGGCGGACCAGCCGCATACGATCCGCAACCTGGGCAAGACGGAAGGCAAGGCCTTATTGGTGGTAATCCATAGATAGTTGCTTTTCAGCGGTGTGCAATAAGCTCTTTCGCCCATGCTAAGATTTTGGATTAGACAAGATTTCCACTGTCTTTCATGGAGCCTTAGCAATGACGATTTCCGAAAGTACCACCCTCTTCCACCAAAAAAAGGTCGTCCAGTACGATCCTGATATTGCGCTGCAATCCGGGCAGGATATCGTCTACCGCCTGTCGCTCGACTACGACGACAAGCGCAAGATGCCGGACCTGATCGCCGGCTTCCTGGAAAAAACCGACAAGAACGCACTTGAGGCGCTGATCATCGGCATGTGGGGCGATCCGTACGAAGCGGGCGCCGACGAGGTGATCGCCGCGCTGATCGCCCACGCGCCGCAGCTGCCCAACTTGCGCGCCCTGTTCATCGGCGACATGACGTACGAAGAATGCGAAATCTCGTGGATCGTGCAAGGCAGCTACAAGCCCCTGCTCGACGCCTTCCCGCTGCTGGAAGAATTGCGCATCCGCGGCGGCAATGAGCTCGTCATCGAACCGTTCGCCCACCAGCACCTGCGCCGCTTCACCATCGAAGCGGGCGGCCTCGATCAAAAGATCGCCGAGGCGCTGGCGCAATCGAGCATGCCGCAGCTGGAACACCTGGAACTGTGGCTGGGCACGGACGACTATGGCTTCTCGGGCGACGTCGACCTGTACCGCAAGTTGTTGGCGCAGCTGACGGTGCCGACCCTGCGCTACCTGGGCCTGCGCGACGCGGAAATCGCCGACGACCTGGCCGTCTGGCTGGCGGAAGAACCGCTGGTGGCGCAGCTCGACACCCTGGACCTGTCGCTGGGCACCATCGGCGACCTGGGCGCCGTGGCCGTGCTCAATCACACGCAGCTGGGCAAGCTGAAGCGCCTGGACCTGTCGCACCATTACATCTCGGAAGAAAACCAGGCGAAACTGAAGGCGCTGCCCTTCGAGGTGGTGCTGGACGATCCGCAGGAAGAGGACGAGGACGACGGCGAGACCTACCGCTACGTGGCTGTCGGCGAGTAGTCGTGGTCCAATAAGCGGAGTTTCATCCTTTGCCAACGCACCTCACCCTGCTGGCCGCCGCCGGCAGCAAGCGCGTGCGCCTGATGCAGGCGGCGCGCGCGCAACTGCGCCTGCCGCCCGCGCGCGTGCTGGAGTGGCGCGACTGGCTGCGTCAGCCCGCCTTGCTCCATGCTGCGCTGGCGCACCCCTGCCTATTCAAAATCGAACCGCCCGGCGACGATCCTGCCGCCCATTTGTTATTGCTGCAGGCGGGCTGCCGGCTGCAGGACCGCGCCCCCGTGCCTGCGCCCGAACATGGCGAGCTGCTGGCCATGGACGCGTGGTTTGCCGGTTTCAACGCCGCCATGCAGGCACTGGCGACACAACTGGCTGGCTTGCCGCAAACGCGTGTGGTCAATGCGCCAGCCGAAATCACCCTCATGACGGACAAGCTGGCCTGCCAGCGCCACCTGGCCGCGCAGGGCGTCGCCATTCCCCCCCTGCTCGGCCCCGTGCACAGCTACGAGCACCTGCAGTCGCTGCTGCACGAACACCAGCTTGACCGCGTCTACTTAAAACCGCGCTACGGCTCCTCCGCATCCGGCGTCGTCGCCTACCGCCGGAACAAGGCAGGCCGCCAGCAAGCCACCACTTCCGCCGCCTTGTCGCGGACGGACGGCCAGATACGTTTGTTCAACGTCAAGCGCATGGCGCGCTATGAGAGGCCCACCGACATCGCCGCCCTCGTCGATGCGCTGGCCGCGCAACAGCTGTATGCGGAAGCGTGGCTGAACAAGCCGCGCTGCGGCGACAGCCATTACGACTTGCGCGTCGTGACCCTGGCGGGCCAGCCTGCGCACCGCGTGGTGCGCATGGGACAGCAGATGATGACCAATCTGCACCTCGACAACCGGCGCGGCGACGCGGCCGGCCTGTTGAACGCAGCCGACCTGGCGGCGCTGGAAGCGGCAAGCGCCCACGCCGCGCGCGCCTTCCCCGCCAGCCACGTGACAGGCTACGACCTGGTGGTGCGCCAGGGCCAGGCCCACGTGCTGGAAGCGAACGCCTTCGGCGACCTGCTGCCCGGCCTTCTCTGGCAGGGCATCGATACTTACACGGCGCAACTGGCCCATGCTTAAAGAACCACCGACCATCCCCGACATGCGCGCCATCGTGGGCAGCCACGACCTCGTCTTCCTCACGCTCGACACCCTGCGCTACGACGTGGCGCAAGCGCTGTATGCGGCGGGCGAACTGCCCGTGCTGGGACGCTTTTTGCCACCGGGCGGCTGGGAACGGCGCCACTCGCCCGCCACGTTCACGTATGCGGCACACCAGGCCTTTTTTGCCGGCTTTCTGCCCACGCCGGCCGCGCCGGGACGCCATCCGCGCCTGTTTGCCAGCGCATTCGCTGGCAGCGAAACGACGTCAAAGCACACGTTTGCGTTCGAGGAAGCGGACCTTCCCGCCGCGCTGGCCGCGCGCGGCTACCGCACCATCTGCATCGGCGGCGTGGGTTTCTTCAATAAACAAACGGCGCTGGGCACGGTGCTGCCGTCGCTGTTCCAGGAAAGCCACTGGAGCGCGGGCATGGGCGTGGCCAGCCGCCATTCGACGCAAAAGCAGGTGGCGCTGGCCATAGCCCGCCTGGCAGACGGCGCACAACGCACCTTTTTGTTCATCAACGTGGCCGCCCTGCACACGCCGAACCGCGCCTACCTGCCCGGCTGCCGCGCCGACTGCCTGGAAAGCCATGCGGCAGCCCTGCGCTACGTGGATGGCGCGCTGGCGCCGCTGTTTGCCGCCTGCGCCGCGCGCGCGCCCACCTTTGCCATCGTCTGCTCGGATCACGGCAGCGCATATGGCGAAGACGGCTACCGCGGCCACCGCATCGCCCACGACAGCGTATGGAACGTGCCGTATGCGCATTTCTTCATCGCCCCCGATACCGATATATCTCCCAAGGAGTCCCCACCATGAATCCAGCCGAACAACCGGGCACCCTGGCGCAGCGCATGCGCCACACGCCCTACCAGGCGTATTCATACTCGTATCCGCACAAGGCGGCCTACCGCGCCTTGCCGCAGGCGGCGCCGCTGGCGCCCCTGTGGGCGCGGCAAGACCGCTCCGCCCTGTTCGCGTATATCCACATCCCGTTTTGCGAGATGCGCTGCGGTTTCTGCAACCTGTTCGCCATGGCCCGCCCCAGCGCCGACATGGTCGAACGCTACATGCAGCAAGTGCTGGTGCAGATGCGCGCACTCGACGGCGCGCTGGGCGAACGGCGCTTTGCCCGCTTCGCGCTGGGCGGCGGCACGCCCACCTACCTGTCGCCGGCGCAGCTCGATACCCTGCTGTGCGGCGCGCGCGATATCCTCGGCATCGACCTGCAGCACACGCCGGCCGGCATCGAAGCGTCGCCCGAAACCATCACGGCGGACCGGCTTGCCGTCTGCCGCGCGCACGGCATCGACCGGGTCAGCCTGGGCATCCAGAGCTTTGCCGCCGGCGAGATGCGCGCGCTGGCCCGGCCCCAGCAAAACGCCACCGTGCAGCACGCCATCGGCCTGATACGCGACGCAGGCTTTCCTACCCTGAACCTGGACCTGATCTACGGCATCGCCGGGCAAACCGTCGCCAGCCTGCTCGCCTCCATCGACAGCGCGCTGGCCTTCCGGCCCGAGGAAATCTATCTGTATCCGCTGTACGTGCGCGAACAGACGGGTCTGGGCAAGGTAGCGCGCCGCCGGGGCGCGCAGTCTCTCAACCCCATCATGCTGGCGCAGGGTGGCGACAGCCGCCTGGCCCTGTACGCGGCGGCGCGCGACCATTTGCGCGCCCAGGGCTATGAGCAGGTCTCGATGCGCATGTTCCGCGCGCCGCATGCGCCCGACGATGCCGGCCCGTCCTACTGCTGCCAGAACGATGGCATGGTGGGCCTGGGCGCGGGCGCCCGCTCGTACACGGCCAACCTCCATTATTCGAGCGAGTACGCGGTGGCGCGGCTTGATACCATCAACATCATCGAACAGTATCTGGCACTCGATGAAGCACGCTTCGCGCAGGCCGAACACGGTTACCAGCTCGACGAGGCGGAGCAACGCCGGCGCTACGTGATCCAGTCGCTGCTGACGGAACCGGGCCTGGACCGCGACGCCTACACGGCGCGCTTCGGCAGCCGCTGCGAAGCAGACTTGCCGCAGCTGGCCGAGCTGCACGCGCTGGAGTTGGTAGAGGAAGATGGCCCGCTGCTGCGCCTGAATGACCGGGGCTACAGCTACGCCGACACCATCGGCCCGTGGCTGGCCTCCGAGACGGTGCGCGCGCTGATGGCGCAAGAGGGCCAGGCGTGCTGACCACTGAGCCCGGCACTTTGTCGCTGCTGTACCGGGGCACGCTCTCGAGCTGCAACTACGCCTGCGGCTACTGCCCGTTCGCCAAGAAGCGCGACAGCCGCGCCGTGCTGGCCCGCGATGCGCGCGAAGTGGCGCGTTTTACCAGCTGGGTAGTGGCACAAAAGCGCGGTATCAGCGTCCTGTTCACGCCCTGGGGCGAAGCGCTGGTACGCCGCCACTACCGCGCGGCCATGCAAACCCTGGCTGCTTTGCCTCACGTGCGCCAGGTGGCGCTGCAGACGAATCTGTCCGGCCCCCTGGACTGGCTGCATGACATGCCAGGACTGGAAAAGATCGGCCTGTGGTGCACCTACCACCCGGGCCAGACGACGCTGGCCCGCTTTCTCGCACGCTGCGCGCGCCTGGACACGATGGGCGTGCGCTATTGCGTGGGCGTCGTCGCCATGCACGAACACCTGGACGCCATCCGCGCCCTGCGCGCGGCCCTGCCCGCGCACGTCTACCTGTGGCTGAATGCCTACGACCGCCGTGGCCCCCACTACTACAGCGTGGAAGAGCTGGTCTGGCTCGATGCCATCGACCCGTGGTTCGCGCAAAACCGCCGCCCGTCGCCCTCGCGCGGCAAACCGTGCCTGGCGGGCGAAGCGTCGCTGTCCGTCGATGGCGACGGCGAACTGGCGCGCTGCCACTTCGTGCCCGAACGGCTGGGGAATCTGTACGTGGATACACTGGCGGACATGCTGCAGGAACGCGCCTGCCCGCGCTTCAAGTGCGACTGCTATATCGGCTATGCGCAGCGCAAGGATTTGCCGTTTCAAACGGTGTTTGGGGAGGGGGTGCTGGCGAGGATACCCCCCAATGCAAGGGCCGCGCTAAATGCTGGGGTCAGACCCGGCGGGGGAATGTGTCCCAATGGGACACATTCCGATCGAGATGCGACTGACCCCGGTACGGCAACTACCTGATTACTGCGCCGCCACTTTCGCCGGTTCCGGCGCCGCGACTGGCGTCATCTTCAACGAACGGCTGAGGAAGCCCCAGCGATCGGCCACTTCTTCGATCTGCTTGGTCGTCGGCTTGCCGGCGCCATGGCCCGCCTTGCTGTCGATGCGGATCAGCACGGGTGCCGCGCCGCCTTGCGCTGCCTGGGCGGCGGCGGCGAACTTGAAGCTGTGGGCAGGCACGACGCGGTCGTCGTGGTCGGCCGTCGTGATCATGGTGGCCGGATAGCAGCCGCCCGCCTTCAGGTTGTGCAGCGGCGAGTATTTCACCAGCGCCTTGAACTGCTCGGCATCGTCCGACGAACCGTAGTCAGGCACCCAGCCCCAGCCCACGGTAAACTTATGGAAGCGCAACATGTCGAGCACGCCCACTTGCGGAATCGCTGCGGCGAACAGGTCGGGACGCTGCGTCATGGCCGCGCCCACCAGCAGGCCGCCATTGCTGCCGCCGCCGATCGCCAGCTTCGATGGCGAGGTGACCTTGTTGTCCACCAGCCACTGCGCCGCGCCGATAAAATCGTCGAAGACGTTTTGCTTGTTCAGCTTGGTGCCAGCCTGGTGCCAGGCTTCGCCATACTCGCCGCCGCCGCGCAGGTTGGCCATCACGTAGACGCCGCCCATTTCCACCCAGGCAAGATTGGCCACGGAGAAGCTAGGCGTGAGGGAAATATTGAAGCCGCCATAGCCGTACAGATAGGTCGGGTTCGTGCCATCGAGCTTCATGCCTTTTTTCGAGACGATGAACATCGGCACCTTGGTGCCGTCGCGGCTGGTGAAGAATTGCTGGCGCGTTTCGAAGGCGTTCGGGTCGAAATCGACCTTCGGCTGGCGGTACACGCTGCTCTTGCCCGATTTCATGTCGTAGCGGTAGATGGTCGCTGGCGTCGTGAAACTGGTAAACGAGTAGAACGTTTCCGTGTCGCCACGCTTGCCCGCGAAACCGCCGGCCGAACCGATGCCCGGCAAGGCCACTTCGCGCACCAGCTTGCCGTTCAGGTCGACGATCTTGATTTGCGTTTGCGCATCTTTCAGGTAGTCGAGCACCAGCTGGTTGTTGATCAGGTTGACGGCAACGAGGGTTTCCACGCTTTGCGGCACGATCTCTTTCCAGTCGGCGGGCGCAGGCTTGCGCGTATCGATGGCGATCACGCGCGATTTTGGCGCCTTGTTGTCCGTCTTGAAGAAGAACACGGGGCCGTCATTGTCGATGAAGGAGTAGGAAGCGTCGAACGCTTCCAGCAAGCCGACGACCTTGGCATTCTTCTGGCGCAAGTCCTTGTAGAAGACGCGGTTCTTGCGTTCCGTGCCTTGCGTGGCCGTGATGATCAGATAATTGCCGTCGTCGCTGACGACGCTGCCGCCGAATGCCCATTCCTTCTGGTCGGGACGGTCGAAGACGAGCACGTCGTCGCTTTGCGGCGTGCCGATCTTGTGGAAATACAATTTCTGGAAGTAATTGATATCGGCCAGCTTGGTCGCTTCGTTCGGCGCGTCATAGCGGCTGTAGAAGAAACCGGTGTTGTCCTTGGTCCACGAGGCGCCCGAGAACTTGGCCCACTTGATGTGGTCCGTCAAATCCTTGCCCGATTCGATGTCGCGCACTTTCCACTCGTTCCAATCGGAACCGGAAGCGGACGTGGCATACGCCAGGTACTTGCCGTTCGGGCTGATCGAGGTGCCGGCCAGCGCCACCGTGCCATCCGTGGATAGGGTGTTCGGGTCCAGCAGCAGACGGGGCTCGTCCGTCAGTTTTTTCACCGTGTACAGCACGGCCTGGTTTTGCAAGCCGTCATTGCGGCTGTAGAAGTAGCGGCCGCCCTGCTTCGTTGGCGTAGAGAAACGCTCATAGTTCCACAGCTTGGTCAGGCGCTGCTTGATCGCGGCGCGCTCGGGAATGGTGCCCAGGTACGACTGCGTCAGCTTGTTTTGCGCCGCCACCCATTCGCCCGTCTCGGCACTGTTGGCGTCTTCCAGCCAGCGGTAAGGGTCGGCGATGGTGGTGCCGAAATAGCTGTCTTGCTGATCGACCTTCTTGCTGAGCGGATACGTCACGGCAGCGCCATCGCCGGCGGGGCATGCTGGTGCGGACTGTGCCATGGCATTGCTACCGAAGGCGGCCAGCAAGCTGAATATGAGGGTTGCACTACGTAATTGCATGGGTTGTTTGTCTCATTGTTGGATGTCGAGGAAAGCAGGCCGCTCAAACACGTGCTGCGGCTGCCCATGTTGACTTTCGCCAAGAGAAATCATAGCGCGGATTGCCACTTTTAAAGCACAGTTATCTGGTGGATTTGCCGTCTTTTGTTTGGGCAACAAACATGAATCACCATGATAAATCTCGCATTCGCCGGAATCGGCAAACTGACGTTCATACAAGAAACATTATCAAAAGCGAAGTCGTTTCATCAAGCTGTCATAAATCTTCTTTACTATCGGCAACATGTTCATGGCCCGTCCAGAGGCCGTGCCGCCACATCCGCCTATGCACACTCTCGCCCTCCCCTCCGCCACCGCCGCGCCGCCCGGCCCGACGCCATCGAATGTGGCTTACCTGAAGCCGCCCCCGGCATCCATGAGCATCGAAGGGACGGATGCCTTGCACGAGATCCTGGCGGGCCGCAAGCTCAGCGCGCTGTTTCAACCGATCATCCACATGCACAGCGGCGACATCATCGGCTACGAAGGCTTGATACGGGGGCCGTCGGACAGCCCCCTGCACGCGCCCATGAATCTGTTCAAGGTGGCGCGCGCGCATGACCTGACCCTGGAAGTGGAGCACCTGTGCCGGCAAGTGGTGCTCGAGCGCTTTGCCGAACTGCAGTTGCCGGGCAAGCTGTTTCTCAATGTCAGCCCCGAGTGTTTGTTGCTGCGCAATGCGCGGCATGGCGAAACCCTGGAATACATCGAGCACATCGGCATCAACCCGGACCGCGTCATCATCGAGCTGACGGAAAACCAGCCCACGTATGACTACGAGCTGATGCGCGAAGCGGTGCTGCATTACCGCAACATGGGTTTCCAGATCGCCATCGACGACCTGGGCGAAGGCTTTTCCAGCCTGCGCCTGTGGTCGGAACTGCGCCCGGAATACGTGAAAATCGACATGCATTTCATCCAGGGCATCAATAACGACCCGGTGAAACTGCAGTTCGTGCGCTCGATCCAGGAAATCGCGGAGAAATCGGGCACGCTGGTGATCGCCGAAGGCATCGAGGCGCAGACGGAATTGCTGGTGTTGCGCGACCTGGGCGTGGCGTTCGGACAAGGCTATCACCTGGGCCGGCCCAACGCCGTGCCGGCGCGCGCCCTGCCGGCCGA
Organism: Janthinobacterium sp. JF4; assembly: GCF_059617925.1. Classification (NCBI taxonomy): domain Bacteria; kingdom Pseudomonadati; phylum Pseudomonadota; class Betaproteobacteria; order Burkholderiales; family Oxalobacteraceae; genus Janthinobacterium; species Janthinobacterium sp. JF4. The sequence continues at coordinate 202,500 of NZ_JCAQAV010000001.1, read as the reverse complement.
AGTGGTGCAGGCGCTGGGACGCAACGGCGTGGCCGTGTATCCGCAGCGCAGCAGCCTGGAAAAGAATGGCGCCAGCATCCGCAAGCTGCTGCACCGCGTGGCGGCCGTCTCGCCGCAATTCAACAATAACGAGGTGTACGATATCTTCCTCAAGGAACCGAAACTGATGATCATCCCCGTCGTCGACGACGGCGTACCGCTGGGCCTGATCAGCCGCTTCGAAATGATCGACCACTTCGCCCGCCCCTACCAGCGTGAACTGTATGGCAAGAAATCATGTAGCCTGTTCATGGATGCCACGCCCCTGATTGCCGACCACGAGACGAGCTTGCAGGAACTCAGCTACACCATGGTGCAGTCGGATGCCCACCACCTGTTCAACGGCTTCATCATTACCGAACACGGCCGCTACCTGGGCATGGGCACGGGACACGACCTGATGCGCGAAATCACGCAGATGCAGATCAATGCGGCCCGCTATGCCAACCCGCTGACGCAACTGCCCGGCAACGTGCCCATCAACGAGCATATCGACCGTTTGTTGCACAGCGGCAGCCGCTTCTGGGTCTGCTATTGCGACCTCGACCACTTCAAGCCTTTCAACGATGTGTACGGCTACCGCAAGGGCGACGACGTGATCCAGCTGACGGGAGAAATCCTCAGCGGCCACTGCGACCCGAACCGCGACTTCATCGGCCACATCGGCGGCGACGATTTCATGATTTTGTTTCAGAGCGAAGACTGGGAAACGCGCTGCCAGGCCATGCTGGACGACTTCGCAGCCGCCATCCTCGCCTACTACAGCACCAGCGACTGCGAACGGGGTGGCTACATCAGCGAAGACCGGCAAGGCAAGAAGGTGTTTTATTCGTTGATCAGCCTGTCGCTGGGCGTCATCAAGGTCGAGGCGCACCAGTACTACACGCACCATCAGATCGCCACGCAGGCGGCCGAAGCGAAGAAGCAGGCGAAGAAAATCCACGGCAACAGCCTGTTCCTGGACCGGCGGCAAGGCACGGGCATGGCGCGCATGGATGCCTAGCCAGGGCCAATAGTCAGAAGCTGAACGGGTATCGGTGACGCACGCTCAAATACGCACGAGGTCGCCAAACGCATTGCTGCTGCAGGTATCGGGCACGAATGCCAGACTGATGTGCACGCCATCGCGGCGGGCCTGCACGCGGTAGCTGCCCGCCGGCACGTCCACGAAGAGGCCGCCGTATGCCGTGTCCGGTTCAAGGCCGCCACCCGTGACATCCTCCCCTGCACCGATAAAGACGCGGCCCGAGACGACAGCCAGATGCACGACCACCTGCGGCTCGGCAAGTTCGGCGTGCAAGGCAAGTTCATACGCGCCATCGCCGCCCACGTTGAAAAATGCCACCTGCCCCGCATTCACGGCCGCCAGTTCCGCGCTGGGAAGGCTCCACCAGTCGCAATCGTCTTCCAGATTGTGGCGCACCAGCGCCGGGTCGAACACGCACACGGTGGCCGTGCCGGTCACAATGGTGACGGAGGAGCCTGCCGTCATGCGGCCAGCGGCGCCGGTCCCAGCAGAGGCTGGCTCTCCACGTACTGTGCGCTGGCACTGGCATCCCATGGGAAATGACCGTCGCGCGATGGCCAGACGATCTGGTACAAGGTAAAATCATCGCCCTGGTAATACCAGCGCGCATAGCCGACATAGTGGCGGTATTGCTCGACGGGCACGCGCACGAAGGCGCACTGATGGCCTTCCAGCAAGACATCCGTGCTGGCAGTGAAATCCGTGATGGCGCCGCTGCGCGCAGCGTCCAGCGCCACGTCGAGTATCTGGTGGGCCATGGCGCGCGGCAAACCCATGATGAGAAATTCAGGCTGGCCGAAGCTGTGGCAGGCACCTATCGTGAAGGCATAGCCGGGACCTTCTTCATCCGCACTGATATGCACGCCATGCCAGCCATGCGTGGCGATGTCGTCGATGACTTTTTGCTCGGATGCATCCTCGCCTGCCTGCCTTACCATAGTCTACCTTTCACTGTGCCCAAAACCGCGCCGCCTTCGCGACATGCCTGCCGGCAATTATCGCATGCAGCGCGCGTCCATGCGCGCACGGTGCCGGCGCTTCAGTCGCGCGGCGGCAGCGGCGGGAAGCGTAGCTGATGCCATTGCCGCATGCGCTGCTGCGCCTCTTGCAGCTGTGCCGGCTCCAGCCTGGCACCAGCCGCCTCCCGGGCCCTGGCCGCCCCGCTATCGCCGCCCTCGGCCGCCAGCGCCAGCCACATGTAGCCACAGACGGGATCTTTCTCCACGCCGCGCCCGCTGTTGTACATGCCGCCCAGGTTGTACTGCGCCAGCGCATGGCCCTGGCCGGCCGCGCGCGCATACCATTGCACAGCCTGACCATCGTCTTGCGGCACGCCATGGCCGTTCGCATACATGACACCCAGGTTGTTCTGCGCACTGGCATCGCCCTGCTCGGCGGCCGTGCGGTACCAGCGCACGGCGCGCACCTCGTCGCGCTCGACGCCCTGGCCATTGGCATACATCACGCCCAGGTTGAACTGCGCATTCGACGCCCCCTGATCCGCAGCCCTGGCATACCAGTCCAGTGCCTGGCGCAAATCGCGGCCGACGCCGCGGCCGCCCGCAAACATGCCGCCCAGATTGTATTGCGCCATGCAATGGCCTTGCATGGCGGCACGCCGGTACCAGACGACGGCACGCGCCTCGTCCTTGTCCACACCCTGGCCGCGCGCCAGCATCAGGCCCAGGTTGAACTGGGCGTCGGCGTCATCCTGCTCGGCCGCCCGCTGCAGCCAGGCATACGCGCGCAACTGATCGGGCGCCACGCCGAGGCCTTCCGCATACGCCACGCCAAGTTGCCGCTGCGCCACGGCCAGGCCCTGGGCGGCGGCTTGGCGGAACCAGGCCAGCGCCTGCGCATCGCTCTGCGCCACGCCCTGTCCCCGCTTGTAGACGAGTCCCAGGTTCAGCTGCGCCTGCGCATCGCCCTGCAAGGCCGCCTTGCGGAACCAGGCCAGGGCCAGCGCATCGTTCTTCTTCGCCCCCAGCCCCTGGGCATAGGCTTCGCCCAGCAGCGATTGCGCGCTGGCCACGCCCTGTTCGGAGGCGCGGTAAAACCACGCCAGGGCCAGCTCGTCGCTCTGCAGCACGCCGCGTCCCTTGCGGTACATCTGCCCCAGGTTTTGCTGGGCCGAGGCATCGCCCTGGGCGGCCGAGCGGCGAAACCACAGCACGGCGTCCTCGTCGCTCTGCGCCACGCCGCGGCCGTGGTAATACAGGGCGCCCAGGTGGTTCTGCGCGAACGCCAGCCCTTGCAGCGCGGCCAGGCGTAGCCAGACAAAGGCGCGCGCGTCGTCCTGCGCCACGCCTTCGCCCTTCTTGTACATCAGGCCCAGGTTGAATTGGGCGTAGGCATTGCCCTGCTCGGCAGCCGTGCGGAACCAGATATACGCCTGGTGGCTATCTCTGGCAGTATGGTGCTTGTCCATGTGCGCCCCCATCCACATTGCGCTTGCCGGCAGCACGCGCAAAACGGCGGCCCAGGGCGGCGAAATCGTGTGTTGCTTAAATTTTAAATTCGATGCGGGGAAAGGACTTGAGCAGGCTCAAACGAAATAACAAAATCATATCGTTTTGATGAGCCTGCTTCGAGGGGAAACGGGGATCAGCGGCGTGACGGATGCTTTTGCAGGAATTGCGGCACCTTGGCGGCAGCCAGCTTGTTCAGCGACACGAGCAAGTCCGCGTCGACATCGGCGATGCCGTAGTTGCTGCGCAAATGGCGGCCGATATGGATCAGCACTTGCGCCGCCACTTCTGCATCGGACTCGGCCCTGTGGGCGGCGCTCTTGAAGGCAATGCCCAGCTGGCTGGACAGCAAGCCCAGCTTGTAGCTGGCCATGCCGGGAAACACGCGGCGCGACAGTTTCAGGGAGCACACGAGCGACTGGTGCGCGGGCGTCAGGTTCAGCCTGGCGCTTTCCGCGCGCAGGAATTTTTCATCGAAGCTGGCATTGTGCGCCGACAAGGCATCGCTGCCAATAAAATCCAGCAGCTGCGGCACCACTTCGGCCACGGGCGGCGCCTTGTCGACCATCGCCTGCGTGATGCCCGTCAAGCCCGTGATGAACGAGGGGATGCGCGCATTGCAGTTGATCAGGGTCACGTAGCGGTCCGTGATCTGCCCGCCCTCGATGCGCAGCGCCGCCACTTCCGTGATGCGGTCTCCCATGTCGGGAGACAGACCGGTCGTCTCGAAGTCGATCATGACGATCGGTTTGTCAAACACATTCATGGGGCGCTCTTTCGTGGGTGCGGCTAAGGGTGATGATTATCAACCAAATTTACGCACGGCGTCCAGCGCCAAACCCGCACCAATACTGCCGAACAGGTCACCCTCGACCTTGCGCGCGGCCGGCACCAGGGCGGCGATCTTTTCGCGCAGCAGGCGCACGCCGGACGAGCCGCCCGTGAAGAACACGGTGTCGACGGCTTCTGGCGCCACGCCCGCGTCGCGCAGCAGGCGCAGCACGGTTTCTTCCACGGAACCGCACAGGTGGCCGATGGCATCGTCGAATTGCGTACGTTTGAGCAACAGACTTTGCGCGGGCGACAAGCGATCCAGCTCGAGCTGCACTTCGGCCGCGTCGGACAGGGCGATCTTGCCCTCTTCCACCTTCATGGCCAGCCAGTGGCCGGCGCGCTCGTCGATCAGCTTTTGCAGACGCCCCATCTTGTCTTGCTCACGCGCATCGCGGCACACATCGGCCAGCTGCACCCAGATCTTCTTCGTGTAGGCCAGGTTGATCGTGTGCCAGGTGGCCAGGTTGAAATAATAGCTGGACGGCACTTCGCTATTGTTGTGCAGGCGGCTGCCGTAGCCGAGCAAGGGCATGACGGATGACAGGCTCAGGTATTTATCGAAGTCCGTGCCACCGATGTGCACGCCGCCGGTGGCGAGGATGTCGTCACGGCGCTCGGTTTTTTTCGCCCGCTCGGGCGACAGGCGCACCAGCGAAAAGTCGGAAGTACCGCCGCCAATGTCGGCGATCAGTACCAGCTCTTCCTTGTCAATCTGCGACTCGTAGTCGAACGCGGCGGCAATCGGCTCGAACTGGAAGGCGACGTCCTTGAAGCCGACGGAACGGGCCACTTCGGCCAGCGTGTCTTGCGCCAGCTGGTCAGCCTGCGCATTGTCGTCGATAAAGAAGACGGGACGGCCGAACACGGCGGACGAGAACTCGCGGCCGGCGGACTGCTCGGCGCGGCGTTTCACTTCGCCAATGAATTGCGCCAGCAACATGCGAAATGGCAGCGCGCGGCCGCCCACTTCCGTCTGGCCATCGATGAGGCTGGTGCCCAGCAAGCTTTTCAGCGAGCGCATCAAACGTCCCTCGTAACCGGCCAGGTAGCCGGCCAGCGCCGCGCGGCCAAAACTGACTTCCTCGTCTTCCGCATTGAAGAAGACGACGGACGGTAAGGTCGTCTTGCCATCTTCCAGGCCGAGCATCGTGCTCTGCCCGGGACGCGCCCAGCCTACCGTGGAATTTGACGTGCCGAAATCGACGCCGCAAGCATTGGCCATGTCGACCCTTCCCTGAATAAAGGGGCGTTATGTTATCAGAAGGCAGGCCATTGCACCAGCAAAACCCGTTCGGCGGGGTCAACAACACAAGCTTGCTTTGCATCAAGTACTCGCCGCACGCAAAAGCTACTCTTGGGCAATTGATGCCGAGCAACTCGGCAAGCTCCCGGAGACCCATCGTGCCCCTCGCCCCGCTGCGCCGCCCACGCCACCTGCCCGCCGCTTTGCTGCCTGCCACTTTGCTGGCGACCTTGCTCGTGTCCCTGGCCGGCTGCGGCGGGGGCTCGGCCGATACCCAGACCGGCGCCGGCTGCGCGCTGCACAGCACGGCGGGTTGCGGCGGCAGCCCGCCACCGCCCATCAATCCACCCATCAATCCGCCCGTCACCCCGCCGGTGACGCCGCCCGTAATTCCGCCCGTCACGCCGCCCGAGCCGGCCAGCCTGGCCAGCGCCGTCAACCTGGTCTTTTCCAGCACGGAACTGGCTTCGGCGGGCCAGGCCGGCAGCGAAGTGGCCGTCACGGCCCTCGTCAAGGATGGCGCCAACCTGGCCTTGCCAAACGCAAAGATTACCTTTGCCGCCGATTCCGGCATCCTTGGCAGCGTGGACGCCGTGACGGACAGGAACGGCCAGGCGCGCGCCCTGCTGGGCACGGGTGGCGTCAACAGCAACCGCAGCATCACCGTGACGGCGAACGTGGGCACGCGCAGCGGCAAGGGCACGGTGGCGGTCACGGGCAGCAGCGTGGAAGTGCTGGGGCCGGCCGCCCTGATCCTGGGCCAGGGCGCCGACCTCACCGTCACCGTGCGCGACTCGGCAAAGCGGCCCGTGGCCGGCGCCGCCATCGCCTACAGCACGGGCGCCGGCAACAGTGCGCGCGTCAAGGATGGTGGTGCGGCGCTCAGCAATGCGCAAGGCCAGCTGGTCCTGCGCCTGACGGCAGGCAGCCTGGGCAAGGATGCCGTGTCCGTCAGCGCACTGGGCGCCGCCGCCACGCAAGCGTATGCCGTGGCGGGCAGCGAGCTGCGCCTGAGCCCGGCCGTGGGCCAGGATGCCAGCGGCGCGGACGTGCTGCCGGAAATCGCTACCCTGGCCTGCCAGCCGATCGACGCGCGCTATGACAAGGCGGGCGTGGCGCAAACGGGCAGCGCCAGCCTGTCGACCTCTCGCGGCAGCCTGTTTGCGGATAGCGCCTGCAGCCAGGCCTTGCCCGCCAGCTTGATTTTCAGCAATGGCAACTTGCCGCGCAGCTATGTACAGTCGGCCAACGCGGGCGTGGCCACCATCACGGCCGCCGTGACCGGTGGCCCCTCGGCGCAAACGCGGCTGGAATTCGTCGCGCCATTGAGCGGCGCCAGCAAGCTGGCCGTGCAGGCGGAGCCGGCCGTGCTGCGCGCCAATACGGCCACCTCGCCCACCTCGGCGGCATCGGCCGACAACGCCAGCAGCAGTATGAGCGCCATCAGCGCCGTGGTGCGCGATGGCCCGGTCAACAACCTGGTCAAGAACGCGCCCGTGCTGTTTTCCATCTTGAACGACCCCAGCGGTGGCTACCTGCGGCAGGCGGGCCGGGTGTTGACGGGCAGCGATGGCCTGGCGCGCGTCGTGTATGTGGCGGGGCCGGCCGACAGCGGCCGCGACGGCGTGCTGATCCAGGCCCGCATCGAAGGCGCTCCGCAAGCGGCGGCCACGGCCCTCGTGCGCCTGACGGTGGCGCGGCAAGCGCTGTCGATCAAGCTGGGCACGGGCAGCCTGCTGCGCGAGTATTCGGCCAGCGTGCTGCAAAAGGACTTTACCGTGTTCGTGTCCGACAGCGCCGGCAATGGCGTGTCCGGCGTCGCCATCACGGCCGCCGCCTGGCCCAGCCGCTATGCCAAGGGGTATTATGTGTGGCAAGCGGACAAGCCCGAGTTCCCCGACACGGGCGTCTGGCGCCCGGCTCTGCCCCACTACAGCTGCGCCAACGAAGACGTCTTGCGCAACGGCATTTTTGATGCCGCCTACGACCGCAACGGCAATGGCGTGCTCGACCCGGGCATTCCCCTGTCCGTCAGCGCCAGCGGCCTGACCGACGCGCTGGGCATGGCGACCGTCACCGTCAGCTATCCGCGCAACTACGGTTCCTGGGTGGCCGTGGCCCTGACTGTGCGGGGCAGCGTCAGCGGCACGGAAGCGAGCGCCACGGCGGAATTGCCTTTACCTACCCTGGCCAGCGATTTCAGCGCGCGCCGCGTGGACCCGCCGGGACGCCTCAGCCCCTACGGCAGCGGCCCCTGCGACAGCCCCGACTGAGGGGCAAGCATACCACTTGCCATTAAATCAAATTATTTGCAACATGGATAAGAAAACAGTCTTGCCACATGGAAATATTTTCGCTATGCTCATTTTTCCCGCCCAGGCCGCCACAAGCGGCCGGGCCTGCAGGAATACTTTGAGACAGATTGCTTGCCAGACCAATATGCGAAAAAAGAATACTGTAGCCCGGACACCCAGCACCGCCACCCGCCCCGCAACCGATGCCGGTGCCGGACGGCGCGTGACCTCATATGACGTGGCCCTGCTGGCCGGCGTGTCGCAATCGGCCGTGTCGCGCTGCTTCAAGCCCGGCGCCAGCATCTCGCCCGCCACCCACGCCAAGGTCATGCAGGCGGCCATCAGCCTCGACTACATCCCCAACGCGGCCGCGCGCAGCCTGATCACGCGCCGCTCGAACCTGGTGGCCGTCATCATTTCCAACCTGGCCAATCTGTACTATCCGCAAGTGTTGTCCGACCTAAGCCAGCAAATCGCCCGCCAGGGCAAGCGCTTATTGCTATTTACCCTGGAGCGCGAAGCGGACATCGGCAAAGTCTTGAGCGACGTGTGGCAATACCAGGTCGATGGCGCCATCGTGGCCGCCGGCCTGTCGGACGAGCAGATGGCCGAATTCGGCCGGCGCGACGTGCCACTGGTGCTGTTCAACCGCAGTCCCCGCGAGCACGCCGTGCATGCCGTGCTGTGCGACCAGGGCGAAGCGGCGCGCCTGCTCGTCTCGCGCCTGGCCGAGGCGGGCCACCGCCAGTTTGCCATCATCGACGGCCCCGGTGATTCGGCCGTCGCGCAGGAACGCAAGGCCGGCATGCTGGACCGTTTGCTGACCCTGGGCTTGCCCGCGCCCATTGTCGTCAGCGGCAACTACGATTACGCCAGCGGCGGACGGGGCTTGCGCAAGGTCATCGACCGCCTGGGCCGCGTGCCGGACGCCGTCATTTGCGGCAACGACATCATGGCCATCGGCTGCCTGGACACGGCGCGCCACCAGATGGGCATCCAGGTGCCGCTGCAAATGTCGGTGGCCGGTTTCGATGCGCTGGAAGCATCGGGCTGGCTCAGCTACGACATCACCACCTTGCGCCAGCCCGTGCAAAAGATGGCCACCGATGCCGTCGCCATGCTGGGCGAACTGATGGAACGGCGCGGCGGCAGCGCCGAGCGGAGACGGTATTGCTCGTATCTGGTCGAGGGAAGCACGGCGCGGCTGACTGGCGCGCCTCAGCGTTTCGGCATGATGGCCGCCGCCTGAAAAACACCCGTGGCCTTGTTGCCGGCCCCTCGCCGTACTTGCGTACTGTCTTCGGGGCGGCGCCTAGCCACAGGCGTTTTTCAGACGTTCAAAGTTCGCACACAAAACCTTGCACATAAAAAACCTCGCATCGCTGCGAGGTTGTTTGTTGCGGCATCGACGTATCAACCGAAGATCTTGCCCTTGAGCATATTCAAACCCTGGCTGACGAGGTCATTGCCTTCCGGTACCTGACCATTCGGCGTCAGCTTGTCGATCAGCTGCGGCAGCAAGGCTGCCAGGCCGCCCGAGGCCGCGTCCGGTGCGACGCCCGCTTTTTCAGCGATCTGGGTGATCGTGTCGGCGCCCAGCGCATCCTTGATCTGGTCGCCGGATACGGGTGCATTGGCGCCGGTGCCGATCCAGCTGGCCACCTGGTCGCCCAGGCCGCTTTCCTGGAATTTCTGCAGCAGGCCGGGCAAGCCGCCATGCTGGTTGACCAGGTCCATCACACTGGCCATCAATCCCGATGGCGCGTCCCCATCCGCACCCTTGTTGCCCAAAGCGCTCATCGCCTGTCCTGCAAGTTGGTCTAGCAAACTCATCGTATTCTCCTGAACGCTGTCAATTAGTGCCGCGTACAGCGGCGTCCGGTAAGGTCGGCGCAAAGTCGCCGACACACACAACAATTATACTATATATAATTTGAATGCCATATTTGCAATTTAACGAGCGACTCAAAAACAGACCCGGCCGTAGCTGTGCCCACCTCCATCATATTTAGTTCGGCACAACTTGCAAGCGCAAATTGACGCTTCACAAAAACGTGTAGAATTAATTTTCCTACTTACTGAGGAGTATCAACATATGAACATCAATAAAGCGGTAGACAAGGCTTACGAAAAAAAGACGTTCAAGGAAATCGCTGATGCCCCCGTCGATGCGCTGCAAGGCGTCAGCGAGAAAGACGCGGAGCTGCTCAAGCAGGCATTCAATATCAAGACCGTGCGCGACCTGGCGAACCTGAAATACTCGAAGTGGGCGCGCGCCATCGTCACACTGGCCGATACGGAAGAATAGACCGGGCCATGCCCCTGGCCTCCGCGTCAGCACAGCCCGCCCCAATCGGCGGGCTTTTTCATGCCGGCCCACTATCGGCTGGCAAGCCGATAGCCGCACGGAGGCGCCGTTGGCCACTGCACTGACCCTGCCCGGCATCTGCTGGCCCTTGCAAGCGAGCATGGGCCATCTTGCCGTCACCAGCTCCCACATCACGGGCCACTTTCGCGCCGGTGCAGGCACAGACGCCATCGTCCTGTGCGATCTGCTGCCCGCTGGAAAATTTCGCAATGGCGCGGCGCGCCACTGGTGCCGCACGCACCAGCGCTACTGGGGCACGCACGCCGACCTGGCCGGCTGGCAAGCGACGCGGCAGATGCGTTGCCGCCAGCACGCCAGCCGCATGGGCTATATGCTGTATCCGGAGCGGTTCGACCCCATGCAGTTCCACGCCGCCACCTTGCGCCTGGGCACGGATGGCTTGCTGCAACTGCGCGCCCGCGCCAGCGCCAGCGGCGCCCTGCTGGCGCGCGACGCGGCCGCGCTGGCCATCGACTGCCGTGCCCTGCCCGGCCTGTTTCCTCCCGACATAGTGCAACTGAATATCACGCCGCCCGCCGCGCAGGCATTCGCCGCCGCACTGCAGGCCGGCGCGCCGCTGGACTGCAGCGACTGCACCCGCTGCGGCCACCCGCACCTGGACCTGGACAGCTTCGCACCGGCGCCACAGCTGCGGCCATTGCGGCCACGACGCCTCGCACAGCGCCACGGCCATCGTTTCAACGCCCCTGTGGCGGCTGCGCGAATATGCCGCGCGCCTGCCCGGGCGCCGCATGCAATGCTTCTGAAGGTGCGCCCGCCCACAGTCAGGCAAGGCACTGCCGGGTAGACTTGCCCCATCACCATCACGAGGACAGTCCCATGCCACCAGCGCCACACCAGGATGAAAATGATCAGCAAGGCGACGCAGGCGACTTGTCCGACCTGCTCAGCGAATTGCGCATCCTCTTGCCGGGCGCGCAGATGCTGACGGCCTTCCTCATCATCCTGCCCTTCAATGGCGGCTTCGCGAAAATCGTGCAGGCGGAAAAAATCGTCTTCCTGCTGACATTTTTCCTTTCCATGACCAGCCTGGTGCTGCTCAGCGCGCCAGCCATCCAGCACCGCGTGATGCGCCCCTTGCAAGACCGCGAACGTTTCAAGCGCGTGGCCGACCGCATCATGATGGCGGGGGCGGGGGCGCTGGCACTGGCGTTCATCCTCGGCACCAATCTGGTGATGTCGGAAGTGTTCGGCCACATCGCCGGCATCATCGCCTGCACGCTGATGGGTTCACTCATCATTTGCATGTGGTGGTGGCTGCCCTTGCACTTGAAGCACGCCAGGAAAATCTAGGCCGGCTGTACGCGCCAGCGGCGCGCTCGCTTCCGGGCGGATATTGAACGGCAGGCAAGGACCAATTCCGCCACAGCCGCGCATTCCCCGATTGCCCGCGGTGGTATCCGGCGCATTCCGTGTTATCGTTAACAAATAGCGCAAGCGCTGTCATGTGCGGTGCAGCATATTTTGGCCGCCTCCCGGCAGAACTTGCCCGAATCTCTTACAATGTTGATTGTGGGCAGCTCTTCTGGCCCGAAATGCCGGGGCTGCTACTCCGCCTTGCCTTTTTCCACTTCGCATCCGGCAGCGCATTGCTGCCACTGCGGCTGAGCCACAGCACGCCTCTTCACCCTGTCATTCCTTACCCAACTAACAAGAACATGCACGCATCCGTAGATCCCCTGATTCCGCGCGTCACCGCGCCTTTTGGCGCTGGCTATGCCGACCTGGCCCTGGCCCTCGGCGGCCTCGCCATCGGCACGGGCGAATTCGCCTCCATGAGCATCCTGCCCGTGGTAGCCGACGACCTGGGCACGACCTTGCCGCAGATGAGCCACATGATCAGCGCCTACGCGCTGGGCGTAGTCGTCGGCGCGCCCCTGATCACGATCTTTCTGGCGCGCATGCCGCGCCGGCTGATGCTGATCTGTCTGATGCTGATGTTTGCTGGCGGCAACTTGCTCAGCGCCATCGCGCCCAATTATGGCTTGCTGGTGGTGGCACGCTTCGTGGCCGGCATCCCGCACGGCGCGTATTTTGGCGTGGCCGCCCTGGTGGCGGCCGCCCTGGCCGAACCGGACAAGCGGGGACAAGCCGTGGCGCGTGTCCTGATGGGCTTGACCGTGGCGAATATCTTCGGTGTGCCGCTGGCCACGTATATCGGCCAGACCCTGGGCTGGCGCTCGGCCTTCCTGCTGGTCGCCGCGCTGGGCTTATTGACCATGCTGATGGTGCGCATCTTCGTGCCCATGGTCGCTGCCGGCGATTCGAGCCCGCGCCGCGAACTGGGCGTCTTCCGCCGCCTGCAAGTGTGGCTGACCCTGCTGATGGTGGCAATCGGCTTCGGCGGCATGTTCGCCGTCTACACCTTCATCACGCCAACCTTGCTGGAAATCACGAAAGTCTCTCCGCTGGTCATCTCGATCTTGCTGGCCATTATCGGTATCGGCATGACGGTGGGGAATCTGATCGGCGGCTGGCTGGCCGACCGCTCGCGCCTGTGGACCATCTTCGGCGTGCTGCTGTGGAACGTGGCCGCCCTGGCCGCGTTTACTTATACCAGCAGCAATGTCTGGCTGACGGCGATCAACCTGTTCGCCATTGGCGCCGGCATCGCCGTCGCCCCGGCCGTGCAGACGCGTCTGATGGACGTGGCCGGCGACGCGCAAACCGTGGCCGCCGCCCTCAACCACTCCGCCTTCAACATCGCCAACGCCCTGGGCGCCTGGGCCGGCGGCATCGCCATCGCCATGGGCATGGGCTTGCGCTCGACCGGCTGGGTGGGCGCCATGCTGGCCTGCGGCGGCATCGTCGTGCTCGGCATTTCCGTGCTGGTGGAAAACCGCAGCCGCAATGTGGGCGGCGCGCAGCCGGCTTGATGGTGTGAAATGAGCGGCCACCCCCCTGCGGGCGCCGCGCATCAGCGTCCGGCGGCCCTAGCCGTCCACCCACGCAAACAGCGCCTTGTCCGGCGTGGCAGACCGATGCCAGTTCGCTTTCAATTCCATGAGAAATCCGGCCAGGTCGAATGGCTGGACATCCAGGTCAGCCCACGGCGCCGTTTTGGACCATGCCACGGCAAGCTCCAGCAGGTCGTCATCGGCCATCCGGCCGGTCGCTTGCGCAAGCGCATCATTAAATACGTAAATGTCGCGCCCCTCGATCCGCAGGGGCCGCAGCGCAGGTTCTGACGACGTGGTCAGCAATTGCCCCAGCGACGCAAAGTCCAGTTCCCCTGGCAAGGTGATGCCGGTAACGGGAAACGCATCGAAGGCCTCTTCCCAGCTGGCACATGCGCGCATCTCGGCGTCGGAACAGACAAAGATATCGATCTTCTTCATAGTGCATCCAGGCATCAGCTCACGTCGTGCCCGTTCGACGTCACGCGGGAATATAGTTTTTCAAAATCGGCGGCACTGCCCGCCTCGGCCCACAAACGGGCGATGTAGTCGAACTCCCGCTCGAACGGCTGCGCAAAATCGGCCACGTCGATCGCATACTCGCAATTGCGGCTCAGCATGACCAGCCAGTCCGGGTAATCGAGCGCCGGGTACAAGCGGGTAAAGATGGCGTCAAGCGACGACACGCTTTCGCGGCCTGCCAGGTAGGCGGCGCGCAGTGCGACGATGTATTTGCCGGCGAGGAATTGCTCCTCCAGGCGCGCGTCGCCACGGTAGCGTTCGATGATGGCTTCGGCCAGCGGCAGCACCTCGTCGACACCGCGGGCACTGGCCAGCAGCACGATATTCAAGTCGTCGCCCTCCTGATCCAGGCGCAAGCGTTCCACGGCCCAGTCCACGCAGCGGTCCGCCCGGCCGTCGCCATGGCGCAGCCGGAAGCATTCCAGCTCAAGTTCCATCAATTGTTCCATTGTTATTCTTCGCAAGCGCGTAGCTATACACGGTGCCCGGCACCTGAAAGGATGGTTGTTGCGGGCATATTATACGACAGACAGTAAACAGCCCGCGCAGGGGATAAGGACTGAAAGAATGGGGGCACGCTTCGAGATGGAAGAGAGGGAAACAGATAATATTGCCGCGCAGCGCAGCATTCAATCAAAACAAGGGAAACAATAAACCAATTAGAAATATAAACCCAAGGTTTGTCGGGAAGTTATTATTTTAAAGAAACATCAAAACAGGCCACGCGCGCGGCATGCCGAACATGACCATCACATCGCTTATTGCGGATTCGACGCCACGATGAACGGATCGAAGGTCAGCAGCGTATTACCCGCCAGCAACAAGGTCATCGTATATTGCACATTGCTGCCTTTGGCATTCACGCGGCCGCCCCATACGGTGTTGTCCTATTGCGGGTAAGGCGCCGGATTGACCATGCCGTTACTGATGGCAGTGCCGCCGAAGCTGTGAATGGAAACCTGCTCGGCCGGATCCAGCGATTCGACGTTCCAGACGATGGTGTCGCCGTTCTTGCACGTTGTCACCAGTTCATTGCCACCTTCGTTGCCGTTGCACGAGTAGCCGGTCGTGTCGACCATGAAGACATACCTGCTCAGATTGCTTTGTGCCACTGCCTGACCAACATTGACCGCTACCAGTACATTAATTGTTGCCATGGTTTTACCCCTCTTTGGAATGGAATTAAACATTACAACTATCCTTTGTGCGATGAAATAATGAAGACCCAGTCAAATTGCCGGCAGCACTTTCGGCGCAATCGGAACCTATCACTGGCACATAAAAATACGCGAAATGTATCAATTAAAAATACACAGAATACATCAATAGATCACAAAATCTATCAATAACACCATGCACACGGTGATCAATAAGACTTTCTCGATCCTCATTACCGCAACCACGATGAGAGGATATTTTAATTATTTTTCAAGTCAAATTATTTCTTATATTATTTAGAATCTATCCATTAATAACATTTGATTTTTAGATGAAATTTCTTATATATTGAATATCGGTATTCCGTGTTTGATTTACCGCAAACAATATCGGTATACCGACGGAAAAAGATGATGGGAGGAGTGAAACGAGGCGCAGGCAACGGGTGCCGCATGGGGGAGCGAATGACCCTACGGCAACTCAGCGCGTTTGCAGCATTTTTTGCAGCACCGCATCGAGCTCATAAAAGTCCACGGGCTTGGTCAGGTGCAAATCAAAACCCGCACCGGACGCCATCTGGCGATCCTTGTCCTGGCCCCAGCCCGTGACGGCCACGAGGATGGCATCCTTGCCGCAGGGTTCGCTGCGCAACAGCCGTGCCACCTCGTAGCCGTTCATGTGCGGCAAGCCGATGTCGAGCAGAATCACGCGTGGCATGAAAGTGTGCGCTGCCGCCATGCCGGCCGGGCCATCGTAGGCCGTGCGCACGTCGTAGCCGAGGATGTCGAGCGCCAGCGCCAGGCTTTCGGCCGCGTCGGCGCTGTCATCGATCACCAGCACCTTGCCTTCGCGCGTGCCGGCCAGCAGGCGGCGGTTGGGCTCGGCCGGCGCCTCCAAAGGCACGGCCGGCAGCGGCAGGCGCAGCGCAAAGGTGCTGCCCTGCCCCACGCCGTCGCTGTGCGCGCTGATGCTGCCGCCATGCAACTCGGCCAGGCCACGCACCAGCGACAGGCCGATGCCCAGGCCGCCCTGGGCCCGCGACAGGGCCGGTTCCAGCTGCGAAAACAGGTCGAATACCTTGTCCAGGTGCTCGGGCGCGATGCCGATACCCGAATCGCGCACGGTAATGTGCACTTCGTCTTGCGTGCAGGCCACTTCCAGCACGATGACGCCGCTGGCCGGCGTGTACTTGACGGCGTTGGTCAGCAGGTTGGCGATCATCTGTCCCAGGCGCGTGGCGTCGGCGTCGAGCCAGATGGGCTGCGGCCATTGCTCCACGACCACCTGGTGACCCGCTTGCGCGGCCAGCTCCGCCACGCTGTGCAGGGCCGCTTCCACCACGGGCGCCAGTTCCACGCTGGCGCGGCGCAATTCCAGGCGGCCGCGCGTGATGCGCGACACTTCCGTCAAGTCGTCGACCAGGTGCGTCATGTGGCCCACTTGCCGGCCCAGCACGTCGCGCGCCCAGCGCAGCTGCGGGTCGTCCAGCTGCGCCAGGCGCAACACTTCCAGCACATTGCGCATCGGCGCCAGCGGGTTGCGCAGCTCGTGCGCCAGGGTGGCCAGGAACTCGTCCTTGCGCCGGTCGGCGGCCGCCAGCTGCTCGTTGAGCGCGCCGGCCTCCTTGCGCGCCAGCTGCAGTTGCTGCTCGTATTTGCGCCGGTCGCTGGCGACAAAGGCGGCAATCTCGTCGTAGCGCACGCCGTCATGTTCGCGCCGCACGGCATTGAACAGCATGGGAATCGCTTGCCCCTGGCGCTGGCGCATGTCGAGCAATATTTCCGACACGCTGCCCTGCACCTGCATCAGCGGCAGCCAGTGCGTCTGGTGGAACACGCGCCCGCCGATGGTCAGCAAGTCCTGCAATTTCTTATTGCCGATCAACTCCGCGGCTCCATAGCCGAGCCAGCCGCAAAAGGTGGCGTTCGCCTGCACGATGGTGCCGTCGGCCGTGCACAGCAGCAAGCCGCAGGCCGCATGCTGGAACAAGGTATTGGCGTCAGGCAAGGAAGGCAGCATGTCGCGCATTACAGATGCAAGCCGTCGAGAAAGTGGCGGATGGCGCGGTAGCTGGCATCGGGCGCGCTCATGTGCGGGCAATGGCCCACGTTCTCGACCACGTGCAGGCTGCTGTGCGGCAGCATGTCGCGCAAATACTCGCCCACGGACGGCGGCGCGATGAAGTCGTCGCTGCATTGCACGATCAGGGCCGGTGTGCGGTTGTGCGGCAAGACGGCGCGGTGGTCGGACAGAAACGTGGCTTGCGCGAAATGCCGGGCGATGGCGGGGTCCGTGCGGCAAAAGCTGCTGGCCAGGTCGTCGCCCAGCGCCGGTTGCCCGGGCGCGCCCATGATGGCGGGCGCCATGCTGGCGGACCAGCCCAGGTAATTGCTGTCCATGGCACTCAGCAAGTCGTCGATGTCGGCACGGCTGAAGCCGCCCCGGTAGCCGGCCGCCTCGTCATCGATATAACACGGCGACGGCGCCAGCATGGCTTGCGCGGCAAACAGCTCCGGCTCGGCAATGGTCGCCAGCAAGGCGCTCATGGCGCTGACGGAATGAGCGATGCAAATGACAGGGCCGCCGCCGGCGGCATGGATAACTTGCCGCAAATCGGCGCCATGCGCGTCGAGCCGCGCATAGCTATCGACATCATAGGCACTGAGGTCCGAAGCGCCGCTGCCGACCAGGTCGAACAGCACGGTGCGGTAGTGCGGACGAAACAGCGGCTCCAGGTAGCGCCACATGGTCTGGTCGCAGCCAAAGCCATGCATGAACACCATGGTGGCTGCCGCGCCCGCCTGTGGCGCACCACAGCGTTCGTTCACGCGGATATTGTTCCGATCTTCTATGCGCATGCCGCCTCAACCCTGAATATTTCCATGCGGAATGTAAATTAACTTCTTGCCAGCATCTTAGCATGCGTGATTTGCCCCTGGGCAACACCATTGGCGCTGGACAAACGTCCGCCCACAGCAGATAATGAGAACGATTCCCATTATCAAAAATGTCAGGCCTGTACCAGGCCCATATTTGGCTCTTCCTGTGCGCCGCCATGGCGCCTGCTGGCGGCAACAAGCCGGTTTTATGTTGAAGGTTTGTACCGCATGCGCGCTTTCTGGACTGTCATACACCGCTGGGCTGGCCTGACCATCGCCCTCTTCCTCATCGTTGCTGGCCTCACGGGCGCCGTGACGTCGTGGGACCATGAACTGGATGAATGGCTCAACGCCGACATCATGGACACGCCAGGCCGCGGCCCCCTGCAGCCACCTTTTGCGCTGGCGCAAAAAGTCGCTGCCGCCGACCCGCGCGTGGAAGTCAATTACCTGACCCTGGGCCTGGAAGAAGGCCATGCGGCCGCCTTCATGGTGCGCCCATTGACCGATCCGGCCACGAACCAGCCGTTCGTGCTCGACTACAACACCGTCTACATCGACCCCGTCACGGCGCAGATCACGGGCACCCGCGATTCGACGGCCATTTCCCTGTCGCGCCGCAGCCTGATGCCATTTTTGCGCCACCTGCACTACAGCCTGCACGTGCCCGCTTTCTGGGGCACGGACCGCTGGGGTTACTGGCTGATGGGGACGGTTGCCCTGATCTGGCTGCTCGACAGCATGGTGGCCTTCTACCTGACCACGCCGCGCCGTTTGCGCCCGCGCGCGCAGGACGAGGCACCGCGCCACCGCGACGCCGCCAGCTGGTGGCAACGCTGGAAACCGTCGTGGGTGGTGCGCTGGGCGGCCGGCGGCTACAAGCTCAACTTCGATCTGCACCGGGCGGGCGGCCTGTGGGTGTGGGCCATCATCATCGTCGTGGCATTTACGTCGTTCTCGCTGAACCTGTACCGCGAAGTGTTCTACCCCGTCATGTCGCTCGTTTCCACCACCACGCCGGGACCGTACGAAACGCAGACGCCGGCACCCTACGGCACCTACATCACGCCCGTGATCGGCTTCGAACAGGCGGTAGACATTGCCAAAAAGCAGGCCGTGCAGCGCGGCATTACCTCCCCCATCGGCGGCATTTATTATGGCGGCAATTATTCGTTCTACAACGTCTCGTTCTTCGACCCGGCCGACGAATTCGGCGCGGCCGGCATGGGCCTGTCGAACCTGTACATCGACGGCATGGACGGCAGCATCATCGGCCAGCACAAGCCATGGGAAGGCACGGCCGCCGACGTCTTCGTGCAACTGCAATTCCCCCTGCACTCGGGCCGCATCCTCGGCTTGCCGGGACGCATTTTGATGTCCTTCATGGGCATCATGGTGGCCATGCTGTCGGTGACGGGCATCGTCATCTGGGAAAGAAAGCGCCGTGCGCGCCGGCTGCAGGCGAAGAGCCATTGATAGTCACCTGAACGCGCGACTTCACAACGCATAGCCGCCATCGCACTTCCACACTTTGCTACCCAATAGCCGGCACATGCCGGCTGTCTGCACTGCGCGCTTTTTGTGCGCCGGCCCGGCCAGCGCCATCAAATGCAGTTTACTTGCAATAGCAAGGCGCGCAAGTTATTATTGCAAGTTATTTGCATTTGCACCGTCGCGCTGCGCCTGCGTCCAGCACCAGCCCCACCTTCCGCCTTTTTAGAGAGTCCCATGCGCCTTCACGTATTCGCAGCTGCCATGCTGTCCACTGCCCCGCTCGCTTACGCGGCAGACGACGTCACCTTGCAGACCATCAACATCCGGGCAGACAAGCCAGCAACCATCGACAGCGTCGTGCTGGTCGAAAATACGCAAGCCCAGAACAGGACCTTGGGCGGCATGCTCGAACATGTTTCGGGCGTGCAAAGCAGCGCCTTTGGTCCGAATGCGGGTGCCCCGGTGATTCGCAGCCTGAGCGGCAGCCGCGTGCAGATCCTCGAAGATGGTCAGTCCATCCTCGGCATGAATGCGCTCAGCGGCGACATCAATATCCCGTTCGATCCCCTGTTTGCGCGCAGCGTCACCGTCAACAAATCGTCGGACGCCGTGCGTTTCGGCGGCAATGCGATTGGCGGCAGCGTCGACGTCGATTCCGGCCTCATTTCCAGGAAGATGGAGGCCAAGGAGAAGTACCTGGAACTGATCCTGCGCAAGGGCTTCAACGATGCCAATGCGCAAGGCTTGCGCATGAACTTCAACGATGGCCAGCACTTCTCGACGAATCTGCAAATGTCCTTCCAGAAGATCGGGCATTACGACATTCCCGGCAACAGCAAGGCCGGCGTGTGCAACAGCCAGCTGTTCCCCTTGAAGGGCGGCGTGAATACCTTCCTGGCCGACAGTTGCCAGAAAGAAGCGAGGATCCAGCAAGTCTACAACAAGGCTTCGCAACCATTTATCGACCAGTTCATGAAGGAAAATCCGGACTGGGCGGACGGTGATTTTTCCTTCTATACCAATCAGCCGACCTCCGTCTGGCAGCGCAAGACCTACGTCAATCCGGCCAACCCCGCTTACGTGCCCGGTACGCCATCGACGACCCAGAACAAGATCAACAAGGACGTGACCCCCGATTACCACGGCACTCTGGGCAACAGCTATGCCAGCAATTCCCACTTTGCCGTCGGCAGCACCTACTTTTTCGATCGCGGCTACGTGGCCGTCAGCCTCGATAGCAAGAATAGCGAGTATGGCGTGCCGGGTTTTTCCATGGAAAACAAGTCTTTCGGTTCGAATTATGACGCGGGACTGCCCGTCGGCGTGGTGATACAGCAGGATAAATATGCGCTGGAAGCCCATCTTCGCGATCCCCTTGCCTATCTTGAAAGCGCGCAACTGCGCGTGTCCCGCTTGAGCAATGCGTCGGGAGAGCGCCTCGGTGCGGCCAAGGCGAATGACTACCAATTCGACACCAATCAAGCCGAGCTCCTGCTGGCACACCGGCGCGCAGGGCCATTGAGCGGCTTGCTTGGCCTCAGCCATAAAGCCAGGGATATCGCTGGCAGCGGCTCGCAGCTGTACCTGCCTGATGCGAGCACGGCCAGCCGCGCACTGTTCGTCAAGGAGAGCCTCGACTTCGACTGGGCCACCTTCGATGCCGGCTTTCGCCATGAAAAAGTGGAGCACGAGATCCGCAAGAGCGGATTCAAGACGTCGCGCAATGCGAGCAATTCCAAACTCGAGGACAAATCGTTCAGCCTGAACAGCTATAGCCTGGGGGCCTCGGCCAAACTGGGCCAGCTTTTCGGTGCGAAGCTGCGCTATGCCTCCTCGGAAAGGGCACCCGACGTCAATGAGTTGTATGCGAGCAACCGCCACTATTCGATCATGACCCAGGAAGAAGGCAACCAGGACTTGAAGGCCGAGCGTGCCAGGAATACCGAACTCACCGCCCTGTTCGGCCATCGCGGCTTTACCATGTCGGCGACGGGTTATGTCATGCAGTACGAGAACTATCTCTACCTTGGCCACTCTGGGGCCCAGATGGCCAATCGCCTGCCCTTGAAATATTGGAAGCAGACCGATACGACGGTCAAGGGATTCGAGATCGACGCCTCCCAGGTCGTCCAGCTTGGCAATTACGGCAAGCTGAACCTCTCCGCATTTGCCGACCTGGTCAAGAACAAGGCGGACCATCCCGACAAGCTGCGCGCGCACAACGATGGCGCGTATCTGCCCAACATGCCCACCAACCGCTATGGCGCAAATGTGCTGTGGGAAAACATGGGGTGGAAGGCCAGGCTGTCCAGCACCTGGTACGCCAAGCAGAAATATCTGGGCAAAAGCGTCAGCGAGGAAGTGCCGCTCGACGGCTACACCATGCTGAACTTCCAAGTGAGTCGCGCACTGCAGGTGCCGAACTCGCCGTTCGCAGGCATCGACGTGTTCATCAGCGGCACCAACCTGCTCGATGACGATGCCAGGCCGCACAATTCCCCACTCAAATACATCGCGCCCTTGCCGGGCCGTGGATTCCAGATTGGCTTGAGCGCCAGGCTTTAAGGCACGGCGCCGTTTCGCTCGCGCTGTACCAGCGCCAACAGGCTGTCTCCCCGGCTGCCGTCGCAGCAGATGGCCACGCCGTCCGTGAAGTCGGGCGCCGTCAGCCGCGTGAGGACGCTGCCGGGCGGCATTTCCAGCGCCAGGCGGGCGCCCCGCTCCCACGCCAGGCGCACGGTACTGCTCCACTGTACGCGCTGGGCCATGTTGGCAGCCAGGCTGTCGCGGATGCGGGCCGGGTCGAACAGCGCGCGCGCCGCGCTGCTGCTCAGATAGACGAGCGATGGCCGGCGTAGGGCCACGCCCTCGAAAGCGGCGGCCATGCCGCCCGCGGCAGCCTCCATCAATGGGCAATGCGATGGCACGCTGACGGCCAGGCGCCTGGCCTTGCTGGCGCCGTGCGCCAGGGCCAGGGCCATCACGGCTTGCAGGGCGGGCTCGCTGCCGGCAATGGCAAACTGACGCGGCGCGTTCAGGTTGGCGATGTACACAGGCGTGGCGGCGCCGTGCACTTGCGCCAGCAGCGGTTCGAGTTGCGCCAGATCAAGCCCGACGATGGCCGCCATGCCGTAACCGGTGGGATACGCCTGTTCCATCAATTGCCCGCGGCGCGCCACGAGGCGCACGGCATCCGCATAATCGAGCGCGCCGGCGACGACGGCAGCCGCATACTCGCCGATGGAAAAGCCGGCCACCATGTCGGGGGTCGCGCCGCGCGCCGCCAGCGAGCGCGCCATCGCCACGCCGGCGATCAGCAAGCACAGTTGCACGGCCCGTGTCGACGCCAGCGCGCAAGCCGTGTCCAGCGCCAAAGGATCGTGGCCCAGCACGCCCGCCGCTTCGGCCAAAGCCGCCGCCACAGCCGCGTCGTCCGGCAGCGCATGCAGCATGCCCGGAGTCTGGGCGCCCTGGCCGGGGAAGGTAAATAGCACGCTCATGCACGCTCCCATGGCGTGGCCGCCAGCACGGGGCCGTGATCCGTCTTCAGCAAGACCCTGCCCCGGCACGCCGCCCACTCGGCATACGCAAAGCCGCCGAGGCCCGTGTCGATCTGCAAGTCCAGCCGGCACGCCGTGACGCTCGCAGCGATGGCACACAAGGCTTCCGCCTGCGCGGCGTCCGGTGGCGCGGCGATGCGCAGCACCAGATCGAGGTCGCTGTCGGCGCGCAGCACGGGCAAGCCGCTGGCCAGGGCGAAACCCACGCCGCCCGTCGGGCCCCAGGCCCAGCCCGTGGCGTCAAGCAGGGGCGCCACCTGCCGCAGCGCGTCGAGCGCGGCGCAGGAGAATCCAGACAGCGGCGCGTGCGCCAGCATTTCCGGCGTCACGTAGCGCACGACGGCGGCAGCATCTATGTCAAACCCATGCCGCTCGCTGCGCAGCAGGCCGCGCAAGCCCACGGGGATGCGCCCGGGCGCCGTGCTGGCGCGCCGCACCACCAATGGCGCCGCTTGCAGCCAGGCCGCGTCAAGCCAGGCGGGCATGGGACTCTCTCCCGGCAGACCGGACGCCCACAGCAAATCATGCGCGCGGGGACCGTGCATCAGGCCACCACCACGCCCGGCACCCAGGCCGCGAGGCCGTGGTGAATGGCGATTTTCTCAAAGATGTCCGGCATGACGGCGCTCTTTCATCGCTTGTGTTTCAGTTACCACTGCTGCGCCAGCACTTCCCTGACCCTGGCCGACGCCTGGCGATGCGGCGCGCCCAGGCGGCTAGCCAGACCCTGTTCAGGATCGGCGCGGATATCGTTCAACGCCGCCCCCAGGCTGGCCGCCACCTGCATCACGTCCTCGTTTGACGGCGCATCGGCCCGTGCCACCGTCAAGGTCTGCCACAGCAAGCCCAGGGTCGCGTAATTACCGATGTCATAAGCCATCGGTGGAATCGTCGCCGCCAGCGCTTCGAGCGCTGCCACCGTGCGCACGGTAATGCGCGCCGCCGACGCCTTGCCCATCGCATGCACCATCACTTGCGGATCGTCGAGCGCGATCAGGCGGTTGGCCTGGTAGCCGTGGGCGAGAAATGCGCCCGACATGGCCTTGCCGACGATCAGGCCGATGACGGGATGGCCGGCCAGCCGAGCCTCGGCATAGGCCCCCGCCGCGCCGGCCAGCGCCTGGTGGATGCCGTACGCTTCTTCGCGCCGGCCATACGCCTGGCTGGCCACATCGATGACGGCGACGATGGGCCGTTTCACCGCCAAGTCACGGTCGTCGAGAACCACCTGCTGCACGGCGCGCGCCAGTTGCCATGCCTCGACCAGGCCGATTTCGCCCGTGCGGGCGCGCGCAAAACGGTTGTCCGGGTCGGGCAGCACGGCCAGGTAGCGCGCCGCTTCGCCCGCCAATGGCGCGTCCACCACGCGCACGGAAACGGGATAGCCGTCCAATGGTGTGGTGTGGTTCGTCAGGGCCGCCAGCCAGATGGCGCCGCGGCTCGTCTCGGTGATGGCGTTCATGCTGCGGTTCCTTTGCTGTAGATGGCGCGCACGGCTTCCGGCGTGGCTTGCGGGCCGGCGTCCACTTGCGCCAGGCGGGCAAGGAAGACGTCTGCCTGGCTGCTGCGGTGCTGCGCCGGCACGCCGCGTGCGAACAATGCGGCCACGGCGGCGCGCATCTGCGCCGTGTCGTCTGCCACATAGGCGTCGGCCAGGCCGCTCTTAAAACGCTGTTCGCCGCCCGTCAGGCTCCAGATGAACGGTTTGTTGCGCGAGTCGAATTCGTCCACGCCGGCTTCCTGCTCGATCACGGCGGGGCCGTTGAGGCCCAATCGTGCCTCGCGCGTGACGACAAAATAGCTGCACAAGCCTGCCGCGATCGACATGCCGCCATAGCAGCCGACCGTGCCGGCGGTGATGCCGATCACGGGCTGGTAGCGGCGCAGATCGACGATGGCGGCATGGATGTCGGCAATCGCTGCCAGACCCAGGTTGGCTTCCTGCAGACGCACGCCGCCCGTCTCGAACAGGATCACGGCCCGTGTCGGCACGCCCTGGCGGTTATCGCGCGCCGCCAGTTCCAGCGCGCCGGCGATCTTCGCGCCGCCCACTTCGCCCATGCTGCCGCCCTGGTAGGCACCCTCGATGGCCAGCACCACGGTCGGCTGGCCGTCGAACAGGCCCTTAGCCACGACCACGCCGTCGTCAGCCTGCGCCGTGACGCCCTGCTGCGGCAGCCAGGGCGAAGCGATGCCGCAGAACGGGTCGAGCAGTTCGCGCATGCTGCCTGCGTCCAGCAAGGCCCTGGCCCGGCTGCGCGCCCCCCGTTCGATGAAGCTGTCGCGCTCGAGTAATTCCGTCAAGGTACTCATGCCGCCCTCCCCGCTTGTAATTCTTCGTAGGCTTGCTCGATGCGCATGCGCACCACGCCCGGCGTGGCGCCGCAATCGTTGATGACGATGGTCGCCGCCGGCAGCGGCGCGCCGCCGAACACGCGCTGCAACAGCGCATCCCACACGGCGCCCTTGCCGTCGACGGACGTGTTCACGACAATGCGGGTCACGCCATCGTCGCCCGGCTGCAGCAGCACTTCCAGGTCGCCCGAGCCGACCACGCCGGCCAGGGCGCGCCTAGACGCCGGCGGCCCGGCCGGGAATGTATAGTCACGCGTTTCCATGCGATTCTCCTTCTGTCAATCGATCGAGGAACAGGGTGGCCGCCAGCAGGTCGGCCGCGCCGCCCGGCGACACGCCGCGCGCCAGCGCCACCGCTTCCAACGCCAGCAGCGCCTGCGACCCGGCGGAAGTGGCCGCGCCGCCGGCCGCCAGCACCCGCGCCGCCCCCGTTTGCAGCGCCAGCAAAGCCGCCTCGCCGCCTCGCGACAGCACGCAGGTGTCGTCCAGCCGGCTGACAATCGCCAGCAAGGCGTTCAGGCGCGCCGTCGTTTCCTTGTCGCCGCGCGCCCGCGAGGCGTGCAAAGCGGGCAAGCCGGCTCCCGTCACAAGGGGAAAGCCGGCGCGGGCCTGGCCCCGTGCGCCATCGACCTGATACTGGCGGCACGCCAGCTCGCCCTTGTTGCCGGTGACGCCAGGCGCGCCCCGGTCGTGCAAACGGGCCAGCGCGCCGGCCCGGCCCGCCACGGCTTGCGGCGCCAGCGATGCGCCGCGCGCGTCCTGCTGCGCCGCCGCCGTCACCAGCAGGCCCAGCGCCCAGATGGCACCACGGTGCGTGTTCACGCCGCCCGTGGCTGCCAGCATCCGCGCCTCGCCATCGCGGCCGATGGCGCCGATGCGCTGGCGCAGCAGGTCGTCATCTTCACTCTGCGCGCCAGCGTCGGCCATGGCTTGAAACGCAGGCTCCAGCACGCAGGCCGAATGGCACATCAGGGCCCAGTTCAAGTCCGCGTGGGCGCCACGGCTGCGCAAATCGACCAGGCCCGGTTTCGGCGTCAGGGTCACTTCATCGAGCAGGGCCTGCAGCACTTGCCGCGCCAGCGCGGCGCAGCGCTGCCGCACCGGCACTGTCGTCATCATCATTGTCGTCATTACCAGCTCCTGAATTTGGCGGGGGGTTGATACAGGCCGTCGGACCATTCGACCAGGTCGGCAATGCTTTTCGCCGCCAGCAGCGAGCGGTTCGCCGCGCCCCGCTGCACGCCGATATCCTCGGGCAGCGCGATCAGGCCATCGGCGCGCAGCTTGGCCGTCGTTTTCGGGTCGTGGCGCAGGCCGATGGGCGTCACGCCCGCCACCGCCGCCAGCATGGCCTTGCGCTCCTCAAACGAACGGGCCTTGTACAGATAGGCGATGCCCTCCTCCGTCAGCACGTGCGTGACGTCGTCGCCGTAGATCATCACGGGCGCCAGCGGCATGCCGCTGGCCTGCCCCACGGCCACGGCGTCGAGCGATTCGACGATGGTCGGCTGGCCGCCGTCCTGGAACGTCTCGACCATCTGCACCACCAGTTTTCTACCGCGCGCCAACGGGTCGTCCGTCTCGATCAGGTCCAGCCAGGCCGGCGTCGGGTGGCGCCGGCCGTGCGGATCGTGGCCCATGTTGGGCGCGCCGCCGAAACCGGCCAGGCGGCCATTCGTCACGGTCGACGAATTGCCCAGGCCATCCATCTGCAAGGTGGCGCCGATGAACAGGTCGACAGCATACTGGCCCGCCAGCTGGCACAGGGCGCGGTTCGAGCGCATCGAGCCGTCGCGGCCCGTGAAAAACACGTCGGGCCGCGCGGCCGCATAGCCCTCCATGCCCAGCTCCGCGCCGAAGCAGTGCACGCTCTCGACCCAGCCCGTCTCGATGGCCGGTATCAGGGTCGGATGGGGGTTGAGCACCCAGTTGCGGCAAATCTTGCCCTTCAAGCCCAGCTGCTCGCCATAGGTGGGCAAAATCAGCTCGATGGCGGCCGTATTAAAGCCGATGCCGTGATTGAGCGACTGCACCTGGTGTTTTTCATACACGCCGCGGATCGCCATCATGGCCATCAGCACGTGCACGGGCTTGATCACGCGCGGGTCGCGGGTAAACAGCGGCTCGATGAAGAACGGTTTGTCGGACTGCACCACGAAATCGATCCACGAGCCGGGCACGTCGACGCGTGGCAAGTCGCTGACGTCGTCGACGATCTGGTTCACCTGCGCGATGACGATGCCGTCGCGGAAGGCGGCCGATTCGACCAAAGTGGGCGTGTCCTCGGTGCTGGGGCCCGTGTATAGATTGCCGTGGCGGTCGGCCATGTAGCCGGCCACCATGACGACGTTGGGCGTGAGGTCGACGAACAGGCGCGCATACAGTTCGATATACGTGTGGATGGCGCCCACTTCCAGCAAGCCATCCTGCAGGAACTGCGCGATGCGCAGGCTTTGCGTGCCGGCAAACGAAAAATCGAGCTTGCGGGCGATGCCCCGCTCGAACAGGTCCAGGTGTTCGGGCAGGCTGACGCTGGGCATGATCAGGTGCAAATGATTGATCTTGTCAGGGTTAACCTGGGTCAGCATACGGGCGAGGAAATCCGCCTGCTTCTGGTTGTTGCCTTCGAGGACGACGCGGTCGCCCGGCGCGAGCAAGGCTTCGAGCACGGCGACCATGTCGCGCTGTTGCAGCACGGGGCCGCTGGCGTACTGGCGCACGGCGTCGAGCCGGCGGCGCTTTTCGGTGCGCCGCGTGTCCCATTGTTTCCGCTGCGGCTGCGCGTCTGTGACGGTTGACATCCTGCCTCCGAAGTGAGCTATCGAAGCCAGACGATAGAGCGAAAACGCAGCCGCGACAATCAAGCTGCTAACATGTTCATTACTCTGAAGTTAATGAACTCACGATAATCACGGTGATCATGGCCATCAACGAAGAAATTACCCTGAAAAAGCTGGAAGTGTTTCTCAGCTTTATGGAATTGAACAACCTGGCGCGGGTGGCCGATGCGCTGGGCCAGAGCACGGTCAGCGTGCACCGCGCCCTGCACTCGCTGGAAGACGGCTTGCGCTGCCCCCTGTTCAAGCGAGAAGGACGCAGCCTGATCCCCCTGCATGCGGCCTATACCTTTGCCGAATCGGCCCGGCGCGCGCTGGCCGAGTGCGAGGAAGGCGTGCGCAAGGTGCGCGAAATGTCGGGCATCAACCCCGCGCGGCTGAAGATCGGCTCGCTGTATTCATTGACCCTGCACTGCATCCCGCAACTGGTGATCGCCCTGAAGCTGCGCCGGCCGGGTCTCGACATCGACCTGACGCTGGGATCGAACCGCGAACTGCTGCAAAGCCTGGCTGATGGCAGACTGGACGCCATCATCGCCGGCGTGCAGGAGGAAGAACAGCATGCCGGGCTGGTGGCCGTGCCCCTGTTCCAGGACGACATCTACCTGGCCGCGCCGCTGTCCTCGCCCTATGCGGGCGCGGCATCAGTGGACTTGCAGCAGTTGCGCAACGACAAATTCGTCACCCTCAACGAAGGATTCGTCACCTCGCAAAGCTTCAACCATGCGTTTGAGCTGGCCGGCTTCGTGCCCGACACGGCCATGCGCGTGGGCGACATCTTCTCGCTGATCAACCTGGTGAGCGGCGGCATCGGCTACAGCCTGCTGCCCGGCCGCGTGCGCGCCTTCAGCTCGCGCATCGAACTGATTCCGCTCGACGCGCGCTACGGCTCGCACCAGCAGATCACCCTGCTGATGCTCAGCAGCCGCGAGCGCGACCCGAATTTGCTGGCGCTGGCGGCGGAGTGCAGGTTGTATGGGCGCAGGGAGCCAGCCAAGTGAGTGGCTGAACGAGGTCAAATCGCTGATGAAGGGTTTTGGAACTGTATTCACAATAATTTCATCTGTATACTTAGGCGCGCACCTTAGCCCCCAAGCGAAGCAAGCATGGCAGTTGCAGTCTACCCCGCAGCCGGAAGGATCGCGCAGTGACTGAGCAACTTATTCGGTATAGTTAAAGCCGAGGTCGTGTCAGAATGCCGGACCTGACACCGTCGGTAAGCGTCGGCCCACCGCCGTCTACCCTTGGGCACCGCACGATGTCATGATTGAATTTGGGACACAAATTGATTGTGTCCACAAATTTATTTATGGACACAATAATTCAACCAGTTACAACCAGGGCGAAACGCGGGCCGTATCGCCGTCACAGCGATGAATTCAAGCGTGCCGCTGTGGCACGTACGCAGGTCGATGGCGCCTCCGTTTCGCTGATCGCCCGTGAGCTCAAGATCAATACCAATCAGTTGTTCAGTTGGCGCAAGCGTTTCGGTGACGGGGCGCTTGCCGGTGGCAATGCGCCAAGCCAGCTGGTGGCCGTCACAGTGCTCGACACCTTGCCCGCAAGTGCACCGGTCGCCAGCACCGTACCCGGCGTTATCGTGCTCAGCGTGGGCCACGCCCAGCTGCGCCTGGAGGGCCAGGTCGACGCGGCGACGCTGACACTGTTGCTGGCGCGACTGCTGCCATGATCGGCTTGCCAGCAGGTACCAGGATATGGCTGGCAGCCGGCGTCACCGATATGCGTGCAGGCATGAACGGACTGGCCGTCAAGGTGCAGGCGGCGCTGGCCGAAGACCCGTTCAGCGGCCACGTGTTCGTGTTTCGGGGGCGGCGCGGCGACATGCTCAAGATGCTATGGTGGAGTGGTGATGGCCTGTGCCTGCTGTCCAAGCGGCTTGAGCGCGGCCGCTTCGTCTGGCCGCAGGCTGCCGATGGCAGTGTCGCACTGACGCAGGCACAGCTGTCGATGCTGCTCGAAGGCATAGACTGGCGTCGGCCAGAACGCACCTGGCGCCCGACAGCGGCCTTGTAAACGTCGCGTACCTCGCGTAAACTCGGTCCATGCTCAACCCTGCCGATCTGCCCAACGACATTGATGCCCTGAAGGCATTGCTGTGGGCGCGTGAGGTCGAAGTGGCGGGCTTGAAAGCGCAGTTGAATACCCGCGCCGCCGAGATCGAGCATCTGAAACTGCAAATTGCCAAGCTGCGGCGTATGCAATTCGGCCGCAAGTCCGAAAAACTCGATCACCAGATCGAACAACTGGAGTTGCAGCTTGAAGACTTGCAGGCCGACGACGCCGAGGCCGAACGGGAGATGCCGGCAGCAGACCAGGCGCCGCGCAAACGGGCGGCACGCAAGCCTTTGCCCGAGCATCTGCCGCGTGATGAACAGCGCTACCTGCCTCCCGATGAAGCCTGCCCGTCCTGCGGCGGCAAGCTGCATCAACTGGGCGAGGACGTGGCTGAGCAACTCGAGTTCGTGCCGGCCAGCTTCCGCGTGATCCGCCACGTGCGCCCGAAACTGGCCTGCGGCTGCTGCGACGCCATCGTGCAGGCGCCTGCCCCAAGCCGGCCGATTGCGCGCGGCATCGCCGCTCCCGGCCTGCTGGCGCACGTACTGGTGGCCAAGTTCGCGGATCACCTGCCGTTGTACCGGCAGTCGGTGATCTACGCACGCGAGGGTGTCGAGCTGGACCGGGCTCTGCTGGCCAGCTGGGTCGGCGCTGCCAGTGCGCTGCTGCGCCCGCTGGTCGAAGCGATCCGTCAACACGTACTGGCTGGCGCCAAACTGCATGCCGATGACACGCCAGTACCAGTGCTCGCGCCTGGCAACGGCAAAACCAAAACCGGGCGGCTGTGGACCTACGTGCGTGATGATCGGCCAGCTGGCGACAACACGCCGCCGGCGGTGTGGTTCGCCTACTCGCCGGATCGCAAGGGCATCCACCCGCAAAGCCACTTGGCCCAGTTCAAGGGCGTGTTGCAAGCCGATGCCTACGCCGGCTTCAACGCGCTGTACGAAAACGGCGATATCCACGAGGCAGCCTGCTGGGCGCACGCGCGGCGCAAGTTCCACGACCTGCATGCAGCACGGCCATCGCCGCTGACAACCGAAGCGCTGCGGCGCATCGCCGAGCTGTATCTGATCGAAGCCGAAATCCGTGGCAAACCGCCGGACCAGCGCAAGTCAGTGCGGCAGACAGAAGCATGCCCCTTGCTCGATGACCTGGAGCGCTGGCTACGCACGTCTCTGGAAAAGCTGTCCCGCAAGTCGGACACGGCGGCGGCCATCCTGTATGCGCTGAACCTGTGGCCGGCGCTGACGCGCTACTGCGACAACGGCGCCATCGAGATCGATAACTCGGCCGCCGAACGGGCGTTGCGCGGTATCGCCATCGGCCGGCGCAACTACCTGTTCGCCGGCGCCGACAGCGGCGGCGAACGTGCGGCCACCATCTACTCGCTGATTGGTACAGCCAAGCTGAACGGGGTCGACCCCGAAGCTTGGTTGCGCCATGTGCTGACGCATATCGCCGACTACCCCGTCAACCGGGTTGGCGAGCTACTGCCCTGGAATTGCCTCCAGCAGATTAAGCCTGCTTGAACAACATGTCGCTTCCCGGCGAGGTGGTGCCATCATCAAAGAAGTCCGCACGCTGCTTAAGGCGGTGGTGGCCCATCACTTAGATGATCGCCCGGATGCGCATTGCTGGCGCAGGCCCGTGCATAATGGAGTAGCCATCAAGCCCGGCCACTAAGTAGGGCTTGCCATTTTAGGAAGATACAATGCGCAGAGCCGTTTCCGGTTTTATTGCTGCTTCAATTTTGCTAGGCTCAGCGAACGCCGGCATGCACTTGCAAGCCAATCAGACGACGCTAGAAAATAAAGTTGATGCGCTTTTTGATGCCTACACAAAGCCCGGTTCGCCCGGTTGTGCGCTGGGCGTCGTTCGCGAAGGCGAAACTGTCTACATGCGCGGCTATGGATTGGCCAACCTCGAACACGAGATCGCGATCGACCCGCAGCGCACTGTCTTCGACATCGGGTCGACGTCCAAACAGTTCACAGCAGCAGCAATACTACTGCTGGTGAAGGATGGAAAGCTAAGCATGGACGATGATCTGCGCACGATATTGCCCGAGATTCCAGACTACGGCCAGAAAATCACGCTACGTGATCTGCTGCATCAAACCAGCGGTTTGCGTGATTTTACGGTGCTGATGACGATGGGCACTGGCATACGAGAAGTCGACTACCGATCGGAAGACGATGCCTTGGCACTCATTATCCGCCAGCGCGCGCTCAATTTCGCTCCCGGTAGTCACTTCATGTATAGCAACACCAACTATTTTCTCCTAGCCCGTATCGTCGAACGGATCAGCGGCAAGTCATTCGCGCAATTCGCGCAAGAGAGGATCTTCGCGCCGCTTGGCATGGATCAGACCCGTATTGCAGATCATTTTGATGCCGTTGTGCCGCATCTGGCCACGGCGTATAAAACCACTCCAGAACGTGGCTCTTCCGTCTTCATGACGAACTGGGAATTTGTTGGGTCGTCGAGCGTCCTGTCCACGGTCGCCGACTTGGCCAAGTGGGACCGTAATTTCTATCAGCCGGTGGTGGGTGGAAAATGGATGGTCGATCAGTTGCAGAGCAAGGGCAAGCGTAATGACGGCACTGAACTTGACTATGCGGCCGGACTGTTCGTGAACCGTTTTGGCGGGCAAAACGTTGTATTTCACGGTGGCAACACTGCCGGCTACAGCGCCGAATTCTTCCGTGTTCCTCAGAAGATGTTTTCGGTTATTGTCTTATGCAATAACACCAATCCCGAGACACCCGATTTATCACGCAAAGTGACGCACTTGTACCTGGGCGAACAACTCGACTTCACGCCCCGCAAGACGGCTATATCAACTACGCCTGCAATGCCTGTCACACATGCCGCTAGCGACAGGTTCGTCGGCACATATGTGGAACGGTTTAACCAGAATATTCGGCGAATTGAAGAGAAGGACGGAAAGTTCTGGTATGTCCGAAGCGAGCGCAGCCGCAGCGAAATAAGCGCACTTGGAATTAATCTATTCCAGTTTAAGGACAGCTCTACCCAACTCCGCTTCGCCGACGACGGCCAACGCATGCAGTTTGTGACGGAAGTCGGCGAACCTGGTGAATTTATCAAGGTATCGCCTGTAATCGCCAATCGCGACAAATTTGCCGACTTTACGGGAACTTATGTAAGCGACGAAATCGGCACCACTTGGAAGATTGTGGTCAAGGACGGCGCCCTGTTCACGCAGCCCGAGCGCTCCCCGGAATCACAAATGGTGCCGCTGTTTGCCGATGCATTTAGAGCCGATACCGAACTATTGCGATTCGTCCGCAACGACACTGGTCAAATCACCGGATTCATTCCCGATAATGTGCGCGTCATCGGCGTCAAGTTCCGGAAGATCATGAATTAGGTGACTGCACGTCAGAAGCCGACAATTGTCGCATTCATTAAGCACGCGCGGTTGGCCTGACGGCGATTGGAATGGACATCGACAATCGTCGTCAGGCCAACCGCAAAATTGATGGCGCTGGCGATGGCTTCGATCGGGACGGCTTCCACCCACGCGACCAGCTTAAACTATACCGTTCGAAAAGCCAAACGGCTCAGCAGTCTGCTTTACGCTCCAACGGACCGTACGTTGAAACTGCCATCGTCGGCAACGTACGTCTCACGAACCAAGGCCGCTTTTTTTC
Source organism: Janthinobacterium sp. JF4 (assembly GCF_059617925.1). Lineage (NCBI taxonomy): Bacteria > Pseudomonadati > Pseudomonadota > Betaproteobacteria > Burkholderiales > Oxalobacteraceae > Janthinobacterium > Janthinobacterium sp. JF4. The sequence continues at coordinate 168,751 of NZ_JCAQAV010000001.1, read as the reverse complement.
GGTATAGACCAGCGCAGGGACGCTCATCGTGCATCGTGCATCGTGACCACTTAAATGGTCGCCTTCCACATCTGGCGGGGTTTTGGCCCGCCAACAGCACTCATATTAGCTCCCACCAAAAAGTAATGGGTAATACTTTTTGGATTGAAATTGCTACGTACAGACGGTGTTGGGAGAACGCTTACCACCGTCGCCACATTCATGATCACACCAAAATCGCGGGTATGTAGCGAAATCGGCATACAATTGTTCATCGATTAGGTAGAATGAATCGAAAAATTATCAAATATCCATTGAGTTAAAGACAATGACAACCATCCATGGTTGTAAGCCCACATGGTGATCCGTTTCAAAGCACTGCGGCCAATGACTGTAATGGCGCGCATGTTGCTTCTCGGTTTTGTAAAATCAGATGAGGTACTACGCTTGACTATGATGCTCATGACTATTCTCCAATCTATGCTATGTGGGCAGTTGAATGGAGAATACCGATAGATTTTATGCTGCAGCAGGCCCTAGCGCAGTTACATAACGTTTGAATGAATTCGCGCTCTAGCGCAAAATCATTGAAAACACATGATTTGCGCTAGTCCAACCCTTACGCCACATACTCTTTGAGTTGGGTACTTAAAACTGCCTTAAGTCCTGAGGCCAAACTTGGGTCTTGGATGTCGCTGACGATTTCAAGCATTGCCCTGAGGGACGACGCATCTGTTGAAAAGCGCCGCAGCCCTCGCTTAATTCGACCAATTTGCTCTTCGAGGTTCTCGATTTCATCTGCATTCTCAGGGAAAATGATTCGCCTTGTACTACTCGCAGCCAGTAGGGTCAAGTGCGTGTGCGTACGAGCAGTACTCTCAGCCTTTCTATCAATCTCGCACTGCCGCTTTATCTTCTCTGTTACCTCGGACGTAAGTACACGTCGCGTTGCACTAAGGCTTACCGTGGGCCAAGCTATGGTAATAAGATAGTGCACGTAATCGACCGGTACTGAACTAAAAGCTTTCGCGAATTTTTTTGCTAGTGTGAGCGTGAGAGAACGTCTGGTAGGGTCTCCTGATCGATTGGTCGGAACGAAGATCGGCGGCGCGTAGATACATAATGCTTGCAATCCTGACAGAAAATCAGATGTCGCTGCGGTTGGGGGAAGATATTGCGCCGTAGGAAGTTCGTTAAGCAACGAGTTAGCTCGCTCTCGCACTTTGTAGACCATGGAAGGGCTAATTATTTCAACTTCAATCCCAGTTCGCAGCTCGTGGTATGCCTCCGCAATTACGTCACAGGCCGTGAGCCTGAAAACTACACTGTCGCACGAACCTTTAAAAAATACAGCAGCCGCTGGTGCCCTCATGCACATTGAGAACCAAGTTGTCGTATCGCGCTGTTTTCTTTTTGTGCGCGCATATATGTCGAGGGCATCTGTCGTGTTTGGAGATAAAGCGAAAATTGGCTGAGAGCCAACTTGCTTAACGCTCGTGCGCAAAGGTGTGGATCTAGTTTTCATGGTTCATACAATCAGTTTGTTACAGTGTTGAACTAGCTCGATCTAAGGCAAAGTATACAGCACCCATGTGATCTAGAGGAGTATTAGCCTGCTTGGTCAGCACTGTAACGTGGTGTAGCAGAAAACTTAGATTGTTCTTGCGAGCAGTTCTCAGCCTGCTGCCCGGCCGGGTCCGTGCCTTCAGCTCGCGCATCGAACTGCTGCCGCTGGACGCCCACAACGGCTCGCACCAGCAAATCACCCTGCTGGCGCTGGCGGCGGAGTGCAGGCTGTATGGGCGCCGCGAGCCTGCTTTACCAAAAATTTCGACTTGATATCTAAACAATGGCAAAGCAAACCAAGGCCCGAGTCAGAAACCCGGGCTCCCCGGGCCCAGCGGGCCTGAAAAATGCCCAGGGCAAGGCGCGCGGGCGCAGACAGTACGAATGTACGGCAAGCCCAAGCAACGCAGCCATGGACATTTTCTCAGGCCCGCGATCCAGGCCCGCACTTAAATAGCACTATCCCAAGGCGCCGACAACCGCACAGCACAGTTGATCAAGCCGACCATAGAGTAAGTCTGCGGAAAATTGCCCCACATCTCCCCCGTCACGGGGTGCGTGTCTTCCGACAGCAAGCCCAGGTGGTTGCGCGCCATCAACATCGTTTCGAAGATCTTGCGCGCTTCGTCCTTCCTGCCAATGCGCGCCAGGGCGTCGATGCGCCAGAAGGTGCAGATGTTGAAGGCTGTTTCCGGCTTGCCGAAATCGTCGGGGGCTTCGTAGCGGCGCATGTAGGGGCCGTCGCACAGCGATGCTTCGAGCGCATCGACGGTGGCGATGAAACGCGGGTCCATGGGGTCGATGAAGTTGACTTCCGCCATCAGCAAGACGGACGCATCGAGGTCGCGCCCGCCCAGGCTTTCCGCGAAGGCCTGGCGCTCCTCGCTCCACGCTTCGCGCAGCAATCTCTCGCGGATCAGCACGGCGCGGCTGTTCCAGTGGTCGGCCCGGTCCGGCAAGCCCAGCTTATGCGCGACCTTGGCCAGGCGGTCGCAGGCGGCCCAGCTCATCAGCATGGACGAGGTGTGGACACGCGCCCGCGTGCGCAGCTCCCACATGCCCGCGTCCGGCTCCGCGTGCAGCCTGAAGGCCTGGTCGCCCACGGCTTCCAGCGCGGCAAACTCGGCTTTTCCCGCCCGGTGGAACAGGCGGTGGTCGAGGAAAGCCTGCGCGGCGCCTAATACAATGTTGCCGTACACATCGTGCTGGAAGTGTTCCTGCGCCTGGTTGCCGACGCGCACGGGGCCGTTGCCCCGGTAGCCGGGCAGATGGTCGAGCGTCGATTCCGGCAACTGCTCTTCCAGGCCGATGCCGTACAGGGGCTGGATGTGGCCGCCTTTCGAGCGGGCGACGATGTTCGTCAGCCAGCGCAGATACTCTTCCATCGTGCCCACTTCCGACAGGCTGTTCAATGCCCGCACGACGAAGAAGGCGTCGCGCAGCCAGCAATAGCGGTAATCCCAGTTGCGGCTGCTACCGGGCGCTTCCGGGATGCTGGTGGTCATGGCGGCGATGATGGCGCCCGTGTCTTCATACAGCGACAGTTTCAGGGTGATGGCCGCGCGGATCACCACGTCCTGCCATTCCAGCGGCACGGCCAGGCGGCGCGTGTAGGTGCGCCAATAGTTGATGGTTTCCTTTTCGAAGATGCGCGCCGTCTCGTCGATGCCGCCGGCCAGGGTTTCATCGGGGCCCAGCAGGAAGTTGGCCGTGCCGCCCAGCACGAAGTACGTTTCGCTCAGCACATGGTTGAGTGACACATCCGTGTTCAGGCGCAAGGTCTGTTCCGGCCCCACGTAGCGGATGTGGTGGCTGCCCTGCGTGATCTGCGGCGCCAGCCTGCCCCAGTCGTAGCGGGGACGCAGGCGCACGCGGATGCGCACGGCGTGATCGAGCGGCCGCACCCGGCGGATCAGCATCAGCGGGCGGAACATGCGGTCGCGGCTGAGGAAACGGGGCGCGAAATCCGTGATTTCCACGCCGCGCCCTTCGGTGTCATACAGGCGCGTGCGCAGTACGGCCGTGTTCGGCTCGTAGAATTGCTCGCTGCGCGCATGGTTTTCGATGTCGATGCCCCACACGCTACCGTTTTCCGTCGCGTCCAGCAGGCTGTTGAAGACGGGATCGCCATCGAAACGGGGCAGGCAAGACCAGACGACCTGGCCTGCCTGGTCGATCAGGGCGCTGAAGGCGCAATTGCCCACCACGCCGCAGTTGAGGCTAGCCTGGATGGGCGTGGCGGGTGCCGATGCACTGGCCGCCGCGGTGGCGGAAGCGGCCAGCGAAGCGGCGGCGCCGCTGGGCGTGTCATAGGCTTGTTCCTTGGATATGCTCATCGGCTACTCCTTGAAGGGGGATACGGAAGCGGCCAGCAGCGCGGCGCGCAAGGCGTCCGGGCTGGCCAGGCGCAGGGTGGCGGCGCTGGGGCCCTTGCCCACTTTCACGCCCTGCCCGCCAACTTGTTGTACAAAGGCAAAGCCTGCCTCGTCGGTGGTATCGTCGCCCGCGAACACGGGCCGGCGGCCGGCAAACGGGCTTTCGCGCATGAAGGCGGCGATGGCGCCACCCTTGTCCGTGGCGGCTGGCTTGGCTTCCAGCACCATTTTTCCATGCAACAGCAACACCCCCGGGCACGCTTGCACGGCTGCCGTCATTTCCTGCAAGCACAATTGCTCAAGTTCGGGCGCCAGCCGGTAATGCAGGGCCACGGCGCCCCGCTTCTGCTCCACCAGCAAACCGGGGTGCATCGCCGCCAGCGCCCTGGCGCGCGCCAGCACGGGTGACACGTCGGGCGTGGCCGCCACGCTGAAACTGCCATCGGCGCCGCGCCGCTCCACGCCATGCACGCCAGCAACCGGCAGGCTCAAGGGCGCCAGCATGGCGTCGATCTGGGCCACGGGACGGCCGGAAATGAGGGCCAGCGCGCCGCCGTGGCGCTCGGCCAGCAGCGCCAGCGCTTCGATCACGCCCGGTTCCAGGCGCACGCCATCGGGCGTGGGCGCCAGGTCGACCAGGGTGCCGTCGAAGTCGAGGAAAACGGCGCTGCCGGGCGTACTCAGCAGTTGCAACAGGGCCGCGCTATCGTCAGGCATATCTGTCATCAGATCCCCTTGCGCCGCTTGATGCGGCTGTGGGCGTCGATCTTGGTCATGACCTTGTCGCGCTGGCGCAAGCGAGCCGCGTCCAGCAGCATGCGCCCGGCCCAGCGGTAGACATTGAAATGTTTCACACGGGCGCGCATGCTCTTCATGCGCTCGCGCTGCTCCACGGGCGGCATCACGAGGGCGCGGTACAGGGCGTCGGCGCCCTGCTCGATGTGGTACGGATTGATGATCAGCGCTTCGTGCAGTTCGCGCGCGGCGCCCGTGAACTGTGACAGCACCAGCACGCCCAGCTCGTCGTCGCGGGCGGCAATGAATTCCTTGGCCACCAGATTCATGCCGTCATGCAAGCTTGTCACCATACACACTTCGGAGGCGCGGAAATAGCGCTGCAAATCGTCCTGTCCATGGTGTTCCGCTTTCAGCAGGATGGGCACATAGCTGCCGCTGCCGAAGCGGCGGTTGATGCGCTCGACCATCTTACGCACCCTGGCGTCAAAACTTTGATATTCATCCAGCGACGCGCGGCTGGGGGCGGCAATTTGCACGAAGGTAAAACTGCCGACCATGCCAGGCTGCTGTTCCAGCATGCGCTCGACTGCCTGGAAGCGCTCGACGATGCCTTTCGTGTAGTCGAGGCGGTCGACGCCAATGCCCAGCAAGTGGTCGGGCGCCACGCCCAGCTCGGCACGGATTTGCGCGCGGCACGTCGCCACGTCGGGCTGCTCGGGATTATCCTCGGGCCAGGCGATGGAAATCGGGTAATCCTCGACCTGCGTCATCTCGCCGCCATACGAAATCGTGGAAGCCTCTGGCTCGATACGGGTTTCCAGGTAGCGGTCCACCGTTTCCAGAAAATTCTTGCGGTGGAACGGCGTGTGGAAGCCCAGAATCGTGCTGCCCAGCAAGCCGTCGAGGATTTCTTCGCGCCAGGGGCAAATGCCGAACGATTCCGAGTTCGGCCAGGGGATATGCCAGAAAGTGATAATGGTCGCCTTCGGCAACGCTTCGCGCACCATGCGCGGCAGCAAGGCAAAGTGGTAATCCTGCACCAGCACGACGGGATTGTCCGTCTTCGCCTCGGCGATCACGGCGTCGGCGAAGCGGCGATTGACTTTTACATACTGCTCCCAGTCGGACGAGCGGAAGACGGGGCGCACGTGGGCGATATGGCACAGCGGCCACATGCCTTCATTGGCGAAGCCATAATAGTAGCCCTGCTCTTCCTCTTGCGTCAGCCATACGCGGCGCAAGGTGTAGCTGGGGTTGTCGGGCGGCACGGGAACATGGTCGAGTTTATCCACCGTTTCGCGGTCGGCGGAACCGGCCCCATGCGCGATCCACGTGCCGGAGCAGGCGCGCATCACCGCTTCCACGGCCGTCACCAGGCCGCTGGCCGGGCGCTGCACCGTGATCCCATCTTCCGTTCTGGTGTGGATATACGGTTCGCGGTTCGACACCACCAGCACCTGGTCGCCCTGCAAGTCCGCTTCGAGCAAGGCGCGCAGCTTGTCCGGCGTCCAGTCGGACGACCAGCCGCTATCGCTTTGGCGCTCCAGGTGATATTCCTGCAGCAATTCGCGCAAGTCGCCGATCAGCGGCTGCATTTCCGGCGGCGGCGCGGGCGCGGCGGCCGGCGCATCCGCAGCCTGGACGGCCGTGACGCTGCGGGGCAGCAATTCGCCGCGCAAGATATCTTTCACGGCCGACAGCCAGCCGCGCCAGCTCAGGTGGGCCACGAACACGGTCATCAGGGAAATCAGCACGGCCAGCACGGCCAGGAAGGCAAAGATGAAGCGCTTGGTATCGGTATTGCGGCGTTCGACAAAGCTCATGTCCTGCACCAGCACCAGCCGGCCCAGCTGGGACGCATCCTGCATGACGGGCGTTTCGCTGATGTGGACTTGCCCTTGCGGCAATTGCGCCAGCGATTTGTACAAGCCACCCGTGGAAGGCGTGCTCCAGCAGCCGATGGAGGCCGGGTATTGCGCGGACTGGTAGAGCAAGTGGCCCGCGTTGTCGCAAAAGCCGATGGCGATCAGGCGTTCGTCGCGCGTGGCGCCCTGGAACAGTTCGCCGATGCGGGTGGCATCTTTTTCGGGCAGGTAGTCGGTGAGCGAGGGCCGGAGGGTTCCAGCGAGCAATTCCGCCCGGCTGTCGAGGTCGCGCACATACCAGCGCAAGGTAATATTGTCCAACAGGGGTACCACAATATAGGCAAACAATCCCAGCATGAGGGCCAGTGGCAGGATGAAGCGCAAGGACATTCGCAGTGATCGTACTATCATCGGTTTCCTTTGCAAAAACAAAAAGCATGGCAAGTATGGCTATGTTTCCAATGCGGCGACGCGCGTTTGCTTTTCGTAGTGAAACGTCAACGTGGCATGACGCGGCGCAGCAATTTACGCCAGTATCTACCTCGATGCAGGTCTTATCCGTTCGGCAACGCACGTCCCCGCGACGCCATCTACCCGTAAAATAGCCGCTTCCAACATCCATCTCACCCATTTCAAGGAGTTTTCGCCTATGGATCTCAGCACGTTTCACTCGCTGATGGGAGGCCCGCTGCGCTCGGCGCTGACCGTGCTCGTTTCCGCCCTGCTCGTCACCGTGGTCGCCATCGTCGTACACCGGGTCGGCATCAGCTTGCTGAAAAAACTGGCCAATGGCCACCCGTTCACCAGCAACCTCGCGCGCGTGGCCTTCCGCGCCAGCCAGCTGTGCCTGATCGTCTTCGGCCTGCGCATGGTGCTGGCTGGCGCGCCCGACGACACGCCGGGCCTCGTTGCCATGTCGCATGTCACCAGCGTGGCGCTGATCATCGCGCTGACCTGGCTGTCCATGCAATGCATCGAGTCGCTTTCCATCACGATTTCCCAGATCAATCCCGTCGACGCGGCCGACAACCTGCGCGCGCGGCGCCGCATCACCCAGGCACGCGTGCTGACGCGCAGCGCGCACGCCATCGTCGTCATCCTGGGCCTGTCCTTCGTGCTGCTGACCTTGCCCGGCGCGCGGCAGATCGGCGCCAGCCTGCTCGCTTCGGCCGGCGTGGCGGGCCTGGTGGCCGGTATCGCCGCCCGCCCCGTGCTCGGCAATTTCATTGCAGGGCTGCAAATTGCGTTTTCTCAACCCATCCGCATCGACGACGTGCTGATCGTCAATGGGGAATGGGGCACGGTCGAGGAAATCAAGGGCACCTACGTGGTCGTGCGCGTGTGGGATGAGCGGCGCCTGATCGTGCCGTTGCAGTGGTTCATTGAAAATCCGTTCGAGAACTGGACGCATACCTCCTCGGACATCCTGGGCACGGTCTTTCTGTGGCTGGACTTCAGCATCCCGATCGAGCCGCTGCGCGCGGAACTGACGCGTATCTGCGCATCCGCCACCCAATGGGATGGCCGCGTCTGCACGGTGCAGGCGACGGATTCGAACGAGCGGGCCGTGCGCGTGCGCTTTCTCATCAGTGCGCAGGATTCCGGCACGGCCTTCGAGCTGCGCTGCATCGTGCGCGAGCAGATGCTGGCCTTCATCACCGCCCACTACCCGCACAGCCTGCCCCGCTTGCGCTCCACGCACGACCCGATCGAAGTGCGCGCCATGCAGGCGCAGAACGACAGCGTGGCGTTCGAGAAGGCATAAAACCTGCGGCGCGCTGCCCTTGTCCGCGCGCCGCTACAATGGGCCGCATGAACACCACCGCCTGGTTCATCCTGATCGGCTGCCTGATGCTGGCGCGCGGCCTGGGCGCCGACCGCATCGCGCGCCTGCCCTTGACGTCGGCCATGGCTTACCTGGGCGTGGGCCTGCTGCTGGGGCCCATGTTCCTCGGCCTGTTTGCTTTCGACCTGGTGCGGCAGGCGCCGCTGCTGGAAACCCTGACGGAAATCGCCGTCCTCATCTCCCTGTTTTCCGCCGGCGTCAAGATGCCCGTGCCCTTCAGCCTGGCGCGCTGGCTGCCGTCGCTGCGCCTGGCGTGGCTGTCGATGGCCATTTCCGTGGCCCTGGTGGCCGCCTTCGCCTACTGGGTGCTGGGCCTGCCCCTGGGCGCGGGCGTGCTGCTGGGCGCCATCCTCGCGCCCACCGACCCCGTGCTGGCCACCGACGTGCAGCTGCGCCATGCGGGCGACAGCGAGCCATTGCGCTTCATGTTGACCAGCGAAGCGGGCATGAACGATGGCAGCGGCTTTCCTTTCGTCATGCTGGGCCTGGGCTTGCTGGGTCTGCATGAACTGGGGCCGCATGGCGCCACCTGGCTGTGGCGCGATTTACTTTGGGCCAGCGCGGGCGCCATCGCCTTGGGCGCGGCCGGCGGTGCGCTGCTGGCGTGGCTGGGCTGGCAAGTGCGCGCCAAGGAGCCGAAACACGCCATGCTGGACGACCTGGCGGCCCTGGGCTTGATCGCCCTCGTGTATGGCGTGGCCACCTGGCTGCACGCGTGGGGCTTCCTGGCCGTGTTCTTTGCCGGCGTGGCCTTGCGCCAGACGGAACTGCGGCTGGCCGGTGCGCCAAAAGACCGGCAAGGCTTGCTGCAGGCTGAGGAAACCCATGCCGTTTCCGCCGCCAAGCCGCACGACAGCGAGGTGCCGCTGACCGTCAGCGGCGAATCGCTCGTCTTCAAGGAACACCTGGAACGCCTGTCCGAACTGACCCTGGTGCTGTTGCTGGGCGGCGCCGTCACGGCAGCCGCCTGGCGCTGGCAGGCGTGGAGCGTGGCGCTGTTCCTGCTGCTGGTGGCGCGTCCGGCCAGCGTGATGCTCGGTTTGCTGGCGTCGGGCACCAGCGTGCGCCTGCGGGGACTGGCCGCCTGGTTCGGCGTGCGCGGCATCGGCTCGCTGTACTACCTCAGCTATGCCATCGCGCATGGATTGCCGCGCGGCCTGGCGCGCGAACTGGCCGACATCACCGTGGTCGTCGTCATCCTCTCCATCGTCGCGCACGGCCTGACAGTCAAACCCTTGCTGGAACGCTACTGGCGCAAATAGGCCGGCCAGCCCCTTTTATCATTGCTACACAGCAATGTTTTGTCAATTGCCCCGATGGCGGACGAAAATATTGTTAAGATCATTAAAAATGGCAAAAGAGAGAAGCAATGAAACGAAGAAGCGTGCTGGGACTGGGCGTCTCACTGGCCCTGCTGCAAACGGGCTGCGCCACCGATCCTGCCAGGCTGGCGTGGGAAACGGCATTTGACGGCTTCATGCGCGAAGGCCTGGCCCGCACGGAAACGCCGGGCATGAGCGTGGCCGTGGTGCGCGGCGAGCAAACCATTTTCGCGCGCGGCTATGGCTGGGCCGACATCCAGGCTGGCAAGAAAGCCGATGCCGGCACGGTGTTCCATGTCGCCTCCGTCAGCAAGCTCGTCACGGCCACGGCCGTCATGATGCTGCTGGAACAGGGCGCCTTCCAGCTCGACGACAAGGTGGCGGCCTACCTGGACTTCCCTCTCATGCATCCGAAGTTTCCCGACGTGCCCATCACCTTTCGCCATTTGCTCAGCCACACCTCGGGCATTTCCGATGCCGTGTACGAAAAGACGACGGCATTTGCCGTGCAGGGCGACCCGCGATTACCGCTGCGCGACTTCGTCAAGGGTTACCTGTCGCGCGGCGGCGCCTGGTATGACGCGGACCTGTCGTTTGCATCCCGGCCCGGCACGGAATGGCGCTACAGCAATGTGGGCATCGCCCTGCTCGGCTATCTGGTGGGCCGCTTGAACCCCGATGGCCTCGACGCCTACACGCACGAGCACCTGTTCGAACCGCTGGGCATGGACAGCACGGCCTGGAGCCTGGCCGGCTTGCCGCGGCGCGCCGTCGTGGCCCAGCCGTATGCGCACAAGGAGCCGGGCCTGCAAGCGCTGCCGCCCGTCGGTTATCCGGACTGGCCGGCCGGCCTGCTGCGCAGCTCGGCACATGACTTTGCCCGTTTCCTGGCCATCTTCAGCAATGGCGGCCGGGTCGAGGGCCACCGCTACCTGCAAGACGCCACCTTGCAATTGTTTTTCGCCCCGCAAGCGGCTCCCGTTTCGCCCGCCGATGCGTCCGTGCGCCAGGCCCTGGTCTGGCTGCTGCGCGACGTCGACGGCAAGCCGCTGGCCACGCACGGCGGCGGCGACCCGGGCGCCGCGTCCGTCGTCTGCGTCGACCGCGCCAGCAGGACGGCCGTGCTGGCCTTCGCCAACGTCAGCGCCGACAAGGAATTTCGTTCATTCCAGAAAGAAGTCGTGCGGCGCCTGCTGGCCCATGGCGGCAGCGGCGCACCCGCTGTCAAGCAGGGCTAGGCGCCGAACCAGCCGCGCAGTTTCTCGGCGGCGCGTTCCTTGACCTCGGCCGTGATGTAGGTGGCGACCGTGGCGACGGCTGCCGCCAGCACGGCCAGGTCGTCCGCATAGCCGATCACGGGCGTGATGTCGGGCACGGCATCGATGGGTGAAATGAAATAGCCGAGCGCGCCATAGATGGCCGTCTTGGCCCACAGCGGGGTGTTCGGCTGCTGCGCCGCGTAGTACAGCCACAGGGCTTTTTCGATGACTTCGCGTCCCGCCGTCTTGGCGAACTTGACGACCTTGTCCCAGAAGCTGTCTTCCGTGTATTTCTTTTCATACTGCTTGTCGGTCTGGGGGGCGTGGTCTTGTTCCAGATTCTTTTTTCTGCCAAACATCTGCTGCTCCTGTCTGCCGCGCGCGGCGTTACGAATGCGCACCTTAGCATAACGGCGCGCCGGGTGCGCGGCCTGCAAGGTAAGCTATCACCATGGAAATATCTGCCACCACCACGGCCCGCGCCGCCGGCCTGCGCTACACGGGCGACCATCAAAGCGGCATCGCCCGCCTGGGCCGGCCCGGCAAGTTCCGCTACCGCGACGCCGACGGGCTGATCCTGCGCGATGCCAGTGCCTTGACGCGCATCAAGGCACTGGCCATTCCGCCGGCCTGGACGGACGTGTGGATTTGTCCGCACGCCAACGGCCACCTGCAGGCGACGGGACGCGACGCGCGCGGACGCAAGCAATACCGCTACCATGCGCGCTGGCGCCTGGTGCGCGACGACGTGAAATATGAGCGCATGCTCAGCTTTGGCCGCGCCCTGCCCGCCATCCGCGCCGCCGTCGCGCGCGGCATGCAGTTGCCGGGCTTGCCGCGTGAAAAAGTGCTGGCCACCATCGTGCACCTGCTGGAATTGACGATGATGCGCATCGGCAACGAGGAATACGCGCGCACGAACAAGTCGTTCGGCCTGACCACCCTGCGCACGCGCCACGTGCAGGTCGACGGCAGCGCCGTGGCCTTTCACTTCAAGGGCAAGAGCGGCGTGCGCCACGACATCCGCCTGAGCGACCGGCGCCTTGCCAGGGTGCTGCAGCGCATGCGCGAACTGCCGGGCCAGGAACTGTTTCAGTATGTGGATGCCGATGGCGTGCGCCATGGCATCGACTCGGGCGACGTCACGCCGCACGATGACGAGGGCAGCAAGACTTTCACGGCCATGGCGGCCGCGCAAAACCAGACCATCACGTCGCCCGTCGCCTTCATGGTGCCCAAAGGCACGAACAACGTGGGCGTGAAAATCACCGTCAGCACAGCCGAGTATCCCACCTATACGACGGCGCAAAGCCAGTACAACGATACCTGGTCGTATGCCGTGACCGGATTGCCCGGGGTCAACCTGGCCGCCACGGGCGCCGTCAACCAGACGCACTTCACGCAGGGCACCATCGTCAGGACAGAGTGCGTCGACGTCAGCAAGCAAACCCAGGCTGGGGCGTTGAGTCTGGGTGGCAATGTCAGCGCCACGAATATCGGCGACAGCGCCCTGGCGACCTTGACGACGGTGGAGCTGAGCCTCGCGTGCAAAGGCTTGAAGGTGACACTGGCAAAATTCCTCTCGCCGAACAAAGCCGCCCATCCCGTGCTGCAGCCGATCAAGCTGACGGGCAATGTGCCGGGGCCGTATGTGTCCGTGTCGCAAGGAACGGCCACGGCCACGCACACCTTGCCGCTGGAACTGCACTACACGCCGGCGGCGGCGACCATTACGGAAGTCAACATCGGCATTTCGTCGGGCGGCGGCGATCCCGCCTTCAGCACGGAGAATCTATTGTCCCAGACCAATACCAAGACTGCCGGCACAGTGAAATTCCCCAGCCTGGTGCTGCCCGCCCTTGCCGGCGCCATCGACCAGAAGGCCGTCGTCGCGGTGCGCCTGAAAGGCCGCGTCGACAATGCCGACGCCAGCTCCGATCCGGCCGAAGGGGGGCAAGTGGAGTTCAAGGGCAGCACGGCCTACATCCCCCTGTATCTGGCCAACAATGAGGCGGCGCTGGCGGCGCGGCGCTACGGCACGCGCGACGCGGGCGGCGATTCGTGGGCCACGCGCCTGGCCATCGCCTGGCTGGCGGGCAAGGCTTATCGTTTCGACGACATCAGCGGCCAGCACGTGACGCAGACGGCAACGGGCCGCTCCATCCTCGGCCACAGCGGCCACAGCGATGGCCAGCAGATCGACTTGCGCTACGCGGACGGCGCGGGCGGCTACACGGACGCGCTGGGCGGCCAGAACGATGGCGCCGCCATTCACAAGCTGATCAACGACGCGAAGGCGGAAGTGGTGGCCAACCCCGCGCAAAAGCCGAAACTGGCGGCCCTGCAGGCGTGGATCACGGCGAACCGGGCCATGCTGGCCCAGGAAGCGGCGCTGGCCAGCACGCGCGTCATCTACATCGGCCCCAGCTTCATCAAGCTGGCCCTCGTCGACGGGCGTTTTTCCGCCGATCCTGCCGACAAGATCCCCGGCGCGGGGGCCTGGACCAAGCCGATCAAAGTGCATATCGAAACGGGACACCTGAGCCACTGGCACATCAGCATCACGGCCCATCCGTGACGCCGCGACAGATTCAGGCGGGCAAATCGGCCAGTTCCAGCTCCGAAAACCCCGCCCGGCGCCGCGCTTCCAGGTTGAACGGGCCGCGCAAGGTGGGCGCTTCGTAGCGCAGCGCCAGCTCGGCATAGGTGGCGCGCAATTCCAGGCCCCTCTGATCGCACAGATAGCCATACCAGCGGTTGCCGATTTCCACATGCCCCACTTCATCGCGCAGGATGATGTCGAGAATGGCGGCGGCGGCCATGTCTCCCGCCTGCGCCAGCTTGGCGCGCAGCGGCGGAATCGCGTCCAGCCCCCGCGCTTCCAGCGTGCGCGGCACCAGCGCCATGCGCGCCAGCACGTCGCCGCGCGTCTTGTCGACCATTTCCCACAGGCTGTCGTGGCCGGGGAAGTCGCCATACGTGTGGCCCAGCACCTGCAGGTGCGCCTGCAGCATGGCGAAGTGCGTGGCTTCCTCTTTCGCCACGCGCAGCCAGTCCGTGTAGTACTCGGCCGGCAGGTCCGGGAAGCGCCACAGGGCGTCGAGCGCCAGATTCATGGCATTGAACTCGATATGCGCGAGCGCGTGGACCAGCATGGCGCGCCCTTCCAGCGTGATCATCGACCGCCGTCCCACCAGGCGCGGCGGCACCAGTTCCGGGCGCTCGGGACGCCCCGGCACGGCGCCGGTCGGCGCCAAAGGCGCTTGCGCATCGAGAGAAAGCTGCGCCTCGGCCATGGCCGCCACCATCGCCACCTTGGTCGCCGGGTCCGGTTCCAGCAGGCAGGCGAGCGCAGCCGTGCGCAATTCCTGCGGCGCGGTGAAGGTCAGTGGGGATGGTGCGTGCATGATGCTTCCTTCGTGCGCGTTCTTGAATAAGGGGCGCAGTGTATCAAATTGCCTGCCCCATCAGCCAGTCCAGCAGCGCCTGCACTCTCGCCGGCAGTGGCCGGGCGGCATGCACGAGGTAATACGCCTGTGGGCTGGCCAGCGCAAACCCGCCAAACGGCAAGACCAGCTGGCCGCTGTCGACCCACGGCTGCACCAGCTGGCGCCGGCCCATGGCCACGCCCGCGTGGTGGATGGCGGCCTGCGCGCACAGGTCGGCGCGGTCGAAACGCAGGCTGCGCGCGGGCAGACTCACCTCTGGCACCTGCCCGTCCAGCCACAGTCGCCACTCGGCATCGGGCGCGCAGGCGGGCCAGGCCAGCGTGTCGTGCAGCAGCGTCGCGCCTGACAAATTGTGTGGCATCTCCAGCAAGCCGTGGTCGCGTGCATATTGCCGGCTGCAGACGGGCGCCAGCCATTCATCCATCAGCTTGCGCGAGGCCAGGCCGGGAAAGTTGCCATCGCCATAGTGCAAGGCCAGCTCGACCTGGCCGGCGCGAAAGTCCACGCTATCATTGCCTACGCGCAAATCGATCGACACGTCCGGATACTGCGCAGCGAAGCCTGCCAGGCGCGGCACCAGCCAGCATTGCGCCACCGAGGGCCGCGCATGTACGCTGACGCCGCCCGCCAGCGTGTCTCCAACGGCTATGGCCGCGTGCAAGCCATCCCAGCCAATTTGCAGGGCGGCGAAGATGCGTTCGCCGTCGGCCGTCAGCTTGACTTGCCGTGTCAATCGTTCGAACAGGCGCCGGCCCAGGCTCGACTCCAGCCGGGCGATGCGGTGGCTGACGGCGCTGGGCGTGAGCGCCAGTTCCTGCGCCGCCAGCGCGAAACTGGCGTGGCGCGCCGCCACGAGAAAAGTGTGCAGATTGGCGAACTGGCTGGCCGTCAGCGTAGCCCTGATCGGCGCGCCGGCCGGCATCAAACGGCTCCGGCTGCCAGCAGCGCGCGGCCACGCGCCACGTAGGCGGCCATTTCCGCCTCGGGAACCATGCTGCCGCCCGTGCCCCACACCAGGTGCGTGGCCGTATCCAGGTGCGGCTGATATTGCGGCGCGGCCAGCACGGGGGCGATGCCCGCGAAACCGGCCACGGCGGACGGTTCCAGGCGCAACTGCTCCGTTTGCTCCAGCATTGCCAGCAAACGGTACAGTTCTTCATCGCTGACGGTAGCGTAGCCGTCGATCAGCCGCTGCATGGCGCGCCCGACAAAGCCGGACGGGCGTCCCACGGCCAGGCCATCGGCGGCCGTGAGGTTGTCGATGCCGATTTCCTGCACGCTGATGCCATCATGCAAGCCCGTGTACACGCCCAGCAGCATGCATGGCGAATGGGTCGGCTCGACAAAGACGCAGTGGACATGGTCGCCAAAGGCCAGTTTCAGGCCGAAGGCCACGCCGCCTGGGCCGCCACCGACGCCGCACGGCAAGTACACGAACAAGGGATGATCCGCATCCACCTTGACGCCGTTTGCCTTGAACTGGGCTTGCAGGCGCTGGCCCGCCACCGCGTAGCCGAGAAACAGATCGTGCGAGTTTTCATCGTCGACGAAGTGGCAAGTGGGGTCGCTCTGCGCCTGCCTGCGCCCCGCTTCCACGGCCACGCTGTAGTCGGTCGCGTACTCGACCACCGTCACGCCGTGGCTGCGCAATGTGTCCTTCTTCCACTGCCGCGCATCAGCCGACATATGCACGGTGGCGCGAAAGCCCAGGCGCGCGCTCATGATGCCGATCGACAAGCCCAGATTGCCCGTAGAGCCGACGGCGATCGCATACTGGCCAAAGAAGGCCCGCACGGCGTCGCTGGCCAGCAGGCTGTAATCATCGCCCGCCTTCAGCAGACCGGCATCCAATGCCAGCATTTCCGCGTGTTTCAGCACTTCATAGATGCCGCCGCGCGCCTTGATCGAGCCGGAAATGGGCAAATGGCTGTCCTGCTTGAGCCACAGCTGACCGCTCGTCATGCCTGACGCCAAACCCAGCGCCGCCTGCATGGCCGGCAGCGGCACGACGGGCGACTCGATGACGCCGCCGCTGGCCTGCGTTTCCGGGAAAGCCTTGGCCAGATATGGGGCAAAACGCGCCAGGCGCGCGCCGGCGTCCGCCACGTCGTCCGCCGTCAAGCCCACGTCGTTCAAGGCCTCGGCCGCTGGCGCGATGCGGGGATTGAACCAGCTCAAGGGCTGCAAGGCCATCAGTTCTGTAATCAGGGGAAATTTTTCGCGCAGCGCGGCGATGGCGGGAGTGGGCAGCATGGCAACCTCGTCAAGGAACAAGCCATGATTAGACCGCATCCGGGCGCCGCTGGCAAAGGATGGTTGATCAGGCACTGCATGACGGCAAGTCATGTATGCCGTATTCATCTCCAGGCACTGACCTTGGCCCATAGCTAAATTTAATTCTTGAATGCACTATCGATTAAAGAAAAATTTCCACAAAGTCACAAAAATAAGTTATCTTTAAGGCAAATAAAAGGAGACATTTTTTCTCTTTTCTACTGAGGTAAAAATGCGCTCCAAGAATGAGAAGGTCACTGCTGTGGATATGGACATCGTCGACTGTGCAAGACAGGACGATTTGACGGCCCAAAAGGTCGAGGTCGGCATTATTTTTCAGGAAATGCTCGATACCGCCACGGCCGCCGCCTATCTGGCCAAGAACAAGGTGCCGATCGACACCGCGCTGCGCGTCCTGACGGGGGCACGGCGAAAAAAGAGTGGAGGCGGAAACTGAAGGCTTTGTGCCGGATTACCTGGGGGCTGGATACTCGAAGAAACATGCGCACATCGTCGCAAGCACATGGCTATCGCCGATGCTGTGTTTCCAGCAGGCGCCTTCCACCTCCCGCAGCGGCAGCTGAAAGGCGCCATGTCTGACCGCCAGCCTTAGAATGTCAGCTGCAGCCCCAGATCAATCGACCTGCCCTCGGCCGGCAAGGCTTGCAGCGTCCCGCCGTTCGATTTCAAGCCCGACAGGTACACGCCACCGAGCGGGTCCGCATATGCGCGGTTGAACAGGTTGCTCACGCCCGCGCTCAGGCTGGCCATCTTGCCCAGCGCTACACTGCTGCGCAGGTTGACGAGGGCATAGCCGCCCGTCTCGGGTTCGAAGCGGCGCGCATCGACCTTGTCCTTGCGGGCAACAATCTTCGTTTCGATGCGGCTGCTCCAGGCGCCCAGCTTGTGCTCGACGGCCAGCAAGGCGTTGAACGGCATCATGCGGTACAGGTCGCCGCCGTCGCTGCGCTTGCCCCGCGTGTATGCCGCGTTGCCCATGGCCATGAAGCGCCCCCAGCGCGCGCTGCGCACCAAAGGCAACTGCCACGCCAGATTGGCGCCATACAGCTTGGCGTCGTGGTTGGCAAAGCGCAGCAAGTTGCCGTTCGCGCCCATTTTCATGTACGGGTGGAAAGGCGCCAGCACATCGACATCGATGTAATTGTCGACCTTGCTGTAGTAGGGATTGACGCGCACGAACCAGCCCTCCTCGCCGCCGCCATGCCAGTCGGCCGTGAAGGCCGCCGTGTAAGCCGTCTCGGGTTTCAAGTCGATATCGCCCACATAGCCGTTGCCGTCGCCAAACCAGTTGGTCATGGTCATGGCCATCGAGCCGCGGCCCCACGAATAGCGCTCGTACAGGTTGGGCGAACGCACCTTGCGCGCCAGCGCAAATTCATAGCTGCTGGCCGCATCCGGCGTGAAGGTCGCTTGCGCCGAGGCATCGATGTTCGTGTCGCGCTGGTTGCGGCTGCGCGCATTGAAGGTCCTGGCGGCCATCAGGTCCGGCATGTTCATCATGTTGGTGCCGTACGATTGCACGTCGCCCGTCTCCATGCGCACGGATTCGCCGCGCACGCCCAGCACGCTCGTCCAGCGCGCATCATGGCGCGTTTCCAGCTCGCCAAACAGCACCATGCGGTCGCGCTTGCCGTCATTGATGTTCAGATAGGTGCGCGGCCCCATCATCATGGAACCGGGCACGGCCGGCCAGTAATCGTCGAGACGGAAACCATGCCACTCCTGGCCCAGGCGCAACTCGCCCACGGCGGTCGGCAAGCTGGCCATCAGCGCATAGCCCGTATTGCGTCCATTCGTAATCATCGGCATCGAGCCCTTCCGCTCGCTGCTGAAGAAGCCCATCTCGTGGTCCGTCTGTTGCCAGTAGGCACGCGCGTCCAGCACGCCCCAGGCAAATGTGCCCTGATAAGCGAGATTGGCGAACTGGCCGTGGTTGTCCGTCATGTCCATGTACTGGTTCGGAAAACCCTGGTACGGGATGTGCTGCACGCCGGCGCGCAGGGTCAGCTGCTGGCCATCGCGCCTGGCCGCCAGCACGATGGACTGGTTGATGCTTTCAACCATGCTGGCCAGCACCTTGTTGCCATGGCCATCTTCATAGCTGTGGCCCCGCGTGTAGGCGCCGCTGTAGCCGACGCTCAAGGTGTCGCTGGCGGCCGAGGCGTTCACGCTGGTCGCCACGCTGTTGTTGACGCTGCGTCCCGAGACGGCAAAGCTGCCTTGCGTCAGCAAGCCCGCGCCGGGCTGGGCAAACACGGGCGCGTTCGATTGCACCTCGATGGTGCCGCCGATGCTGTCGCCGCCCGCGCTGACTTGTGTCACGCCCGCGATCAGCTTGATGCGCTGCACTTGTTGCGGATCAATATAGGACAGCGGCGCATTCATGTGATTGGCGCAGGCCGATGTCAGTTCCATGCCGTCGATGCGAATCTTGATGCGGTCATCGGCAAAACCGTTCACTACCGGCAAGCCGGACACGCCGCCACCGGCCGCCACGCTGTAGCCGGGCGTGCTGCTGAGCATCAGTGCCGTGTCGGCGGCGGGCCGGTAGCCTTGCTTGAGGCCCGCGACGATGACTTTCATCTCGGGTAAAACCTCTTCACTACGGGTTTGCGCCACGGCGGGCATGGCGATGGCGAGGGAAATCAATAACGGTAAATGTTTCATGGTGCTGCTTTCAGATTCTGTATGGGTAAGACGAACGGACGCCAGCGCAGCACAGTGACGCGCGGCGCAAGGCCGTTCAGGCAAAGGGACAGATCAGAAAGTGACGGGCGGCCCGCGTGGCTGGACGGGCGTCCAGGCGAACAGCGGCGTGGCGGATTGGTAGAACAGCAGCGGCAGCAAGCCCGTGAGGATTTCTCCGGAAGCGAGCACGAGGGTCGTTGGGGGAATATCGAGGGTGGCCGCATGCATGCTGCAGCACGGGCAATCGCCCATGCGCATGCTGCCCTTGGAGGTATCGGGCGCGTCCGTGGCGAGTGTTGCCGGCAGCATGGTCATGCCGCCCGCCACCGAACAGATTTCCAGGCTGGGCACGGCCAGGCCGCTGGCGACCGTCAGCGCGCGCGACACCGTAGGGGCGAGCGCGGCCAGGAAGATGGCGATACACGCGATCCACAGGACGATGCCGGCCTTGCCTTTGCTGATGAACATGGCAACATTGTATCAGGGCAAGCACCCTGCGCACAGGGCGCAGGTCAAACCTGACTTACAACGCCTGACAAAACCGTAGCGAGCGGAAGGAAGGCTCGGCGCCCCCGTTGGCTCAAGAAGCGCAACTGTACGAAGGTACGGGGGCGCCGAGCCAGTGAGCATCGCAGGCCGCAAATTACGACGCGCAGTAGGTTTTGATAGGCGTTCTTACAAATCCACCTTCATCGACAGCTTGATGGCGCGCGGCGCGCCGGAAGCCAGGCGCGTGCCGGCGCCAGCCCAATAGCGCTTGTCGGCCGCATTTTCCACGTTCAGCTGCCACACGACGGCCTTGTCCAGCACCCGGCTCGCATAGCGGGCGCCCGCGCTGAACAGGCTCACGCCGCCGAGGAAGGCCTGGTTCAGGTCGTTGACGGGACGGGCGCTGTAGTAATACGCGCCGCCGTTGACGGACAGGCCCGGCACGCCATCGAAGGCATAGGCGAGGAAGGCGCTGGCCGTGCGTTTCGACGCGTTTTCCGGCGCCTTGCCGTTGTAGTCGGCGTTGATGTGCGCAAAGCTTGGATCGAGGAACTGGGCCGACGTCTGCCACGTCAGCTGGCGCGTCAGCGTCCCCTGCGTCGACAGTTCCAGGCCGCGGTAGCGCTGCTCGCCCTCCGACGTGAACACATTGCTGGCGTTGGTGTAATAGCCGGGGCGCGTGATGTCGAACAGCGCGGCGGAGAGCAAGGTGCCGCCCGGCGTCAGCCAGCGCGCGCCCAATTCTTTCTGCTTGCTCACACCTGGCGCCATCTTGACGCCCTGGTTGAGCGTGCCCGTCGGGCCCGTTTCGCCCTCTTCCAGCCCCCGCGCCGTGGATGCGTAGAACGACAGCTCGGGCGTGGCCTTGTAGATCAATGCCGCCATCGGCGTGGTCTTGCTGACGTCGTAGTGGCTGGCGCCCTGGTCGCTCTGGTAACTGCTGCGGCGCACGCCGAGGACGCTTTGCCATTGCGGGCTGAAGACCATGCGGTCGAGCGCATACAGGCCCGTGTCGCGCGTGTCGAGCGCGGCCGTCGTGGGCGTGCTCGGCTTGGGACCGAACACGACATTCGTCACAGGCACAGGGTTGTACAGGTTTTGCGAGGCAATCGTATAGTTGCTCTGATAAATAGCATCTTGCGACTTGTCCGTGCGCGACGCGCCCAGGGTCAGTTCGTGGGCGATGAAACCCGTGTTGAAATTGCCGGCCAGTTCCGCGCGCAGCAAGTCCGACGCCATCACGCTGTGCTGGATATTGCCCGTGATGCGGCCCGCGCCCGTGGCCAGCGCGGCCGCGTTGTTCAGGCGAAAGATGGCCAGGCGGCGGTCGCGCGCCGTTTCCGCGTGGCCCGCTTCCAGCGTCAAGGCCCAGCCATCCGCGATGGCGTAGTCGGCGCGCAATTGCGCGTTTTTCGTTTGCGCTTCGAAAGCCGACCAGTCGGGGCCGATCAGCTGGCGCGGATCGACGGCGCGCGGCAGGCTGATCACGCCTTTCACGGCGGTGGGCAAGGCCACGCCCGCCTGCTCCGTCACCCGGCGGCGCTCGTACTCCAGGTCCGCCTTCAGCAGCAGTTTGTTCGTCACACGCCAGTCGAGCGCCGTGGAGAGGAAGCGGCGGTTGCCGTTGCCCACGTTATCGAGATAGGAACCCAGGGTGCCGCCGGCCGCGTTCACGCGCACGCCGAACTCCTGCTGCGCGCCGAAGCGGCGGCCCAGGTCGACGTTCGCAACAAAACTGCCACGGTCGTCGAGACTCAAGCCCATGCTGCTGACAGGCTGGCTGCCGGCCCGCTTGGTGACGAAATTGACGACGCCAGCCGGCGAAGTAAAACCGTAGTACAGGGCCGAGGCGCCCTTCAGCACTTCCACCCGCTCCTTGTTTTCCATGGGCACTTGCGAAAAGTTCATGATGGGCATGGAACCGTTGAGCCGGTAATTCGTGCGGTTTTCCACGGCGATGCCGCGTATCACCAATTGATCCCACGTTTCGCCGCCGTTTTGCTGGCGCGTCACGCCGGCCGTATTGCGCACGGCATCGTACAGGCCGGACACGGCTTGCTGCTCCAGCAATTCGCGCGTGATCACGTTGACGGTCGACGGCACGTCCATGATGCTGGCGCCACGAAAGCTGCCCGCCTCCGTGGTGAGCGGCACCAGACCTTGCGCGCGCGCGCCCGTTACCTGCACGGCTTGCATGACTTTCTCATCGCCAGCCGTCAGGTCGTCCTGGCCACCGGCCGCATTGACCGCCAGCGCGGCGTGGGAAGCGAAGGCCAGCGACAGGGCTGCGGCGACGGGAAGCAAGCGGGTGCGGGGAGAGACGACAGGCATGAATTCAGGCTTTCAATATGTGCAGATGGGAACTTACGGTTAGCGGCCATGATACCGGTAATGAGAATCATTATCAAGAAAAAGTGACTTTGTGAGAGTTTTGCAGAAGAAACAAGGTCACCGGGGCGCCTGTTATCACTTGAACACGTTTGGATTTTGCAGACGAGGCCGCAAAGAGGCATACTGACAGTCACGGCGCGCACAGTGCGCCGCCCAACAAGATATTAAAGGTCAGTTCGTGAACACAATCGACAACAAAAGCGTGCAGACGAAAACATTTCGCTGGAAACGCTGGCAGCGCTGGGCCGTTGGCACAGGCTGCGCCCTGGCCGCCTACAGCGCGGCCGGCTTCTGGCTGGTGCCCTACGTCATCAAGCACCAGCTACCCAAATTTGCTGAAAAGGAACTGGCGCGCCAGGCCAGCATCGCCGACGTGCGCTTCAACCCGTTTACCCTGCGCCTGGAAGCGGACCAGATCGCTTTCAAGGAAGCGGCCAGCGCGGATGGCAAGAGCGGTGCGCCGTTGCTGTCGATCGGCGCCCTGGCCGTGCAGCTGGAATGGAAATCCATCGTGCGCCGCGCCTGGAGCCTGGCGGAAATCCGCATCACGGCGCCGCAGGCGCAGCTGACGATCACGCCGGACGGCAAGTTCAACCTGGCTGAAGTGCTGGCCACCTGGCAACGCAAGCACCCGGAAAAGAGCGACGGCGGCATGCCGCGCCTCGTCATTGCCCACTTTGCGCTGGAACAAGGCAAAGTGGATTGGCAAGACCAGAAAGCGGGCTATGCGGACAACTTCACGCCGATCAACTTTACGCTCGACAATATCTCGACCCTGCCCGACGCCAACGGCAGCTACAGCCTCAGCGCGGACGCGGCGCGCGGCGGCAAGCTGCACTGGCGCGGCACGGCCTCGCTCAGCCCCATCCGTGGCGAAGGCGAACTGATACTGAACGACGCGTCCCTGCCCGGCCTGGCCGCCTATCTGAAAGCGTATACGCGCGCCACGGTGACGAGTGGCAAGTTGTCGGCGCGCCTGCCCTACGCCTTTTCCTATGCCGACGGCACGCTGCAAGCCACGGTCACAGGCGCGGGCCTGGCCTTGCGCGACCTGGCGCTGGGGCAAGATGGCAAAGATGCACCGTTTACCTCGCTAGACACGCTGGGCATCGCCGGCGTGAACGTGGACCTGGCGCGCCAGAGCGTCACGGTGGAAAAAATCAATCTGTACGGCGGCAAGGTGGCCGTGCGCCGCGACAGCCGCGGCGAGATCGACGTGGCGAACCTGATGCTGCCGGGCAAGCCCGCACCGGCAGCACCGGCAGCATCCGCACCAGCCAAGCCTGGCAAGTGGAAAGTGGACTTGCATCAGCTGGCGCTGGCCAATGTGGACGTGTCCGCCATCGATGAAACCGTCTCGCCGGCTTTGCAACTGAGCGCGAAACAGTTGCAACTGCAGCTGCAACTGGGCTTGCAGCAAGGTCCAGCGGGCATGGCCACCGTGATCGACGGCACGCATTTCAGCCTGGCGGACCTGGCCATGCAGCGGGGTGTGCAAACGCCGTTCAAGCTGGCCCAATTGGGATTTACAGACGGCAAGATCGACCTGGCGGCGCATACCGTGCACCTGGGCGCCGTGACGGCCAGCGGCGCGCAGATCGACCTGGCGCGCAACCGCCAGGGAGAGTTTGCGATTGCGCAAAAGCTGCCCGTGTTTGCCTCCAACAAGGCCGACACGGCCAGGGAAGCACCTTCCGCGCCCTGGTCCACCAAGATAGACAAGGTGGAGCTGAGCAAGTTCGACGCCCGTTTCGACGATGCGGGCACTGGCATCAAGGGCAATCTGCAGGATGCCAGATTGTCCCTGCACGACGTCAGCAACGACATGAAACAGGCGCTGCCGTTCGAGCTGGGCGTGGGCCTGCGCGAAGGTGGACTATTGACGGCGAATGGCAAGTTCGTGCCGGGCACGGCCGCCGTCGATGCGCAGCTGAACTTGAAACAGCTGACCCTGGCCCCCGTGCAACCCTTGCTGGCGCAGCATGTGAAGCTGAAGCTGGCGGGCGGCACGCTCTCCGGCAGCGGCCGCCTGACGACGGGTGGCGGCGCGCCGAAAGCGCCCAAGGTACGCTATGAGGGCGGCGTGGATATCGCCGGCCTCGTGCTCAATGAAACGGATGGCAAGCGCTTCGCCTCGTGGAAAAGCGTGCGCGCCGACAAGCTGACGGCCAGCGTGGGTCCCGACTTCGTCGACATTCCCGAACTGCGCGTGGTGGAACCGAACGCCCAGCTGATCATCGAAAACGACCGCAGCCTGAACGCCCAGCGCTTGCTGGTCAAGGCGCCCGAGCCAGCTGCCGCACCAGCGACCACGGCGACGCCAACAACAGCCGACGCCGCCTTTCCCGTGCGCGTGCGCCGCGTGCGCCTGCAAAATGCCAAGCTGGACTTTGCCGACCTGAGCTTGCGGCCCCAGTTCGCCGCCAAGATCTATGAACTCAATGGCGTCGTCACGGGCCTGTCGACGAAGCGCGATGCGCGCAGCCAGATCGAACTCAATGGCCGCATCGACGAATTCGGCCTGGCCCGCGTGCGTGGCCAACTCAATCCGTTTGCGCCGACCGACAACACGGACTTGAACGTGGTCTTCAAGAATGTCGACATGGTCTCCGCCTCGCCGTACACGATGAAATTCGCCGGCTACAAGGTGGCTGAAGGCAAGATTTCGCTGGACTTGCAATACAAGGTGCGCAACCGACAGCTCGACGGCACCAACCAGATCGTGCTCGACAAGCTGACCTTGGGCGAGCGCATCGACAGTCCGGACGCCTTGAAGCTGCCCCTGGAACTGGCGCTGGCCATCCTCAAGGACTCGGATGGACGCATCGACCTGGGTTTGCCCGTGTCGGGCGACATGAACGACCCGCAATTCAGCTACGGCGCCCTGATCTGGAAAGCCGTGGGCAATGTGCTGACGAAGATCGTCACGGCACCGTTCCGCGCGCTGGGCAACTTGCTGGGCATCAGCGCCGACAAGCTCGAAGCCATCGATTTTGACCCGGGCAGCGCCGTGCTGCTGCCGCCCGAGCGGGAAAAGCTCAAGCAGGTGGCGCAAATCCTCGCCAAGCGCGAACAGCTGAAACTGGCCGTGCCAGGCCAGTACAGCGACACGGATGCGGCCGCCCTGCGCGCCCAGGCCGTGCGCCGCGCCGTCGCCGCCAAGGCCGGCATCAAGCTCGAAGCGGGCGAAGAACCGGGGCCGTTGAACCTGGGCGAACGCAAGATACGGGGCGCCCTGCGCGAGCTGTACGGCGAACGCTTCGGCAAGGCCGAGCTGGACAAGCAGAAGAAGGCGGCGGAGTCGGCTGCGCCTGCGGCGGCCGCCTCCACTCCGGCTCCGGCAAGAATCCCCGTCTTGCAACGCCTGGGCAAGCTGATCGAGGGAGAACCGCAAGTGGCCGACACGGGCGCT
This sequence comes from Janthinobacterium sp. JF4, assembly GCF_059617925.1. Lineage (NCBI taxonomy): Bacteria > Pseudomonadati > Pseudomonadota > Betaproteobacteria > Burkholderiales > Oxalobacteraceae > Janthinobacterium > Janthinobacterium sp. JF4. The sequence goes on along the minus strand of NZ_JCAQAV010000001.1, from coordinate 143,077 downwards.
TTCTACAACGGCTTGCGTGAGCAGCTGGAAGCCAAGCAGCCCTTGCCTGCCGACGCCTTGAGCAAGCTGGGCACCCAGCGCAGCGCGGCCATCCTGGCAGCCCTGCAACAGGACGGCACGCCGGCGGCCAGGGTCAGCGCCGGCGCGCCGGAAAAAACGGAGGCTGCGCCGGGCAAGCTGGTGGGCTTGAAGCTGGGATTGGCGGCGCAATAAGAAAGGGCTGCCCCGGTCTGGCGGCAGCCCCTCGTTGGACAATGCGGGCTAACGCCCGCTAATCTGCCCGGCCCTTCCTACTTTTTCTTCTCTTGCGCTCCTTCCGGCAAGGCAAACGCCACCAGGCTATCGCCCATCTTCGTGCCCAGCGAACCGTGGCCGCCGGCCATCACCACCACATATTGCTTGCCCGTCTTGTCTGACACGTAACTCATTGGCGTGGCCTGGCCGCCGGCCGGCAGGCGGGCTTTCCACACGGTTTTGCCATTGCGCACGTCGTAGCCGCGGATGTAGTAGTCGAGCGTGCTGCTGAGGAAGGCCACGCCGCCGCCCGTGGTGCTGATGCCGCCCAGGCTCGGCACGCCCAGCGGCAAGGCGATGGGCACGGGAGCGCTGTCGCGCGTGGTGCCGTTCTTGTGCATCCACACTTTTTTCATGGTGCGCAAGTCGACGGCGGCGATATAGCCCCACGGAGGCGCCTGGCATGGGAAGCCCAGCGGCGACAGGAAGGGCTTGATTTCCACGGCAAACGGCACGCCCGTCTGCGGTTGCAAACCCATTTCCGAACCCGTGCCGCCCTTCGCATTGGCTTGCGCGCGCGGCACCAGCCGTTCCAGGAAGCCCATGTAGTCGGGGTTCACCAGCAGCAATTGCCGGCCCGGATCGACGGCCGCCCCGCCCCACTCGAAGATGCCGAGCGGGCCCGGCGAGATGATGGCGCCCTTGATCTTGCCTTCTGCCACCGTTTGCGGCGTGAACGGGCCTTCGTAGCGGTGCTGGCGGAAGATGATGCGGCACGCCAGCTGATCGAACGGCGTCGTGCCCCACATATCCGTTTCACTGATGTGTTTCTCGGGCAAGAAAGTGAGGGCCGAGAATGGCTGCGTGGGCGACAAACGGTCGCCGGGAGCCGCGTTGGCCGTCGGCACGGGTTTTTCCGGCGCCGGCACGACCAGGCTGCCATCGCGCCGGTCGATCACGTAGATATCGCCCCGCTTGGTCGTGGCGACCACGGACGGAACTCTGCCTTTTGGCGTGTCGATGTCGACCAGGGTGGGCTGGCCGCCGATATCCATGTCCCAGATATCGTGGTGCACGGTCTGATAGACCCAGCGCACCTTGCCCGTCGCCAGGTCCAGCGCGACGATGGCGCTATTGTATTTCTCGCCATGGGGATTGCGGTTGCCGCCCCACGTGTCGGGCGTTTCATTGCCCATCGGAATGTACACCATGCCCAGCTTTTCATCCACGCTGGACACGCCCCAGGAATTCGGTGAATTGTTGGTGTAGGTCTTGCCGTCGGCAATCGGCGCCGTGTCGTCGGGGTTCGAGGCATCCCAGTTCCACATCAGCTTGCCGGTCACGGGATGGTAGCCGCGGATCACGCCCGACGGCTCTTCCGTGGAAAAATTATCGGTCACGCTGGCAGCCATCACCACCACGTTTTGCGCCACGGCCGGCGGCGACGTCGGCATCAAAAAGCCCCGCTTCTTCATGCCCATGCCGTGGTACAGGCCAATCACGCCGTTTTCGCCAAAGCTCTTGCAGGCTGCCCCCGTATCGGCATTCACGGCGATCAGGGTTGCATCCATGGTGGGCGCCAGGATGCGGCGCGGGCATTCCATGCCGGCCGCTTCGGGGGCCGGGTCGCCCTTGGCGCGGCCCGCGTTGACGTCCCAGTACGCCACGCCACGGCAAATCATGTGCTGGTAGCTGGACGCGTCGCGGTTGATCTTCGGATCGTGGCGCCAGATCTCCTTGCCCGTGTCCGGGTCCAGCGCGATGACGATGCTATGCGGCGTGCACAGGTACAGCATGCCGTTCACTTTCAGGGGGGTGACTTCGTTGGCGATCTCGTGCGGGTCGTTCGGGCCCTTGAAGTCGCCCGTGTGGTACACCCACGCCTGTTTCAGCTGCGCGGCGTTGGCCGGCGTGATCTGCGCGGCCGGCGCGTAGCGGTCGCCATAGCCGGAGCGGCCATACGCGGCCCAGTCGTTGGGCGCCACGCCGGGCGCGAAATCGCCTTGCGGCGCGGCCGCCATGTTTTCGGCCGGCACTTCGCCGTGCAAGGTAGTGTAATCCTGGAACAGCGAGAACACGCCCACGGCGGCCGTCAGCACCACGGCGGCGGCCAGGGCGCTCTTGCCCGCGTCGCGCGGTTTCGCCCCGGCCGTCAACGGCGGATCGAGGCGGCGGTCAATGAACGGCAGCAGCAGCCAGACGGCGGCGGCGAACCAGATGTCGAGACGCGGCAGCAATTGCCACCAGTCGAACTTCACTTCGATGACGGACCAGATCAGGGTGGCGAACAGCAGCAGCGCAAGAAACAGCTGGGCGCTGCGCCGCCCCTTCCACACGAGCGCGCCCGCGATGAGCATGCCGATGCCGGCCACGACGTAATACCAGGAACCGCCCAGGCTGACGAGCCAGGCGCCGCCGCCGGCAAGCGCCAGGCCCAGCAAGATGAAGATGACTGCGGTGATGACAAGCAAGGGTCCAGGCCGGGCAGAGGCAGTCATGATGCTCCTTTACAAGAGTCAGTCGGCGGCACGCGCCTGCGCACCGTAGTTGATGGCGGTCAAGGAAATTGCATTTTTTCACTAATTGGCAAAGCGTGCCACACGCCAGAACGTCCGCTACATGCCGTGTGGCTTTTTATACACGACCTGCCCGCCCAGCCCGCCACAATCATACGGCTTTTGATAAAGAACATTAAATAAAATAAATAAACAACAAATTTCTCGAATAAAACAAATTATTGTCGTAGAATGAAAAAAACATCCAAGCCAAGCATTTTAGATCCGCCATCACGCCGAATCACTTGCATAGACCGCACTGGAGCATTGCCATGAACGCCTTCCTCGCCATTCACCCATTCCTTCGCTGCGAAGACCTCACGCTGATGCGCCCGGCGCTGGCGCTGGCAGGCCTGCTGTTGCTGCTGGCCGCCCTGCTCTGGCGCCGCACCCGCTGGCGCCAGGCTGGCCACGCGGCGCCGGCCGATTTGCATGCGCTGCTGCAAGTGCGCAAGGCGGCCCCACCGGCCAAGGGAACCGGCAGCGCACCGCCGCCACCAGCACCCAAGGCGCCGGACACGCCGCCATTCGACGCGGCCCGCCTGGATGCGATGTTCGGCTATGACCGGCGCCTGCAGGGCGAGATTCTGGCCCTGTTCGTGGCAGAGACGCGCGACCGCCTGGCCGGCATCGCCCATGCGCTGCGCTGCGAGCGGGCCGCCCCGGCGCGCGTGCTGGCGCAGGAAATTCTCGACGGCAGCCACGCCATGGGCCTGCTCCCCTTGCAGGCGCTGGCACGCCAGGCCGTGCATGCGGGCTTTGGCAACGATATCGGCGCGCTGCGCCGCCTGCATGCGGAACTGCTGGTGGCGCTCGATGCGCTGTCGCAGGCGGTCACAGCCCTGCAAACGGCCGGCGTGGCGCAGGCCGATGACCACAGCGACATCGGGAGCCGGCCATGAGCGCGCACATCGACCTGGCGCGCCTGCTCGGCGGCGCTATCCTGCCTTCGCCCGCCGGGCGGTGCCACTGGCTGGCGGCCCTGTGCCAGCAGCGGGTATCGCTCGATGAGCTGGCGGAACAACTGGGCTGCGATCCGGCCCTGACCGGCAAGGTCATCGGCCTGGCGAATGCGTCCGTGCCACAGGGCGAGCGCAGGCATGCGGCAGTCAACGCGGCGATGCTGGCGGCCATCGGCTTGCCCGCCCTGCGCCAGGCATTCGCCAACCCGGTCCTGCCGGCGGCCACGTGCGCGCATTTCGACGCGCAGCGCTACTGGTCGCACTCGCTGGCCATGGCGTGCGCGGCCCGCGTGGCAGGCGACGCGCTGCAGCTGGCGCCGGCCGATGAGCTGTACAGTTGCGGCTTGCTGGCCAACTGCGGCCAACTGGCCCTGGCCACCTTGCATCCGCAGGAATATGGACAGTTGCTGGGCCAGCACGGCAACGCCGCCAGGGCCCGGCTGCTGTGCACCGAGTCGCGGCGCTTCGGCCACCACCAGCTGGCGCTGTCGGCCATGCTCATGCGCGGCTGGGGCATGCCGGACATCCTGTGCGACGCCGTACTCTGCCATGCCGCGCCGCCCGGTTTCGGACGGGCCGGGCGCATGACGGACCTGGCCTGGCTGCTGAACCTGGCCAGCAGCTTCGGCGACCTGATACTGCGCAACGGCGTGGGACCGCGCGGGCCGGCCCTGGCCGCCGCGCGGGTACTGGGCCTGGATGAGGAACGCATGGAAACCCTGCTACGCCACAGCAACGCCGAGTGGAGCGAATGGCGCGAGATACTGGAACCGCCAGCCCATGCCACCACTTGCCGCGCGCGCACGCGAGTCCGTCCCGCCGCTGCCCAGGTTTTTAGTGAATTCATCTAATTCGTTGAAATTGATTTTTTGAGCGCGATTGCGTATCATTCCCTTCAACTTCATCCGCGACTATAAAGCCCATCATGCACACTGCAGACGTTTGCACTACCCAAAAGGCCGCCGAAATCCTCGGCATCTCGGTCACATCGGTGCAACAACTGGTCGAGGCCGGCGTGATCGAAGCCTGGAAGACCAAGGGCGGCCACCGGCGCATTCCCCTTGCGGCCGTCGAGGCTTACAAGGGCAATCCCGGCCAGCCAGGCCAGGACCAGCGCGCGGCACGGGCCAGCCGCCCCGCCCCATCGGGCCGCCCGCCCTCCATCCTGGTGATCGAAGACAATCCGATCGAACGCGCGCTGTATGAAAAACAGATCGGCTCATGGGGCTTGCAGGCGGACCTGCGCTTCTGCGAGAACGGCTATCAGGCGCTGATGGAAATCGCCCGCGACCAGCCGGACATCCTGCTGGCCGACATCATCATGGAAGGCATCGACGGCTACGAGGTGATCCGCACTATCCTGGCCGACCCGCTGCTGGCGGACATGCATATCGCCATGCTGTCGAGCCTGACGCCGGAGGAACTGGAAGAACGGGGCGGCGTGCCCCCCGGCGTGGTGTTCTTTGCCAAGCCCGTCAATTACGACGAGCTGCGCGGCTATCTGCGCGCCTGCTGCGCCGGCCATGCGCGGCGCAACAGCCTGGCCGCCTGACCCGCCACCGCTTCCCTTCTCGCTCCGGAGCCGCCTTGCCAGCCTATCGCCACATCGATCCCGCCGTGCTGTTCCAGGCCACCGGCCACGACCTGGAGATGTTCCGCGCCCTGTCGCAGACCTACCTCGACACGGCGCCAGCCATGTTTGCGCGCGTCGAGCAGGCCGTGCGCGGCGGCGCGGCGCAAGCCATCGTGCATAGCTGCCATACCTTGCGCGGCACCGTGGCCCTGCTGGGCGCCAGCGCCCTCGTGGCGCGCCTGGCGGAACTCGAGCAGCTGGTGCGCCACCAGGGCGTGGCGGCAACCGGCTGGCTGGCCGAAACGGCGGTGCTGGTCGGCGCAGTGGAGCAGGAAGTACGCCGCAGCATGCTGGAATACACGGGCGCGCAGGCATGAGCACGCGCCAGGCCATCCTGCGCCTGGTGCACCGCTATCGGCCGCGCACCACGGCCGCTATCGTGGGTCTGGTGCTGGTGGGCCTGCTGGCGCTGCGCATCGTCGTCTCCGGCGTGCTGCTGCACCGCGAAGCCGTCGACGACTGGAAACAGGACCTGTCCAACCTGTCGCTGCTGCTGGCGGAAAACACGGCGCAGAGCATGACGGCGGCCAGCCTGGTACTCGACAGCGTCAGCAAGGAGATCGAGGCCGTCGCTCCCGCAGACGCGCAAGCGCTGGCCGCCGCCGTCGGCACCCAGGCCACGCAGCAGATGCTGCGGCACAAGATCGGCGGCGTGCCGCAAGTCGATGTGGTGTCCATCGTCGGCAGCGATGCCACGGTACTGGCCTTCAGCCGCGCCTTTCCCGCGCCGTCCATCCGCCTCGACGAGCGCGACTACTTCGAATATCACCGGCGCCACCCGCACGGCGGCATGCATGTCAGCGCGCCCGTGCAGAACAAGGGCAATGGCGCCTGGACCTTCTACATCAGCCGGCGCATCAGCGGGCCGGACGGCCACTTCCTGGGCGTGGTGCTGGTCGGCCTGTCGTGCGACTTCTTCAGCAAATTCTTCCAGAGCACCAGCATCGGCGAACACACGGCCTTTTCCCTGTATCGCAGCGACTACACGCTGCTGGCCCGCTGGCCGGCCGTGCCCGCCATGATGGGCAAGCGCAACCTGACAGGCAGCACCTACCGCCTGCTGGAACAGGGCAAGACTGACGGCGTGCTGCAGGTGGACACGCCGCGCGCGGCCGAGCAGGGACGCGCGGTCGATCGCCTGGCCGGCATACGGCTGGTGCGCGACTATCCGCTGGCCATCAACGTGACCGTGACGGACGAGGTCTACCTGGCGGGCTGGCGGCGCATGCTGCGCACCATGGGCGGTGCGGCCGTGGTCAGTCTGCTCGTGCTGGCCGGGGCCATCGCGCTGATTATGGCCCTGCTGCGGCGCCAGGAGCGCGACGCGGCCATGGCGCTGGCGCTGCAAACGCGCGCAGAAGCGGCGAATGCCGCCAAGTCGCGCTTCCTGGCCGTCATGAGCCACGAGATCCGCACGCCGATGGCCGGCATCGCCGGCATGGCCGAACTGCTGCAGGACACCGCGCTCGACACGTCGCAGCGGCAGCATGCGCAGCACATCGGCGATGGCGTGCAGCATCTGATGCGCATCCTGAACGACATCCTCGACCTGTCCAAGGTCGAGGCAGGCCAGATGGGCATCGAGCTGCGCGACTTCGACCCGCGCCTGCTGCTCGATGACGTGCTGGCGCTGCACCGCCCGCAAGCGGACGGCAAGCAGTTGCGCCTTGCCAGCGAAGTCGGCAACAGCTTGCCGCAGCTGATTTGCTCGGACCGCACGCGCCTCGCGCAAATCCTCGGCAACCTGCTCAGCAATGCCATCAAGTTCACTCCCTCCGGCAGCGTCACCGTGCGCCTGCAGCTGGAACCGGCCACGCCGGACGGCGCCAGCGCCTGCCTCGTCGCCATGGTCAGCGACCAGGGCATCGGCATGACGGGGCAGCAACTGAGCCGCATCTTCGAGCCGTTTTGCCAGGCCGACGACAGCATCAGCGGCGCCTACGGCGGCACGGGGCTGGGCCTGTCCATCTGCAAGCACCTGGTGACCCTGCTGGGCGGCGAGATTTTCTGCAGCAGCGCGCCTGGCGCCGGTTCCCGCTTCACCGTGCGCATCCCCTGCATGGCGGCCCAGGCGCCGGCACCAGAGATAGCGACGCCCTCCGCGCCTGCGCCTGCCCCGGCGCCGGCGCAGGCATCGGCACCAGGGGCGCGTATCCTGCTGGTCGAGGATACGGCGCTGAACCGCCAGCTGGTGTGCCTGCAGCTGGGCGGCCGCGGCTACAGCATCGACACGGCGGAGAACGGCGCGCTGGGCCTGCAAGCCCTGGCCGAACAGCAATACGACCTGGTCCTGATGGACTGCATGATGCCCGTCATGGACGGTTACCAGGCGTGCCAGGCCCTGCGCGCCCGCGAAGCGGCCAGCGGCGCGCCGCACCTGCCCGTCATCGCCCTCACGGCCGGCGCCACCGAAGATGACCGGCAGCGCTGCGCGGCGGCCGGCATGGACGATTATCTGTCCAAACCGTTCACGGCCGCCCAGCTGCGCGCGATGGTCGAGCGCTGGCTGGAACCAAATACAACACTTTCCACATAAAATCGATTTATTCGATAAAATCAATTATAGTTACTATAATTGATAAATCGACGCGCCGGCGCCCCCTGACGTCCGCCCATGGCGGCAGACCTGGCACACCTGGCACACCTTGCGGAGGCGACATGCGACAGCACAGATACTGGAAGGCGATGGCCTGGGAGCGCATGGATACGCGCACCCTGCTGTCGCTCTTCATGGCGCTCCTGCTGGCGGGGCTGTGGAGCATCACCGTGCTGCAACTGCGGCATGCCAGTGACGCCGCCATCGCCGGCGCCGGGCGCGATGCGCGCAGCATGGCGCGCGTCTTCGACGAGCACGCGATCCGCACAATCGAAGCGGCGGACCAGGCGGCCACGTATTTGCGCAGCCGCTACCAGGCGCTGGGCGGCCGCCTCGACATCGTGGCGGATCTGCAGCAAGGTCTCAATCCCGGCCCCCTGTACAACCTGTTTACCATCGTCGACGAACAGGGCGACACGGTACTGTCGAGCCGCCCCTTCCAGCCGACCAACCTGGCCGACCGCGAGCACATCCGGGTACACATGCAGCGCGACAGCGGAGAACTGTATATCAGCAAGCCGGTACTGGGCCGCGTGTCGAAAAAATGGTCGATCCAGATGACCCGCCGCATCAACCATGCCGATGGCCGATTCAAGGGCGTGGTGGTGGTCTCGATGGACCCGTATTACTTTACCCGCCTATACGACGAAGTCGACCTGGGAGAGAACAGCTCCCTCACGCTCGTCGGCAGCGACGGCGTGGTGCGCGCGCGCCGGGTCGGCGCCGTCAACAGCATCGGCCAGGATATCGGCGACAGCAAGGTATTTTCCTTGATGCAAGGTAAAGCGCGGGGCAGCTTCACCGAGCGCAGTCCCGTCGACGGCACCCTGCGCCTGTATGCGTTCGAAAAACTGGCCGGCTACCCGCTCTACATGCTGGTCGGGCTGGACCGCGACACGGTACTGGCCGACTACGTCTCGCGCCGCAACCAGGCTTTGCTGATGGCGGCCATCACGAGCGCGCTGATCGTGCTGTCGTGGGCCGCGCTGGTGCTGCTGATCGGCCGCCTGGTCGACAGCCGCGCCAGGGCCATCGCCGCCAGCGAAGCCAAGTCGCGCTTCCTGTCGAACATGTCGCATGAACTGCGCACCCCCCTGAATGGCATCCTCGGTTTCTCCGAGCTGCTGCTGGAGCAGCTGCGCGAGCCGGAACAGGCCGCCTGCGCGCAAACGATACAGGACAGCGGCCGCCAGCTGCTGGCCATGGTCGAGGCGGCGATGGAATTGAGCGCGCTCGAGCACGACCAGGTACGGCTGGAGTCAAGCGCCGCGCCGTTGGAGCAGCTGCTGGACCTGGCCCTGGCGCCGCACCGTCCGCGCGCGGCGCGCAAGGGCTTGCAGCTGGCCGCGCAGATCGCGCCCGCCACGCCGCCCAGCATCGATTGCGACCGCGTCCGTCTGGTGCGCGTGCTCGATATCCTGTTAGATAACGCCATCCGCTACACGGCCGCGGGGCGGGTCGACGTGCACGTCATGCACAGCGGCGCGGACCTGCAGATCGAGGTGCGCGATACGGGCATCGGCATCGCCCTGGCGCAGCAGGGGATCATCTTCGACAAATTCTCGCAGGCCGACGACTCGCCAAGCCGCGCCCATGACGGCGCCGGCATGGGCCTGGCCATCGCGCGCCAGCTCGTCACGCTGATGGGCGGCAGCATCGGCGTGACCTCCGCGCCGGGCCAGGGCGCCGTCTTCCGCCTGCGCTTGCCGCTGGGCGGTACGGCCCGCGCGATGGCGGCGAAGGCAAATTGACCACACTATCGCATGCATAGTTGTGCGCAAAAGTTGTTCTCCGTGCATATCGGGTATAGCATCGCCACATGACCTATCACACAGATGCGGCGGCAGTGCGCAGACAATGGATCGAATGGCTGTTTTTACTTCTCGGGCTGCTCATCGTCGCTGCCGCCCTCGCCTATGCGCATCTGGCCGAAGCCACGCGCCATGACGAGGCCGAACGCGAGCGCCTCAGCGTGCTGACGGCGCTGCTGGCAAAAAATATCGAAGTCGACCTGGCGGCGACCAACCTGGTGCTCGGCGGCGTGATCCGCGACTATCTGGCTGCCGGCGCCGCACCCGATGCCGGGCAAGCCCTGCCCCGGCGCCTGGCCGCACTGGTCGACGCCATGCCCGGCGTGCGCACCGTGCTGGTCATTGATGCGCAAGGCAAGCCGATCGCCACCAACATTCCGGAACTGGCCGGCCAGGATTTTTCGCGCCGCGGCTACTTCCAGACGGCGCGCGACGCCCCGGATGCGCGCATGCTGTACATCTCGGCGCCCTTCCACTCCTTCAAGGGGGACCTGGTCATCACGGCGTCGCGCATGGTACAGGACAGGCAAGGCCGCTTTGCCGGCGTGGTGGTGGCCACCTTCGACCGCGAATACTTCACGGCCAAGTTCCGCACCGCCATGTATGCCGCCGACGTCTGGGCCGTGGTGCTGCATGCCGACGGCCGGCAGTTCCTGAACTATCCGGCCAGGACTGCCAATGGCGGCAATATGGACGTCCCCGGCAGCTTCCTGCGGCGCTTTCGCGACAGCGGCTATCAGGCGGGCGTGCTGAGCGGCGTCGAGATTGCCGGCGCCGGCGCCCGCACCGCTCCCCGCGTCATGGCGATGGCCACCATCGCCCCGCCGGCCCTGCACATGGACCGCGCCCTCTTCATCGGCCTGAGCCGCGAAGAAGCGGCCATCGCCGCCCCGCTGCGGCGCCAGGCACTCGGCTACATTCTCTCCTTTGCCATGCTGGCGCTGGCCGGTGCCAGCCTGCTGTTCTGGAGCCAGCGGCGGCGGCGGCAGCAAGCCGCCTGGCATGCGGAACAGGAAAGGGAGCGCCAGGCCATGCAGGCCGTGTCCGACAGCGAAACGCGCTTTCGCACCTTGATCGAAGATGCGCCCGTGGCCATCGCCATCCTGCGCCACGGCCGCTTCATCTACTCGAATCCCCGCTACCGCAGGCTGCACGGCTACACGCTGGAAGATAATCTGAACGGCCTGCCCTGGTCCGCCATGATTGCCGCGCCATCGCTGGCGGCGCTGGCCGCCAACGAAGCGCTGATCGAGGCGGACTCGCCCAGCGAACAGGTGTTCGAGGCCGTCGGCCTGGGCAAGCAGGGGCTGCCCGTGCCCATGTTCAAGACCACCACGCGCGTGCTGCTCAAGGATGGACCGGCCACCCTGATCTTTGCCCAGGATATTTCCGCGCAAAAGCAGGCCGAAGAGGCCATGCTGCTGGCGCGCGACGCGGCCGAAGCGGCCAACCGCAGCAAGGCGGAATTCCTCGCCAACATGAGCCATGAAATCCGCTCGCCGCTCAACGCCATCCTCGGCATGGCCTGGCTGCTGGAAAGGGACGGCTTCGATGGCGAAGCGCTGCCGATGGCGCGCAAGATCCGCGCCGCCGGCCAGTCCCTGCTGGGCATCATCAACGACGTGCTCGACGTGTCGAAAATCGAGGCGGGCCACATGACCATCGAACAGGCGCCGTTCCGCCTGGCCGAGGTGATCGAGAAGATCGCCGCCAGCATGGGCGTGGCCGCGCATGACAAGCCGATCGAGGTGCGGATCGGGCCGCTGCCCGATGGCGTCGACCAGGTGATGGGCGACGCGCTGCGGCTGGAGCAAGTGCTGGTCAACCTGACCAGCAATGCCATCAAGTTCACCACGCAGGGCACGGTCGAGCTGACGAGCGCACTGGAAAGCCGCGAAGGCGACGCCGCGGTGCTGCGCTTTTGCGTGCGCGACACGGGCATCGGCATCGCCCCCGACGTGCAGGAGGCGATCTTTTCCGCCTTCGCCCAGGCCGACACTTCCACCACGCGCCGCTTCGGCGGCACCGGCCTGGGCCTGACCATCTGCCGCCAGCTGGTACGCCTGATGGGCGGCTCCCTGCGCCTGACAAGCGGCCTGGGCCAAGGCAGCGCGTTCAGTTTCACGGTGCCGCTGCAACTGATGCCAACCAAAGCCCCGTCCCCGCCCGACATGCAGGGAATGTCCGTCTTGCTGGCCGACGGCAAGGCAGACACGCGCGCCGCCGTGGCCGCCGTGGCGCAAGGCCTGGGCTGGAGCGTGCATGCCGTATCCGGCGGCCAGGCGGCACTCGATCATGCGCTGGCCTGCGCCGAGGACGCGCGGCCCGGCGTCATCCTGCTGGCAGCGCGCATGCCGGACATGGATGGCGAAACCACGGCGCGCGCGCTGCGCGAGTATTTGCCGCCGCAGGCCTGCCCCGTCGTCATCCTGGCAGCCAGCGGCGCGCCAGCGACAGCGCCGGCGCGGCGAAGTACCGACCCGGTCCATGCCGCCGATGCCATCCTCAACGAACCGGTGACCGCGTCCAGCCTGTACAACGCGACGATGGAAGCGCGCCAGCAGCGCGCCAGGGCCGCCGGCCTGGACGCCAGTCTTGTTGCGCTGGAAGAACGCCAGCTGGCCGGCGTGCGCGTGCTGGTAGTCGACGACAGCGAGATCAACCGCGACGTGGTCAAGCATATCCTGTGCGACCAGGGGGCCGTGCCCTCGTTCGCCTGCGATGGCCAGCAGGCGCTGGACTGGCTGCTGGCCCACCCCGCCGACGTCGACATCGTGCTGATGGATGTGCAGATGCCCGTCATGGATGGCTTGCAGGCGACGCGCGCGCTGCGCCAGTTGCCGCAGTTCCAGGACTTGCCCGTGGTGGCGCTGACAGCCGGCGCGTTCCAGACACAGCGCACGGCGGCACTGGAAGCGGGCGTGAACCATTTCATCAGCAAACCGTTCGACGTGCCGCAGACCATCGCCCTGATCGCGCGCGCGCACCGGCGCCACGCGCAAGGGCTGCCAGCCCTGCCGCCGGCCGCGGCCGGGGAGGCGACGCCGTCGCAGGCGAGCGGCGCGGCGCCCGCGATCGACGTGGCGCAGGCGATGGCGCAGTGGCGCGATGAAGCGCCCTACCGCCAGCACCTGTCGCGCTTTGGCGTCACCTATAGCGACACGGTGGGCGCCATGCGCGCGCTGCTGGCGGCCGATGCGCGCGGCGACGCCGCCGCGCTGGCGCACAAGCTGGCGGGCGTGGCCGGCAGCCTGGCCCTGCCCGCCACCCTGCATGCGGCCCAGCAAGCTGAACAGATGCTGCACGCGGGCGACGATGCGGCCGCTGCCCTCGATGCACTGGAACAGGCGCTGGCGCAGGCCATCGAGGCCGTCGCCGCATTCACGGCACAGACGCCGCCCGGCCAGCCGCCCGTGCCGATGACAAACCTGTCAACATGAAATCGCGTGCGGGGAGCCGCTGCTGGGGATAAGAAAACTGCTGTTCTGGCGTCCTTTCTGATACCGGCCTACCCTTCGCGGCCGTCCACCCTGGCGCGCCACAGGTACGGCGCATACACGCACGCATACAGGCCAAAGGCCAGCGACCAGCACGCCCCGGCCGCCAGCAGCAGCGGCAGGGCCAGCGCGGCAGGGCCGACGGCGGCCAGCAGGCGCGCCAGCGCGCCCAGCTGGATCAGCCAGTACATCGCCGCTTCCGCCCGGCCGCCCTTCAAAGGACGGCCCGTGTGGCCCAGCGTGGTGCGCGTCATCATGCCGATGATCAATCCCGCCATCGAGCCCACCGCCAGCGCGTGAAACGCGGCGCTGGCCGGCAGCAGGCCCAGGCTGGCGGCCGCCAGCAGCGCGAAGCCGATGCCGATCCACGCGTACGACAGGTGCAAAATCCATAGCAAGGGCACGCGCAGCGTGCGCTGCGGCTGCCAGGCCAGCAGATTGGCCAGCGAGACGCCGGCAGCGCAGAAAGCCAGCGGCGCCGTCAGCCAGGCGGACGCGCCAGCCAGCCAGGCGATGGCGGCGGCCGCCATGCAGGCCACGGCGATCAAGGCCCGCTGCGGACTGGCCACAGGCGTACTGCCGGGTGCGCCATTGCGGGTAAACATGGGGATCACGCGCGCGCCGATCACCGATTCGATCAGCACGATGATGAAAATGGCCGCCTGCACGGGCACGAATACGGATAACGTCAGCCAGCCCAGCACTGCCGCGTGGAACAGGCCATTGGCCAGCGCCAGCAAGGCCAGCAAGCCGACCAGGAACAGGTTGCGCGTATTGCCCGAGCGGCGCAGCACCAGATACAGGGGCCAGGCGGCCAGCGGCAGGAACAGCCACTCGACCAGCGCCGGCAGCACGCCGGGGCCGCACAGCATGGCGATACGCCCCGCCAGCCACAACGCCGCCAGCGCCATCAGCTGGGCGCCGTGCGGCGTGGGCAAGCCCGTCCAGTTGCGCCCCGCCGTGTAGAGGAAACCAACGACGACGGCCAGCGCGAAGCCGAACACCATCTCGTGCATATGCCAGCCCAGTCCCACCTGCAGACCGCCCGCAAGCACGCCGAAATAGCTGGCCAGCCACAGGGGAATGCTGACGGCCGCAAACACGGCCGCCAGCAGGTAGAACGGGCGGAAACCCAGCTGCCAGACGGCGTGGCCGGCATGCCAGGGCGCCGCGCCGGAGGCGGCGGGAGAAGAAGATGGTTCGCTGATCGGGGTGATGGCCATGATGGGCTCTCTTTTAAAGATATATTCAATATACTACTTTAAAAGCGCGAGAACGCCTATCGGCAAAAAGAACTAGCGAAATAGATGGAAGCGGGCATGGGGGCCGACCCGGCGGGCCAGCCCCCAACTGCCCGGCTACTTGCCCTGGCGGTGCTCGACCGCGTACACGGCCGCCTGCACGCGGCTGGTGAGGTTGAGTTTTTTCAGCACGTTCTGCACGTGGATCTTGACCGTGCTTTCGGCCAGGTCGAGGGTGCGGGCGATGCCCTTGTTGCTCTCGCCGCGCGACAGGCAGTCGATGATTTCCTTTTCGCGCGGCGTGAGCTTGTCGAGTTCCGACACGGGCTCCTGGCGCCGCGTGCCCGCCTGCAGCTGCGCCACCAGCTTGCCCGTCATGGCTTCGGCGATGACGACTTCGCCGGCGGCAGCGCGGCGGATGGCGCGCACCAGGTAGTCGGCGTCGATATTCTTGATCAGGTAGCCGCAGGCGCCCGCGCGCAGGGCCGTGGCCAGGTCTTCCGCGTCTTCCGACACGGTCAGCATGACGATGGCCGTGTCGGGACAGTCGTGCTGCATCAGCTGCAGCGCTTCCACGCCGGACATGCCGGCCATGTTCAGGTCCAGCAGCACCACGTCGGGCTGCAGCTGGATGGCGCGCTTGATGCCTTCCACGCCATCGGCCGCCTCGCCCACGACGGAAAAGTCCGTATGCCGCTGCAGCAGCGAGCGTATGCCGCTGCGGAACAGCGCGTGGTCGTCCACCAGCATGACGGTGATCGGTTTCTCGGGTGTCTCCATTTTTTTATACTTTCAGGTAGTTACTCAGGCGGCGCGGCGCTGCGCGCGCGACAGGTGCAGTTCGACGGTCGTGCCGCCGCCGGGACAGGCGTGCACGTCGAACGTGGCGTCGATGCGCTGCGCGCGCTCGCGCATGATATGGATGCCGACATGGCTGTCGCCCTTTTCCAGTACGGCGGCGGCATCGAAGCCGACGCCATTGTCGCTGATCGTCAAGGTAAAGTCCTGGTGATCGGCCAGGCGCACCTCGACGTGGCTGGCCTGGGCGTGCTTGCGGATGTTCGACAGCGCTTCCTGCACGATGAATAATAACTGCAATTGCTGCTCGCGGGGGAATGGCGCGCCGTCGACGTCGGCCAGCAGCTCGGCCTCGATGCCCGTCTGGCGGCGGAACTTGTCGATCGCAGCGCGCAGGGAGCCGATCAAATCGTCTTCCATCAGGCGGCTGCGGAAGTTGGCCAGCAATTCGCGCACGTCCTCGTAGCTTTCCTTCACGCCCGCATGCAGGGCCGGCACGATGCCCGCCACCTCGTCGAAACGGGCGTTGCGCACGGAGTCGTCGAGCATCTGCACTTGCAGGTTGAGGAAATTGAGGCTTTGCGCGATGCTGTCGTGCAGGCCTTGCGCCACCAGGTTGCGCTCTTCCGAGATGGCCATTTCGCGTTCGCGCGCGGCCAGGCGCAGGTTTTCCAGGGCGATGCCCAGCAGCTGGCCCAGGGTTTCCAGCAAGGCCAGTTCGCGAGCGGAAAACACGCGCGCGTGGCGGAAATGCAGGTTGAAGAAGCCCAGGTGCTGTTCATGCGCGTGGATATGGAAGACGGAGACGGTGGCAAAGCCCTCGCGGTGGCAGCGCAGTTCGTGCGCCTTGTCGATGCGGCGCATGTCGTGCACCTTCGCCACCTTCATTTCGACAGCCGTGCCGCACAGGCAATCGCCCACCTTCAGGCAATGCTCGGACGCCACCAGTTCCTCGGACAGGCCGTGGTGCACCACCATGTGCAGGTTGCCGCGCTCGGCGTCGAGCACGCGCACGGTGGAGCCATCGGCCTCGAAATAGTCGACGATGCGCTGCATGAAGCCGCCGCAAATGTCTTCCAGAGGCTGCGGGCGCTGGAGGAAAGCGGCGCTTTCGTACAGCAGCGCCAGTTCGCGGTTGCGGTATTCGAGGGTGGCCGTCTTGCTGCGCACGCCCTCTTCCAGGTTGCCGTACAGCGCCTGCAGGCGGTCGGCCATCTGGTTGAAGCCACTGGCCAGCTGGCCGAATTCGTCATTGCTTTCCACCGCCAGGCGCACGCTGAAATCGCGCTCCTTCATGCGCTGCATGCCCAGGCGCAGCCGCGTGACCGGTTCGATGATGAGCATGAACATCAGGTAAATCATGCTGACCGTGCCGATGACGGCCATGCCGACGAGGATCAGCTGCGAGGCGCGCAGCCAGAAGGTGCGCTGTTCGCTATCGTGCTCGATCAGGCGCACCAATTGATCGACCTGGCCGACGAAGGTGTCGGCGTCATGCTCGAACTGGCGCGCGCGCGCGCTGGAATCGGCGGCCAGGGCGGCCGGACGCAAGGCGCCGCGCCAGGCAGTGCCGATGCGCTCGAATTCCGACTTGATGGCCGTACTGGGGGGCAGGAACAGGGGGCGCTGCGGGTCGCCGTGGCCGATCTTGGCCAGGGTCTCGTCGATCAGCAGCACCTGCTGGCGCGCCTGTTCGCGGGCGTCGCTGGCAAGCAAGAGGGTCAGGCGGTAGGTCTGCATGCGCAGCCGGCCCGTCTCGTTGATGGCGGCCGAACTGCCTTCGAGCTGCCACGACAGGAACAGGGTGCAGCCGATGGCGCTCAGGGCCAGCACCAGCATGAGCAGCAGCGCGCCGACGATCTTGGTCGACAGTTTCTGCCAGGAGGAAAACATCGCCTTGAATTTCATACCGCCCCTAATAAATGCCTGTTTGTGGCTCCTATGCCGTCAAGTCAGCGACATCATTCCACCCACAAGCCAAGATCCGGGGTCAGTCCCCGCAGATCGAAATACGGCCCACTGGGACGTATTTCCCCGGCGGGTCTGACCCCAGTATTGACACCGCCATTCATCCACCGGTCTGCGCCATGAAGCGCACTATCTTGTCCGGCTGCGTATTGAAATCATGCTGCTGCGGCTTGAGTTCAATGGCAGCGCGGATCGCCGCTTCGATCTCCGCATCCGTGGCCCCGCCGCGCAGCATGGGGCCAAGGGCGAATTTCTCTTCCTGGCCCAGGCACAGGTACAGGGTACCATCGACGGACAGGCGCACCCGGTTGCAGGTGGCGCAGAAATGCTGCGACATCGGCGTGATGAAGCCGATGCTCGAGCGTCCATCGGCTGTCGCCATGTAGCGCGCCGGCCCGCCACCTAGTTCTTGCGCCTGCGGCACCAGGCCAAAGCGGGCCGCCAGGCGCTCGCGCACAGGGCCCAGCGGCATGTAGCTGGCATTGCGGCCCGTGCTGCCCATCGGCATGGCTTCGATCAGGCGCAGGATGAACTGCTGCTCGATGCAAAAGGCCGCCATGGCCTCGATCTGGCCGTCATTGACGCCGCGCATGGCCACCATATTGATCTTGATCGGGTCGAAGCCGGCCGCCTTGCCCGCCATCAGACCATCTAAAATCGGCTGCAGGCTGTCGCGCCCTGTGATCTGCTGCATGCAGGCGCGGTCCAGCGAATCGAGGCTGACGTTGATACGGTCCACGCCCGCCGCACGCAGGGCCACGGCGTGCTTGCCCAATTGGGTGGCATTCGTCGACAGCGACAAGTCCTGCAGGCCAGGCAGCGCCGTCAGCCGCTGCGCCAGTTCCGGCAGGTTGCGCCGCAACAGGGGTTCGCCGCCCGTCAGGCGCACGCGGCGCGTGCCAAGGCGCACAAAAATACCCAGCAGGCGCTCGATCTCGTCGAACGTCAGCCAGTCCTTCGGCTCCTCGAAGCCGCGAAAGCCCTTGGGCATGCAATAACTGCAGCGCAAATCGCAGCGGTCGGTGACGGACAGCCGCACATAATCGATCGAACGGCCAAAACGGTCCTGCAACTTGACGCTACCCATGACGCTACTCCTGATTCTTTCGTGATTGTAAAGGCTGGGACACGATCTGGCTGTGCCCCAGAAGGCCTAGCGGCCTACGCCTTCCGGACTATTGCAGCAACGGACTGGCTGTGCCTTCGAGCTCGATGCCCGCAATCTCCGCGCGCCCCACCAGCAAGTGCAGGTACTGGTGCACGGCGCGCTGCCACGCGGCCCGCGACAGGCGGTCGGCAATCTGCGCCTGCACCGCTTCGTACGGGATGGCCTGGCCTTCGACGCGGCGCAGCACTTGCACGATGTGGTAGCCGAAGCGCGTTTCCAGCAAGTGCGCGGCCAGCGCCCCCGCTTCCAGGCGGAACAGCAGCGCGTCGAACTCCGGTACGCTCTGGCCCGGCGACAGCTGGCCCAGGTTGCCGCCCAAGGCGCCGGACGGGCAGTTCGAATACTGCGCCGCCAGTTCGCCGAAGCGCTCGGGCGCCAGTTTGATGGCCTCGAGCACGGCTTGCGCCGTCGTGCGCACCAGCTCCAACGGCGCCTCCGGCGTCACCTGGAACAGGATGTGGCGCGCCTCGACCAGCGCCCCGCTGCGGAACAGCTGCGGGCGCTGCGCATAAAAGGTGCGGCAAGCCGCATCGTCGGCGGGCGGCACGCGCACTTCCTGCGCAAACAGCGCCTCGACCCGGTCGTCCATACTGCCGCCCTGCACGCCGAGGCGTTCGGCCTCGTCCAGCAGCAGCCGGCGCAGCACCAGTTCATGCACGGCCTGTTTCAGCGGATTGCCGGCGCCGTCGTGATGCGGCAGTTCCTGCGCGATGTCGGCATCGTCGATATCGATGCCATTGACGGAAATTCCCATGATCTAGCTCCTTTATTAACGGCGGCGTACCAGCTGGTAAGCACGGCCCAGGTACCCGATGGCGCCGAAGCCGCTCCACACGTGCACCAGGCGGGTGAACGGGAAGATGACGAACAGCGACATGCCCATGAACAGGTGCAGCTTGAACACCAGCGGCGCATCGACGATGAAGCTGGCGGCGTCGCCGCGCAAGGTCACGATGTGCTGCGCCCAGTTCATCAGCAAGACCATCATGTGGCCATCCATGTGCGAAGCCGACACGAAGATCGACGACAGGCCCAGCAGCAAGGTCAGCAAGATCCACACCATCACCAGCTTGTCGCCGGCCGTGGTGACGGCGCGCAGCCGTGCATTGCCGAAGCGGCGCGCCAGCAGGATCAGGATGCCGGCCAGGCACAGGCCGCCCATCACGCCGCCGGCCGCCATGGCCACGCCCTGCTTCAGGCTGTGCGACACGCCCAGCGTATCCCACACCCAGACGGGGGTCAGCAAGCCGGCAGCATGGCCGAACAGCAGGCCGATGATGCCGATGTGGAACAGGATATTGCCCAGGCGCAGGCTGCCGCGGTGCAGCAGCTGGCTGGAATCGGACTTCCACGTGTATTGCTCGCGGTCGAAGCGGATCAGGCTGCCCAGGAAAAAGATGGCCAGCGCGATGTATGGATAAATGCCATACACAAATTGATGCAAGTAATTACTCATGATGTATTCTCCTCATGCGGACGCGATTCAAGCGGCGTGCCGCGGCTGCGGGTGAAAATGCACGGGATGGACGCCGCCCGGAACCTGGCCCAGACCTTGGCGCAGCAAGGGCTCGACGCCGTCCGCACCGGGCCCGAAGGTTTCCAGCGCTTCATCCATGTCGCGCACGGGCGGCTCGGCCAGCATTTCGGCCGCCACGGGGCTCAGGCGTTCGAGCACCGTGAAGACGGGCGCATACGGACTGCCATTGGCCGTCAGCTTGCGGCCGACGTGCGCCAGCACGTGGACGGCGTCGCCCAGCAGCGGCGCCGAAGCTTCCTCGTCGAGCTGCGCCAGAAATTCCAGGAACAGCGGCACGAAGTCGGGCAAGTCGTCGCCCACCATCTGCAGGCCGTGGCGCTTGTATTCCTCCATCAGGTCGACCATGGCCTGGCCCCGGTCGCGCGATTCGCCGTGGATATGCTCGAACAGGTGCAGCGAGTGCGAGGGATTGCGGTCGAACGTGGCCACGTACTGCTGCTGCAGGTCGATCAGGCTGCTGCTTTCCAGGTGCGCCAGCAAGGGCCGCAGCAGCGCGTGCTGCTCCGGCACGCCCGCCAGCGCAGCGTCGAGCTGCGGCAGGTGCGCGATCAGTTCTGGCTCGGGATACAGCAGCAGGCGAGAAAGGACTTGGTAGTGATGCATAGCGTGTTCCATATGAGCTCCTTAAGCGCCGGGCGCCGTTTTGCGCGACTTCGGCATCTGCATGAAGATGGCCGAACCGTGTTTTTTCTTGCCGAACAAGGTCGGTTCGCTGGTGCCGTCCGAGCAGCCATTGCCGAAGCTGAAGCCGCACGAACCCTTCTCGTTGAAGCTGTCCTCGGCCATTTCCTTGTGGCTGCTGGGGATGACGAAGCGGTCTTCGTAATTGGCGATGGCCATGATGTGGTACATGTCCTCCACCTGCGCCTTGGTGAGGCCCACCTGTTTCAGAACCGTGAGGTTCTCCACCTTCTCGACCGTCTTGCTGCGCATGTAGGCACGCATGGCCAGCATGCGGTCCAGCGCCGAGACGATGGGCGGCTGGTCGCCGGCCGTCAGCAGATTGGCCAGGTACTGCACGGGAATGCGCAGGCTTTGCGTGTCCGGCAGCATGCCGTTCACGCCCAGCTTGCCCGATTCGGCGGCCGCCTGGATCGGCGACAGCGGCGGCACGTACCACACCATCGGCAAGGTGCGGTACTCGGGATGCAGCGGGAACGCCACCTTCCACTCGACGGCCATCTTGTAGACGGGCGACTTGACGGCCGCTTCCAGCCAAAGGTCAGGGATGCCCTGGCGGCGCGCCTCGGCGATGATGGCCGGGTCGTGCGGGTCGAGGAACAGGTCGAGCTGCGCCTGGTACAGGTCCTGCTCTTGCGGCACGGAGGCGGCAGCCTCGATCTTGTCGGCGTCGTACAGCAGCACGCCCAGGTAGCGGATGCGGCCCACGCACGTTTCCGAGCACACGGTAGGCTGGCCCGCTTCGATGCGGGGGAAGCAGAAGGTGCACTTCTCCGCCTTGCCGGACGACCAGTTGTAGTAAATCTTCTTGTACGGGCAACCGGAGATGCACATGCGCCAGCCGCGGCACTTGTCCTGGTCGATCAGCACGATACCGTCGTCTTCGCGCTTGTACACGGAGCCGGACGGGCAAGACGCCACGCACGTCGGATTGAGGCAATGCTCGCACAGGCGCGGCAGATACATCATGAAAGTGTTTTCGAAGGTACCGTACATCTCCTTCTGCATGTTGTCGAACAGTTTGTCCTTGCTGCGCTGCGCGAACTCGCCGCCCAGGTCATCTTCCCAGTTCGGACCCCACTCGATTTTCTCCATCTTTTTCCCGGTCAGCACGGAGATCGGACGGGCCGTCGGCGGCGTCTGCGACAGCGGCGCGCTTTGCAGGTGCTCGTAGTCGTAGGTGAACGGCTCGTAGTACTCGTCGATGGCGGGCAGGTTCGGATTGGCGAAGATATTCGCCAGAATCTTTAAACGGCTGCCCTGGCGCGGCTCGATCTTGCCAGAGTCCGTGCGGCGCCAGCCGCCGTTCCACTTGTCCTGGTTTTCCCACTGCTTCGGATAGCCGATGCCTGGCTTGGTTTCGACGTTGTTGAACCATGCGTACTCGACGCCGTCGCGGCTGGTCCACACGTTCTTGCACGTGACGGAACAGGTGTGGCAGCCGATGCACTTGTCCAGGTTCAGCACCATGCCGATTTGCGCTCTGATTTTCATACTATGCTCCTTCTTCCTGCAACGGGCCTTCGAGCCAGTCAACCTTGTTCATCTTGCGCACCAATACGAATTCATCGCGGTTGGAGCCCACCGTGCCGTAGTAATTGAAGCCGTACGCCAGCTGGGCGTAGCCGCCGATCATGTGCGTCGGCTTGGGCACGGCGCGCGTCACCGAGTTATGGATGCCGCCCCGCTTGCCCGTCATCTCCGCGCCCGGCACATTGATGATCTTTTCCTGGGCGTGGTACATCATCGTCATGCCGGCCGGAATGCGCTGGCTGACGATGGCACGCGCCGTCAGGCTGCCGTTCACGTTGAACACTTCGATCCAGTCGTTGTCGACGATGCCGGCCGTCTTCGCGTCGGTCTCGGACAGCCACACGTGCGGTCCGCCGCGCGACAGGGTCAGCATGCGCAGGTTGTCCGAATACGTGGAGTGGATGCCCCACTTCTGGTGCGGCGTCAAAAAGTTCAGCGCCAGTTCCTTGTTGCCGTTCGGCTTGGTGCCCAGCAGCGCTTCCGTCGTCTTCGTGTTGATGGCCGGCTTGTACACGCACAGCCCTTCGCCGAAGTCGCGCATCCAAAGGTGATCCTGGTAGAACTGCTGGCGGCCCGTCAGAGTGCGCCATGGGATCAGTTCATGCACGTTGGTATAGCCGGCCGTGTAGCTGACTTCTTCGCTTTCCAGGCCCGACCAGGTGGGCGAGGAAATGATCTTGCGCGGCTGCGCCTGCACGTCGCGGAAGCGGATGCTGTCATGCTCGCGCGGCAGCGCCAGGTGCGTATGCTCGCGTCCCGTGATGGCCGACAGCGCGGCCCAGGCTTTCACGGCCACGTGGCCATTCGTCTCGGGCGCCAGCGACAGGATCATCTCGGCCGCATCGATGGCCGTATCGAGGCGCGGCTGGCCCTTCGACACGCCCTCTTCGAGCACCGTGCGGTTGATGCCGCGCAGCACGTCGACTTCATGGCCCGTTTTCCAGGAAATGCCCTTGCCTCCATTGCCGATGCTTTCCAGCAGCGGGCCGATCGAGGTGAATTTCTTGTAGACGTCGCGGTAATTGCGCTCGACCACCGTCATGTTCGGCATGGTCTTGCCGGGGATGGCGTCGCATTCGCCGGCACGCCAGTCCTTGGGATCGAAAGGCTGGCCCAGTTCGCCCGGCGTGTCGTGCATCAGCGGCGTGAGGATGATGTCTTGCTGGGTGCCCAGCAGTTCGCCGCCGATTTCCGAGAATTTCTCGGCGATGCCCTTGTATATCTCCCAGTCCGACTTCGATTGCCACAAGGGCTGCACGGCTTCGGACAGCGGGTGGATGAACGGATGCATGTCCGACGTGTTCAAGTCATCTTTTTCATACCAGGTGGCCGTCGGCAGCACCACGTCGCCATACAGGCAGGTGGTCGACATGCGGAAGTCCAGCACCACCAGCAGATCGAGCTTGCCTTCGGCGGCGGGACGCACTTTCACCTGTTTCGGCGTGATGCAGTCGTCTTCGTCGCTGAGCAAGCCATTCTGCGTGCCGAGCAGGTATTTCAGGAAGTACTCATGGCCCTTGCCCGAGCTGCCGAGGATGTTCGAGCGCCAGACGAACATATTGCGCGGGAAGTTGGCCGGATTGTCCGGATCGTCGCACGAGAACTGCAGCTGGCCCGCCTTGATCTGGTCGAGCGCATACGCGGCCGGCGCCTGCCCTGCCGCCTTCGCGGCCTTGGCCACTTCCAGCGGATTGGTTTGCAGCTGCGGCGCCGATGGCAGCCAGCCCATGCGCTCGGCCTTGGCGTTGTAGTCGAGCAGGGTCAGGTCGCCCGTGCCGCCGGCCGCCGATGGCGAGGCGATGTCGCCCGTTTCCAGCTTTTCATGGCGCCATTGGCTCGTGTGGGCATAGAAGAACGAGGTGCCGTTCATCTGGCGCATCGGGCGCACCCAGTCCTGGGCGAAGGCCAAAGGCGTCCAGCCAGTTTGCGGACGCAGTTTTTCCTGGCCCACGTAATGCGCCCAGCCGCCGCCCGACTGGCCGATACAGCCGCACATCATCAGCATGTTGATGATGCCGCGGTAGGTCATGTCCATGTGGTACCAGTGATTCAGGCCGGCGCCCACGATGACCATGCTCTTGCCGCGCGTCTGGTCCGCGTTTTGCGCGAACTGACGCGCCACGGTGATGACGTCGGCGCGTTTCACACCCGTGTGCTTTTCCTGCCATGCCGGCGTGTAGGGCACGTCGTCGTCATAGCTTTCCGCCACGTTCTCGCCGCCCAGGCCGCGGTCAATGCCGTAGTTGGCCAGGGTCAGGTCGAACACGGTGGTGACCAGGCCCGTCGTGCCGTCGGCCAGGCGGATGGTTTTCACCGGCACCTTGCGCAGCAGCATGTCGGACGCATCCTTGCCGCCGAAGTAGGCGAAACCCACCTCCGTGACGGCGTCGCTGTCGTTGATCATGGACAGCATCGGCACGATGGGCACGCCGCTGCCGCCGGCCTTCTGTTCCAGGTTCCACTTGCCCGATTCGCCCCAGCGGAAGCCGATGGAGCCGGCCGGCGCGGTAATCGCACCCGTGGTTTCGTCGATGACCAGGGTTTTCCATTCCGGATTGTTGGTTTCGTCGAGGTTGTTGTCCAGGTGCGAAGCGCGCAGGAAGTAATCGGGCACCAGGGTGCCGTTATGCTCCTTGAGCAGGACCAGCATGGGGAAGTCCGTGTACTGGCGCGCATACTCGCGGAAGTAGGCGCTCTGCCCTTCCGAGTGGAATTCCTTGAGGATCACGTGGCCCATGGCCAGCGCCAGCGCGGCGTCCGTGCCCTGTTTCGGCGCCAGCCAGATGTCGCCGAACTTCACCATTTCGCCGTAATCGGGCGAGATGGCCACGGTTTTCGTGCCCTTGTAGCGCACTTCCGTGTAGAAGTGGGCATCCGGCGTGCGCGTCATCGGCACGTTCGAGCCCCACACCATCAGATAGGTCGAGTTGTACCAGTCGGCCGATTCCGGCACGTCCGTCTGCTCGCCCCACACTTGCGGACTGGCTGGCGGCAAATCGCAGTACCAGTCATAGAAACTCAGGGCCACGCCGCCGATCAGCGACAGGTAGCGCGTGCCGGAGGCATAGCTGACCATGGACATGGCGGGAATCGGCGAGAAGCCGACGATGCGGTCCGGGCCGTATTTCTTGATCGTCAGCGCATTCGCGGCGGCGATGATTTCATTCGATTCTTCCCAGGTGGCGCGCACGAAGCCGCCCAGGCCACGGATGGACTTGTACTGCTGCGAGCGCACGGGGTCCTGGCTGATCCAGTCCCAGGCCGTGACGGGATCCATGGTCTTGCGCGCTTCGCGCCACATTTCCATCAGGCGGCCGCGCACCATCGGGTATTTCACGCGCTGCGCCGAATACACGTACCAGGAATAGCTGGCGCCGCGCGGACAGCCGCGCGGCTCGTGGTTGGGCAGGTCGGGCCGCGTGCGCGGGTAATCGGTTTGCTGGGTTTCCCAGGTGATCAGGCCATTCTTGACATACACCTTCCAGCTGCACGAGCCGGTACAGTTCACGCCATGCGTGGAACGCACGATCTTGTCGTGCTGCCAGCGCTGGCGGTAGGCGTTTTCCCAGGTGCGGTCTTCATCGACCACGGTGCCATGGCCGTTCGAGAACGGCTCGGCGGGCTTGCTAAAAAATTTAAGACGGTCCAGAAAGTGACTCATGCTACCTCCACACATGCGCCGCAGGAGCGGCGCCAGGTCATAAAAACGCTGCAAGCAGGATGGCTCAAGCGTCGATACAAACAGTCTATCGATGCGCCCTGCCCGGCGGTATTGGCAAGAAGTCGGTTTCCGGCACCAGGAATGCATAGACGCGTAGTCACCCGGATAGTCACTATTGCCTATGGGCGCCGCGACCGTGCTGCGGTATACCTGTCGTCATCGTTCAACACAGAGAAAGAGCACCATGTCGATTACCGATTACGCCAGCCTGCTGCGCAGCGCCCGCGACCAGGAGCAGCCGCAACGCCTGCTGTTCACCTTTACCCAGGCGCAGGCCCAGCCTGGCGGCCAGGGCAAGTCCCTCACGCCCGTGATGTGCGCCGACAAGCTGCCCGAGGAACTGGACAGCTTCGAGACATTGAAAGAGGAATCGAAACAGATGCAGACGCACTGGGACGTGGTCTTCGTGGCAGGACTGGCTGGCCAGGACGGCCAACCGCCCGCCGCGCAGGAATGCGAGGCGCCCCTGCGCGCCATGGTGACGGCCATCGAGCAAGGCCGCATCGACAGCCTGCTGGCGTTTGACCGCAGCGGGGATTTGTTACGTTTTAGCTGAATCCGGCCACGGGCGCTCATGCAAATGGCGCGCCCGTTCGATCGGACAGACCAGCGGCAAAAACTGCTGCTGGCGCGCCGAATACGCCATCAGCGCCCCGCTGTCGATGTCGAAATACCATCCGTGCAATTTCAACACCCCCTGCTCCACCCTGCGCTTGAGCCATGGGTAGGTGAGCAGGTTGTCCAGCGACTGCAGGATGCTGGCCAGCTCGCACGCGTGGTGCTGCTCTGCCGACGAGCGGTGCGCCAGCTCGCGCCGCACACGCTGCGCCACCGGTTCGGCGATGCGCATCCACTGTCCCACGAAGTCCGTTTCCTGGCCTTCCGCGCGCGGCTGCGGTTCCAGCAGCGCGCGGATGCCGCCGCAGCGCGCATGTCCTAGCACGATGACCCTGGCCACTTCGAGCTTGCAGACGGCAAACTCGATGGCCGAGCTGACGCCGGGCGGCGCATCGGGCGTGCACGGCGGCACCAGGTTGGCGATATTGCGCACGACGAACATGTCGCCCGGGTCGCTGCCCGTCAGCAGCATGGGGTCGACGCGCGAATCGCAGCAGCCGATCAGCAAGGTCGAGGGACGCTGTCCGTCGCGCAGGCTGTCGTACAAGGTTTGCGGCTCGCTGAAATACTGCTGCTGAAACAGGCTGAAGCCGTTGACGAATTTTTCCAGTTCTTCCATCACATACTCTCATTTCCTGAACGCCTGGCAAGAACGACTTGCCAGGCGTTCTAACTAGCAAGGCATCGGCGCATTCTTGCGCGCATAGCACCACCAGGTGATGGCGATGCAGCTGACATAGAAGCCGATGAAGCACCACAGGGCCGCGTCGGGGCTGCCCGTCAGCGCAATCGACGTGCCATAGCTTTTCGGGATGAAGAAGGCGCCATACGCGGCCACGGCCGAGGTGAAGCCCAGGACAGCCGCTCCTTCCTTGTTGGCGTCAACGATGGCCTGCTCCTGCGCCGCCTTGCCCTTGCCGGCCGCCGCACGCTGGTGTTCCGTCAAGAAGATCACGGGGATCATGCGGAAGGTCGACGCATTGCCGATACCCGTGCCGGCAAACAGCAGCATGAACATCCAGAAGAAGCCGCTGAAGCTGCCACCCGCGCCACTTTGCGGCATGAAGTACAGCACGCCCAGCACGGCGCCTATCATCAGCAGGAACGACCATAACGTGACACGGGCGCCGCCCAGTTTGTCGGAAATCACGCCGCCGGCCACGCGCGCCAGCGCACCGACCAGGGGGCCGAGGAAGGCGTAATCGAGCGGGTTCACGTCGGGGAACTGGATCTTGATCAGCAGCGGAAACGCGGCCGAATAACCGATGAAGGAACCGAAGGTGCCCGTGTACAGCCAGCACATGAGCCAGTTGTGCTTGCGCTTGAAGATCACGGCCTGCTCGGAAAACGATGCTTTCGCCGACGCCAGGTCATTCATGCCGAACCAGGCCAGCAACGTGGACAAGGCGATGAACGGCACCCAGATGAAGCCCGCGTTTTGCAGCCACATGTCCTTGCTCACGCCATTCTTGACCCAGGTGAGCGAATCGCCGCCCCAGGCGCCGAAGACGGCGAAGGTGATCACCAGCGGCACGACGAACTGCACCACCGACACGCCCAGGTTACCCAGGCCCGCATTCATGCCCAACGCGAAGCCCTTGCTTGCCTTCGGATAGAAAAAGCTGATGTTGGCCATCGACGAGGCGAAATTGCCGCCGCCGAAGCCGCACAGCAGCGCCAGGATCAGCATGGTCGGATAGCCGGTGTTCACGTCCTGCACGGCCAGGCCGATGCCGATGGCGGGAATCAGCAGGGAGCCGGTGGAAATGGCCGTCCAGCGCCGGCCGCCGAAGATCGGCACCATGAACGAATAAAAGATGCGCAAGGTGGCGCCGGACAGGCCCGGCAAGGCCGTCAGCCAGAATAGCTGGTTATTGCTGTAGGTAAAACCGATGTTGGGCAGGTTGACCACCACCACGCTCCACACCATCCACACGGCGAACGCCAGCAGCAGCGCGGGAATCGAAATCCACAGATTGCGCGCGGCCGTGGCCTTGCCCGTCTTTTGCCAGAAGCTCGGGGTTTCCGGCTCCCACGTATCGATCATGTAGCGGCTCATGCTTTAGCTCCTGCGAGTTGGTTGGTAGGTGCCGCGCGCAGCGGCTTGAACGAGAAATACATCCAGACGAGGGAAACGCAGACGGTGCCGTACAGGAGCATGAAGGAGCTCGAACGCACGCCGGTGAAGTCCACCAGGGCACCGAACATCACGGGCAGGATGAAGCCGCCGAGGCCGCCGGCCAGGCCGACTACGCCCGAAACGGCGCCGATGTTGTCGGAAAAATCATCGCCGATGAACTTGAAGACGGACGCCTTGCCCACGGCCATGGCGATGCCGACGATGAACAGCAGCACGGTGAACCACAGCGGCGACAGGCCGATGTGGATAGCCAGCGGCCCCGTCACGGTCTCGATCACCATCTGCGTTTGCGGATACGACAGCAGGAAGAAGCACACCCAGCACACCCACATCACGGCCCAGGTGACCTTCGCCGCACCGTATTTGTCGGAGATCCAGCCGCCAAACGCGCGCAGCACGCCGCCCGGCAGCGAGAAGCAGGCGGCCAGCAGCGCCGCATGCTTCAGGTCAAAGCCGTATTCGGCCACGTAGTACTTCGTCATCCATAGCGCCAGCGCCACGTAGCCGCCGAACACCACCGAGTAGTACTGGCAGTAGCGCCACACGCGCGGGTCCTTCAGCACCTTCATCTGCGCCGAAAAACTTTCGCCCGATGGCGCCAGGTGCGATTTGTCCGTGTACGAAAACAGCCAGAAGATAATGGCCGTGGCCAGCATGGCCACCGCATACACCTTCGGCAGCATTTGCCAGCCGAAGGCGGCGACGATGCCCGGCGCGACGAACTTGGTCAGCGCGGAACCGGAGTTGCCGGCGCCGAAGATGCCCATCGCCAGGCCGCGGCGCTCCTTCTCGTACCAACGCGCCACGTAGGGCGTGCCTACGGAAAACGAACCGCCCGCCAGACCCACGAACATGCCCAGCACGAGGAAATGCCAGTAGGCGGTGGCGTAGGAGATCAGGTAGATCGGCACCACGCTGGCCAGCATCAGCCAGAAGAAGACGCGGCGTCCGCCGTATTTGTCCGTCCAGATGCCCAATGGCACGCGCACGAGGGAGCCAGTCAGCACGGGCATGGCGGCCAGCAGGCCGAATTGTGTTTCAGTCAAACCCAGGCTGGTCTTGATGGGGATGCCCAGCACGGCAAACATCATCCAGACTGCAAAGCAGATGGTAAATGCGAAGGTACTGCTGACCAATACGGAAAACTGCTTGCGCCGCATGCCGGGTTCGACTGCCTTGTTACTACTGTTGTTCTTAGTGCCATCTAGGGTAGCCACGATGTTTCTCCATGAATGCACTGGCCGTCTGGCCAGCCGTCCCGACCAGCTTACGTGGCAGCGGGGAAAGGCACTATCGGCCACAGGGTGATTCTGGAAAGGCAATCTGGATAGCCGCATCGGCAAAAGTGACTAGATACAGGCACGCGGACCTAGGCTGGATGGCGGGTGTTTTACAAACGGATATATTTTTGGCACACTCGGCACCGGCACAACAGGGAGCGGCATGGAGAACAGAACGGAGGCAGATGAAATCGTCACCCGCGTGGCCCAGGCTGGCGATATGGACGCCATGCTGGCTTGCGACGCGTATGCACAGGCGCACCCGGAGCGTGGCGATGCCGTGCGCGCCGCCGTG
The DNA here is from genome assembly GCF_059617925.1 of Janthinobacterium sp. JF4. Lineage (NCBI taxonomy): Bacteria > Pseudomonadati > Pseudomonadota > Betaproteobacteria > Burkholderiales > Oxalobacteraceae > Janthinobacterium > Janthinobacterium sp. JF4. The sequence continues at coordinate 112,809 of NZ_JCAQAV010000001.1, read as the reverse complement.
GGCAAGGGGCACAGCCAGGTGGCCATCCGCGCCGGCCAGGTGGCCGGCTATGTGCTCACGCACGAGGACTTCTTCTGCTACGGTTTTGTCTCGCTGGTGGTGGTCGCTCCCGGCCAGCAGCGGCGCGGCGTGGGACTGCGCCTGCTGGCCGCCGCCGCAGACGCATGCCGGACAGAGAAACTGTTCACCTCGACGAACCAGTCCAACGGCGCCGCGCAACGGCTGTTCGCCAGCGCGGGCTTCGTGCGCAGCGGCCGGATCGAGCATCTAGATGAAGGCGATCCGGAGCTGGTGTACGTGAAATGGTGCCGCTGATTGCGCGTCCTCCCGACGGCATATGGCGCGGCGCGCCAAAGGCGGCTATGCTGGCGCCATTGTCAACGCCTGTAAAGTCACCGCATGGATTACCTGAGTCTCAAGCACTTCCACATGGGTTGCGCCGCCGCCAGCGGCTGTCTTTTCCTCTTGCGCGGCGCCTGGATGCTGCGCGCCTCGCCCGCCTTGCAGCAGCGCTGGGTAAAAATCCTGCCGCACCTGGTCGACACGGCCCTGCTGGCCAGCGCCATCGCCCTGGCCGTGTGGAGCGGCCAGTCGCCGGGCAGCCAGCCCTGGCTGGCCGCCAAGCTGTGCGCGCTGGTGGCCTACATCGTGCTGGGCACCATCGCACTCAAACGGGGCAAGACGCCAGCCGTGCGCGGCACCGCCTTCGCGCTCGCCGTGCTGGTATTCGCCTACATCGTCGCGGTGGCTGTGACCAAGCAGGCCTGGCCACTGTGAGGCATCAGAAGAGGTAGCGCAGGGTGACGCTGGCGTTGCGCGGCGCCCCCCCAGTAACCCTGGTTGTACATGCCAAGCTGGCTGTAGTAATGCTTGTCGAACAGGTTGTTGATGTTCGCCTGCAGCGACAGCTGGCGCGACAGCGCGTATTTCGCCATCAGGCTGGCCACGGCATAGCCGCCCTGCTCCACGCGCTGCGTGCCCGTCGGCCCCGTCGGCCCCGTGGCGTCGCGGTGGGCGCCGCTCTGCCAGTTCACGCCGCCGCCCACGGACAAGGCGCGCCAGTCGCCGTGCAGCTGCCAGGTGGAAAACACGCGCGCCAGTGTTTGCGGCACATAGCTGTTCAAGCGCGCGCCCGTGTTGTCCTCGGCCGCCGCGTGCGACATGCTGGCAGATACGTTCCAGCCCTGCGCCAGCTCGCCCGATACGTCCAGTTCCACGCCCTTGCTGGTGGTGCCCGATGCCGCGAAATACGCCTGCGTCAGCGAATTGCCGACAAAATGGCCAGTGTCTTCCTGCGCCAGGCCATCTTGCGCGATGCGGAACACGGCCAGCGCCGCGTTCAACCGCCCGCCAAAATACTCGCCCTTCACGCCCGCTTCCAGATTCTTGCCCTGTACGGGGTCGAGGTAGCGGCCGAACCGGTCCTGGTAGCCCTGCGGCTTGAATATCTTGCTGTAGCTGGTGTAGAGCGCATGCTGCGCATCGATATCCCATACCAGGCCCGCATACGGCGTGACCGCATGCTTGGCATACGCGTAGCTGCCGCCCCAGTCGTCAACATGGTCGGCCTTGTAGCGGCTGTAGCGCGCGCCGACGATCAGTTTCAAGGGGTCGGCCAGCGAAAAGCGCGCCGTGCCGTAGATGCCGCGCTGCTGCACCGTATCGAGCAGCTTCCAGCGCGAAAAATTCGGGTCATTCCAGTCTGGCTCCGGCGTCACGCCCCGCCACTGATGGAAATTGCCGTAATCGACGCTGCTGCCGGCAATCCCCGGATTGCTGGAGAACTGGTTGCTGCCCGAGACGCCGAACGCCAGGTCGTGCGTGCGCCCCAGCAGCTGCAGCGGCCCTTGCACATAGGCGTCGACGCTGTCCTGGCGCCGCGTGCCCGAGTAAAACCCGGCGTAGCCCGTCACGCCCTGACCCGTGGCCTTGTCCGGCCAGGTATTGGCGAAGAGCTCGGCCGCCGAATAATCGCCCCAGCCGTGATTCAGCATGGCCGTCAGGTTCCAGCCGCTGCCCAGGCTTTGTTCCAGGCGCAAGAAGGCCGTCTGGCTGGTGCTGAACCAGCGGCTCCAGGTGGTCGCCGTGGTGGCGGAGCGGGAAAGCGTGGCGCGTTCGCCGTCCGCATACCACAGCGGCAAGCCGCCATACATGCCGCCGCGCGGACGGTTATCCTGGTATTCATAGCCGGCAATCAGCACGCTGCCGGGCGCCAGGTCCGCTTCCACGGTGGCGTAGGCCATGGCCTTCTTGCCATGATACAGATGCACATACGATTCGCTGTCCTGGTAGCTGGCCACGACCCGCCCGCGCACCTTGCCGTCCGCAGTCAAAGGCGTGGACAGGTCCGCGCTGGCGCGCGCATTGTTCCATGAACCCAGGCTCAGGGCCGCCGCGCCGGCCGGCTGCCTCGACGACGCGCGCTTGCGCACCAGGTTGATGGTGGCCGATGGCTCGCCGGCGCCCGTCAGCAGACCCGTGGCGCCGCGCACGATCTCGACCCTGTCGTAGGCCGTCATGTCCAGAGTGCTGTCGCCTACGTTGTAGGCGTTGTCGACCGTGGTGGGAATGCCGTCGTACTGATAGCTGGCGATGGAGAAGCCCCGCGCGAAGAATGAGGTACGGTCGCTGTCGTAGCGGTTGATGGCCACGCCGGCCGCGTTTTGCAGCACCTCTTCCACCGTCTGCAGATTCTGGTCATCCATCTGCTGGCGCGTGATCACGCTGACGGCCTGCGGCGTCTCGCGCACGGACAGGCCCAGACGCGTGGCTGAGCGCATGCTCTGCGTCGTATACGAGCCGCTGCCTTCCGTCGCGCCGTTCGCATCAAAGCTGGCGCTGACCTTCATTTCGGGCATGGTCTGGCCGCCATCGGCCGCTGCCACGTCAAGCACATAACCGCCATTTGCCTGCGGCACGGCGCGCAAGCCCGAGCCGGCGACGATGGCGCCCAGTGCCTCGGGCACGCTGTAGCTGCCCGTCAGGCCGACGCTGCGCTTGCCCGCCAGCGCGGCGGCCTGGTAGGAAATCATGGTGCCAGTCTCCTGGCCGAAGCGCACCAGCACCTGTTCCAGGGTGCCGCCGGGTATCGCCAGTTCGATGCGAGCCGCATTGGCTGCCTGTGCAATAGGTGCGGCAGCCAAGGCGCCGCTGGCGGCGAGCAGCCACAGGGCCTGGCTGACGGCCAGCGCCGCCACGCTGCGGCGGCATACGGTGGAAGCGGAAGCGGAAGAAGCGTACATAGGTGTTGTGCTGAGCATGCGGACTGTTTTCCTGAAAGTGAATGAAGGGTTCACTCGCTATGTCACGCGAAAATCGCAAACCCCTCACTTTTCAGAAAATAATTATGGATGCTGCCGCTGCGGCACCACGGTCACCCAGAAGCGCGTGCTCTCGCGCACGTCGACGGGCAAGGTGCGCGTCAGCATGTCGAGTACTTGCCCCGTATCGGCTAGCGGATAGATGCCCGACACGCGCAGGTGGGCGACGGCCGGATCGCAGGCCAGGCGCCCATGGCGGTAGCGGGCCAGCTCACCGACAAAATCGGCCAGCGGCATGTCGTGCACCACCAGCATGCCGGCCGTCCAGGCACCGGCGCCGGCAGGCAAGGCCTCGACGGGCCCGATGCGCCCCGCAGTAAACGTCGCTTGCTTGCCGGCCTGCAGCATGCGCGCCGCATCGGGCGCTTGTGCCGGCACAATATCGACGGCACCCGCGAACACGCCCAGGCGCGTGCGCCCCCCTTCCGCGCGCACGGCAAAGCGCGTGCCCACGGGCTGCAAGCGGCCCTGGGCCGTGCGCACGACAAAGGGCCGGCCCGCCGCATCGCGCGCCGTGGCGACCATGATCTCGCCTTTGAGTAACGTCACCAGGCGCTGGCCCGCATCGTAGCGCACGTCGATGGAGGTGGCCGTATTAAGCGCAATGCGCGTGCCGTCCGCCAGCACGACGTGGCGCAATTCGCCGGTGCCGGTGCGGTAATCGGCCAGCCAGTATCGCGCCTGCTCATCGCCGCCCGCCAGCCAGCCGCCGCCGCCCACGGCCAGCAGCGCCAGCAGCTTGAGCGACTGCCGGCGCGCCGCATTCGCCTGCGCGTGCAGCGGCTTGCGGGCCAGCGTGCCGTGCGCCAGCGGCGCGGGCAAGGCACGCATGCGCGCCACGCAGTCTTCCACATGCTGCCAGGCTTGCTCGTTTTCCGGGGCGCTGCCGCGCCAGGCGCGCCACGCCTGCTCCACCTCGGGCGCGCAATCGCCGGCCTGCAGGCGCACCAGCCATTCGACGGCTTGCAAGCTGGCCGCTCCCGGTGTAAGGGTACCCATCACGGCGCCAGCGGGGAAAAGAAGCACTGGTGCATGGCTTTGACCAGGTGGCGCTGCACGGTGGCCAGCGACACATTCAGTTCCAGCGCGATGGCCGCCTGCGGCATGCCATCGAGCTGCGACAGCAGAAAGGCGCGGCGCACGGCCGGCGCCAGGCCGTCGAGGCGGCGGTCGATGTCGAACAAGGCTTCGAGCAGGATGGCTTGCGCCTCGGGATCGGGCGCATGCCGCGGCGGCAGGTTCGCCAGGGTCTCCAGGTAGGCCGCTTCCAGGTCGCGTCGGCGGTACAGATTGCCCAGCCCCCCCTTGGCCACGGCCGTCAGGAAAGCCCGCGGCTCGCGCGCGGCGATGGCCTCGTCACGGTTCAGCAGGCGCACGAAGGTATCGTGCGCCACGTCGGCCGCGTCAAATGCGTTGCCCAGCTGGTGCCTGAGCCAGCCTTGCAGCCAGCGGTGGTGTTCGTGATACAGGCAGCCCACCTCCTGGTGAACGCCGGATTGGGAAGGCGGCACGGAAAATCTCTATATGCAAATAATAATGATTCGTATTCTAACTGGCATAACAAGTCTGGCGCAACCGCCGCGTGGCGCGCAGAAATGATAGTATTTGCAACATCCTGCACATGCCCCCTGGCCGAGCCCTACCCTGAAAGGCAAACATGCTCTTATCTGAACTGCTGACCAAGCTGACCCGCGGTGACCTGGAAGGCGAAGAACTCGACGCAGCCGTCGCCGCCATCACCGAGGCGCCCTCCGCGCCGTGCGACGAATGGATCGACAGCGATGCGCAGGCCTATGCGGTGGCGATCCTCTCGCACCTGGCCGGCTATATGGCGTCGAGCGACAAGATCGATGAGTTGCATGAACAGATACAGGAGATGTTCGACGAATTCCCCGACTTTCCGTACGACCTGCTCAAGGAAAGTGGTGGCAACGTGCTGCCCTATTTCGAGTGGCTGGATACGGAACTGGCGCAGCGCGCCGTGGAAGACGGCGGCTATGAGCTGATCCAGATCGACGGCAACGGCGGCGACGAAATGGATGCGCTGGTGGTGTACCGGCGCGACACGGACGACATCATCCAGGCGGCGGCATTGATGGACGTGACGATACGCCGGCCGCTCACCTATTATCGCGGCATCGAAGCGATGGTGGGCAAGCGGCCGTTCTGAGAACCCACGCCTATTGCATCGGCAAGGCGTTCACATCGACGGCGGGCGCCTGGCCCGTCGCGGGCCGCGTGAAGTTCTGGCCGGTTTTTACGACATCGGCGAAGAAGCCGCCGTTACGCAGATAGAACTTGCCGTTTTCCAGCCCGCCCGCATAGTCCATGCGCTGCGCCTTGGTGGCCGTGGCGTCGCCCGTGAAGCGCCCTGCCGTCACTTCGGACCAGGTGCCGGAAACGCTCCTCACCCACTGGTTGCCGAACTGGACGCGGCGCTCCGTGTAGCCCAGGGTATCGATGAAGTTCTCGAGGAAGGAATGCACGCCCGTCAGATACGTACTGATGGCCGGCCGCTTCCACGTGGCGATGTAGCGCCACTTGCCCGTTTCCGGCGCGAAGAACCAGGCCGAGTAGTCGCTGCCGCCCTTGCCGTCCGGCCGCGCGCGCGTGATGAAGCGGTACGTCGTGCCGGCCGCCCAGTTGTACGACAGATAGGTCTGCCCGCCCGTGCCCTCGCCGCCAAAGGCGTTGTCGACCACGCCGGCGCCCTTGCTGACGAGGGTGGTCTTGGCGCCATTGTCAGCGTCCCACACGGAAAACAGGATCCAGCGCTCGCTCGTCGATTTCACCTGGATACCCATGTAACCCTGGCCGAAGCCATTGGCCATGAAGTAGGAGCCGATGGCATCCTGGCCCTTGGGTATCGTCATCTCGTTATAAAAATACTCGGTACTGGCCGGCACCGTGTAGCCCATGTGCACGGACGGCCCGCGCCGCGACCAGTAGTAGTTGGCGGGATCGTTGGCGTAGTTGAGCGTGGCATTCGACGTCACCTTCAGCGCCGCAACGTCGCCGAACGTGGCCTTCACGCGCAACAGTCCCTGCATGTCCACCTTGACATAGCCGGCCGCCGGCACATTGACCGTGCCGACGGCATAGGTCTTGCGGTCCTTGCCGGCCAGCTTGACGTCGAACGGCGCGCCGTTGACCTTTACGCGGATGGTGCTGTTGCCGCCATCGGCCAGGCTGGCGTCCAGCGCCACCCGGACGGGGCCCGCGCCGGCCACGCGGAAATACGTGCTGGCGACGGCAGCCGGATTGCTCCAGCCGGCCAGGCCACGCTCGTTGATGACGGCACCCTCGTTCCCGCTGGTGATGAAGGCGTTGCCGGCCAGTTCCACGGTCGCCGTCGTGGCGGGTGCAGCCACGCTGGAGGCCAGCAAGGCCGTATTGCCGTTGCCCGTGGCGGTGGCTCCACCGCAAGCTGCCAGCAGCAAGGGCATGGCGGGAAGGATGGCATAGAGTAATGAACTTCTGTGTTTCATCAACGTCTCCTGGTGGTACGGCGGGCAGCAGGCGCAAGAAGTCCTGCGGCGTGCGCCGCGGTTGAAAAACGGATCGGGATAGAAAAAACCCGCTACGGCGGCAAGCGCGGTAGCGGGCGGTTGAAACTTAGTACTTGCCGTCGAGAGCGAAGATCGGCTTGCGCGATTTCCACTGGCCGCCCGTGAAGTCGGGGAAGTCCAGGGTCTGGAAGTTGGCGGCGATCGACTGCTCGGACAACGGCGTGATGGCGCTCCACGTCACGGCATCGTAGATATCGATCGGCATCGGCGCATTGGCCTTGAGCGCTTCGACAAAGGCGTGGATGACGAAGAAGTCCATGCCGCCATGGCCCGCGCCCTCGGCCTGGGCCGCATATTTGCGCCAGACAGGGTGCTCATACTTGTCCTGGTAAGCCTTGAAGTCATCCCATTGGTGCGGCTTGCTGACGCCTTCGATATGAATCGAATTGTTCAAGTCCATCCACAGGCCGTCCGTGCCTTGCACGCGGAAGCCCAGCGAGTACGGACGCGGCAGGCTGGTATCGTGCTGCAGGATGATGGTTTCACCGTTCTCGCACGCCAGCGTGGTGGTGACGATGTCGCCCAGCTTGAACTTCACCTTGGCGTTCGCATGCTGCGCGCCGCCCGGCTGCTTGACGATGTAGTCGTGCAAGCCACGCGCCTTGCTGGCAAAGGCGTTGATGCGCGTAAAACGGTTGCCGCGGTTGATGTTGGTGTACATGGCGCACGGGCCGATGCCGTGGCTCGGATACAGTTCGCCATTGCGCTCGACCGAATGCTGCGTGCGCCAATGGGCTTCCGACCAACCCTTTTCGCCGAATTCCACGCCGCCGCCATACGGCTTGGCCGGATTGCCGCTGTTGAATTTCACGGCGCGCAGGTCATGCTGGTAGCCGCCCTGCAGGTGCAGCAGTTCGCCGAACAGGCCCGCGCGCACCATCTGCAGCGCAGCCATCACGTCGCGGCGGTAGCACACGTTTTCCAGCAACATGTAGGGCGTGCCGGTCTTCAGCTGGGTATTCAGGACGTCCCAGTGGTCTTGCAGAGTGATGCCGGCCACCACTTCGCAGCCGACGGGTATCTTCGCCTGCATGGCGGCAATCGCCATCGGTGCGTGGAATTCCCACGGCGTGGCAATGATCACGCCATCGAGGCCGCCCGCGTCCAGCATGCGCTTGTAGGCTTTCTGGTCGCGGTCTTCGCCATACGTGCGCGGACGGGGCTTGCCCGCTTTGGCCACCTGGCCCAGCGCGTGTTTCAGCATGATCGGCTCGATATCGCACAGGGCAACCACTTCCACGTCATCGCGGCGCACCAGTTCAGCCAGCAGCACCTGGCCGCGCATGCCCGTGCCGATCAGGCCCAGGCGGACCTTGTCGCGGCCGGCCGCAGGGGCGGCGCTGGCGTCGCCAGGCAGCAATGCGCTGCCGGCCATGGCGCCACCGGCCAGCGCGGCGCTGGCGGACAGGAAATTGCGTCGATTGATTTGTGTTGTCATTGGTCTCTTCTCGCTTCCATTGGTAATGATCGTCGCCGGCCCGCCGCACGGCGGGCCGGCTGCAGGTTAATAGGTGTATTCCGCCGTGAAGCGCACCGAACGCGGCGCCGTGCGGCCAGCCACCTGCAGATAGCTGCGGGCGATGGCGCCATGGTCTTCGCGCGTCTCGTTATAGCGGGTCACGGTCTGGCTGTTGAACACGTTGAAGACGTCCACTTTCAGGCTCAGGCCCTTGACGGCGCTGGGAGTATAGGCCACATTCATGTCCAGTTGGGCTTGCCATGGCAGGCGGCCCTGGCTGCCGCGCGGCGCCGGCTTGCCATTGCAGTAGAAGTAGGAATCGCCGTAATCGTTCTCGAACCTCAGGTTGTCGGGCAGCGCGCCGATGCAGTTGCGCGGCGCGCCCGAGGTCAGCGACAGGTTGGCGCCGACCATCACGTCCGGGATGAGCTGCATGAAGCCGTAGGCCTTGAACGCGTGGCGATGGTCGCCCGGCAGGTAGCCATACGCGTTGTACATCAGTTCCTTGTGGTCGTCGCTGACCGTCAGGCCCACGTCGCCGCCGCCGATGCTGTCCGTCTGGCCTTCCATATTGCCCTTCAGGCCGGACAAGGTGTAGGTCAGCTTGCCGTACCAGCCGTTCGTGTACGGGTGCTCGACGAACAGGTTCAAGGCGCGGTAGGTGCGCGATGGCAGCGGATTGCCCCACTCCGCCGCCGAAATATCCACGCGGCGCAGGCCCTTGCCGTCGTCGAAGTCCACCATCAGGCTGTTGTCGCGGCCCGGGTTGATGATGGCGCACTGGAAGCCGCCCCAGTTGCTCGTGTCGACGCTGTTGCGCGTGGCCCAGGCTTGCAGTGGACGCGCGTCGCAGACGTCGTCGTTGGTGTCGTTCAGCTTGCGGTACAGGAAGCTGGCGCCCACCACCAGCTTCTTGCTCAGGGCACGTTCGAAACCGAGCGAGAATTCATCCTGCGACAGCGGTTTCAGGCCGATGGCCGTCACTTCGCGCGCGTCGCGGCTCTGGCCGTACGCGTTGTTGGCCGAATACGGCTTGCTGATGGCGTGCAGGCCCGTTGGCGCGCCCGTGACGGGATCGATGCCTGTGTAGGTGTACATCTCGCTGGTGGCCAGGAAGGGGCTGGCCATGTTGCTCGACAGGTTCGATGGCACGGGCAGGTGGTAGCGGCCGCCGTTGGCGAAGAATTTCAGGGTGCCGTCACCCAGGTAATCCCAGGTGGCGCCCACGCGCGGGGCGATCATGTTGCGCTGCGAGATGAAGGCCACGCCATCGGTGCTGTAGTTGGTGAACTGCTCGCGGCGCAGTCCCAGGTCCAGCAGCACCCGTTCCGTGACCTGGTAATGATCCTGGATGTACTGCGCCGATTGCACGCTGGTGGGACGCGCCAGGTTGGCGTTCAGGTCCTTGCTGACGTAATAGCCCTGCGCGCCATAGCCGCCACCCTGGGCCGGCGTTTCAAAGGCGCCGTTGATGGCCCGGTTCGGATCGGTCGCGCGCTGGTAGCTCCAGCGGTAGCCGCCGGCCAGGCTCAGGCCCACTTTCGATTCCACGTCGATGCGGTCGATGCCGCCGCGCAGCGAGTGCTTGCCCAGCTTGTATTCCAGATCCAGACGCTTGGCTTTCTGGCGGTCTTCCGACGACGGGTCGACCAGGGTGCCCGTCACCGTTTGCGGATTGGCGTACGTCAGTCCAGGCACCTGGGTCGATGCATTCGACGACGTTTGCGCCAGCAGCGGATTGTAGCCATTCGGCGTGCGCGTGTGCGACGTGCGCGATTCGCCCATCATGGCCGTCACGGTCAGGTTGTCCGTCAGGTAGCCCGTGTACTTGAAGATGTCGATATTGGCGCCCGGCGCGGCCGATGAACCGCAGCAGTTGACCGTCGTCTCGCCCTTGCCTGCCTGTACCCCATTGCTCGCATGCGTGGCGTAGCTGTAGCCATACGCCTGGCTGTCCGTCTTCGTGCGGTCATACAGCTTGGTGTATTCGAAGTGATGGTCGTCCGTCAGGTTGTAGTCCAGTTTGGCCATCATGCGGTCCACCTTGCTCTGGCTGGTGCTCCAGCCGCGCGCCAGGGCCGTGCCCGAGTCGGCGGCGGCCGCAACGGCCTGGCTGTCCGTGCGCGTCTGTTCCAGCGCCACGAAGGCGAACAGCTTGTTCTTGATCAGGGGACCGCTGCCATACAGGCCCACCACCTTGCTGGTGCTGCCATTGTCGCGGTTCCAGTACAGCAGATTGCCATCCGTCTTCGGATTGGCGCCCGTGTTCGGGTAATAGGTGTTTTCCGGCTCGCCTTTCAGCGAACGGGGGATGATGGACACCTTGCCGCCGAATTCGACCTTATTGCCGCCACTCTTGGTGGTGATGTTGATCACCCCGCCCGTGGAGCGGCCAAACTCGGAACCGTATCCGCCCGACAGCACCTGCAGGTTGGAGATCGCGCCAAACGGCAGCTCCGACGCGCCCACCTGGGTCAGGATGTTCGTGATGGGGAAACCGTTGACGTAGAACGCGTTTTCGGACTGGCCCGAGCCGCCGATCGATGGCGCATTGCCGTACACGCTGTTGGTGCCACGCGACACGCCCGGCGTCAGCTGCACGATGGAGGCGACGTCGTTGCCAACCGGCAGCGCTTTCAATTCCTTGGCCGTGAAGATCACGCCATTGTTGGTGTTCGACACATCGATCGGATTGCGCGACGCCTTCACCACGACGGTCTGCTCCTGGCCCACCGGGCCAGCCGCGCTGGCCGGGCCGAAATTCGCTTCCGCGCCGGCGCCGATCAGGGCTTCGACTTCCTGCGACGCTTCCACGCTGCCGGCACGCAGCACGCGCACCGCATAGCGGCCTGGCGGCATGGAGTTGGCCACATAGCGGCCCGCCGTATCGGGCGTCAGGCTGCGCTGCACGCCCGTCGCCAGGTTTTCCAGCACCACGGTGGCGCCGGCCGGCGCGCTCACTTCGCCGAAAATGGTACTCGTGGCGTTCGACTGTGCCCAGGCCTGGCCTGGCACGCCGGCCGCCAGGGCGATCACGATCGCGGCGGCGCGGCTGATGTCGCGCAATTTGAGTCGGGTGGTATGCATGGTGTCTCTCCGTCTATATCGAGGGTTATGCGCGCCCTCCCCGCTCCAGGGCGAAGTCGGGGGGATGCAATTTTTATGGTGGTCGTCGGAAGGTAGAGCCAGGCAGTTGCACCTTCCGGGAAATCAGTCCGTATCGGCTGATTTTCGTTTTCTTGGGATTACTTTAAAAAGAAAAATAAGTATCGTCAACAAAAAGAAAGTTATAACGCAAATTTATCGTTCAATCGGGTAAATAAATGCGATTTATCTTTCGATTCAATCAGTATCGCGACCAATAACTTTCGTTATCGTGGTGTGACAGATACACACGTATGCAGGGAGGTGAGCGAGAATGGTGAAACGGCCCAAAAATCCGGAGAGAAAAACGCGAAAGCAGCCCTGATGGTCTGCTTTCACTTACGTTTATCTTTCGTATTGCATATTTCAGAATATTGTCTTTTCTTTTCCATGGCAATACCCCGCCCGCACAGGCGGGCAGGGGCAAGGTCACGTATTAAAAGAACTTGTAGCTGGCTGACAGGGCAAACTGGCGGCCGAACAGGTCCTGGCTATGGTTGTAGCCTTCCCAGCCGTTCGGGTCGTAGTACGGCTGCTTGTTGAACGCGTTCTTCACGTTCAGGCCCACGTCCAGGTGCTTGATCGGCTTCCAGCTGAACGCCAGGTTCACCGTCGTGTACGACGGCGCGCCCTTGCACTGGCCGGCCGACAGCGCCACCGAGGCGGCGGTGCAGTTTTCCGGCGTGTTGTCCTTGTCCCAGGGGCCGTATGCCCAGCGCGTCTTGCCCGAGTAGTTGACGAACACGCTGCTGACGAAGTTGCGGTAGCTCCAGTCGGCATTCACGGTGGCGCGGTAGCGCGGCGAATCGTAGTAGCCGACGGTGTTGCCCTTGATATCGCTGCCGTCTTCGCTGTCGTGGGTGTCGCGCTTGCGGATGGTGGCGGCGATGCCCGTGCTCAGCTTGCCCCAGTCACCGAGCGCAAAACGCGTGCGCGCATCGATGTCCACGCCATCCATCAGGGTGCGACCCCGGTTCGAGTACGAGTTGATCAAGCCCCCCAGATTGCCCACCGAGTAGCCGGGCACGCCGCCCGCGCACACGCCGGCATTGGCGGGATTGGCGCACATGGCGGCCACCGCTGCCACGTTGCCCCGGTCCGTATCCGTCAGGTCGTTGCGGATGGCGTTCGAGGCGCCGGCCAGGGTCGGGCCGTATTTGTCCACCAGTTCCGTAAACAGCTCGTTGAAGTCCTGGCGCACGATTTCGTCGCGGCGGTTGATGAACCAGTAGTCGATGGAGATGCTCACGTCCTTGGCCGGCTGGAGCACCAGGCCCACGGTGGAAATCTTGGCCTTTTCCGGACGCAGGTTCTGGTTCGGCGGCGTCAGGCCGCCCACCGTCGTGGAGCAGTTCGAATTGAGCAAACTCTTGCCCAGGTCCGCATCCGTCGCCACCTTCGATTTCATCAGGGCGCGCGCCATGGCATTCGTTTCGTCGCAGCGCACCGTGTCGCGGATGCCGCCCACCTGCGCAAAGACGCCGCCCGTGCCCGATTCGGCCAGGTTGGGCGCGCGGAAGCCTTCCGAATACGTCCCGCGCAGCATCAGGTCGGGCCGCGCGCGCCAGATCACGCCCAGCTTGGGCGCCAGATTGGCGGAAAAATGCGGATATTTGTCCAGGCGCGCGGCCGCATTGACTTCCAGCGTGTCGGAAAGCGGCACCACCACTTCGCCAAACACGGCGGCGATGGTGCGCCGGCCGTCGAACCAGGAGCCGCCCTGCTGCGTGATCAGGCCATTGGCCGCATCCGCATTGCCGGGCGTGAGAAAACTCTCGCGCATGATGTTGGTGCCCACGGCGGCGCGCACTTCGCGCTCACCGAGCTTGAACAGGGTGCCTTCCAGCTTGGCATCCCACGTCATCAGCTTGGTCCACGATTCGATGGCGAAGGTCGGGTAGGCGGCGCGCACCAGCGCCGCATTGGCGTCGCTGATTTCACCAAACTTGTAGGCGGGATTGTCGGAGATATACGTGCGGCCGCTGACGGGGTCTTTCGTGAACGGCCCGAACGCCTGCTCGAAACCCTTGATGTTGATGTTCGCCGTCTGAAACAGGGTGGAATGGCTGCCCGCCACGCTGAGCGCCGTTTCAAAATCCCAGCCGCCGCCAATGCCGCCGCGCAGGCCGACGAGCGCGCGGTAGTTTTCATCGACGTTCTTCTGGCCGAAATGGCCTTGTGCATCCTGCAGCAGGTAATTCAAGCCAGCCGCGCCGCCCATCTTCGCCACCATGTCGGCATCGAGCTTGCCTTTCAGGTAGACATTGTTCGGGCTCAGGAAAGGCGTGGCGAAGGTGTTCAGGGTATTGCCCGTATTGCGCGCGAACCAGTTGTTCGTGCTGCCGCTATTGAAGCTGGACGGGCCATTCTCGCCGCGCATCTTGATGTGGGTGAAGGCGCCTTCCGCGAACGCTTCCATGTCGCCACCGAGTTTCAGGCGGCCGCTCAGGTAGGCCGTGGCGCGCTCCGAGGTCGGACCCGTGTCAAGCTGGTTGGGCAGCGCATTCCACACGCAGCGCGTGCCCGATGCTTCGGTGATGCTGTTGTTGCAGCCATTGACGGCGCGCTGGGTGCGCGCATTGTTCTTCGCCTTGTCGAAGACAAAGAAGGTCCCGGGGTTCATCACGCCCGGTTCGCTGCCCACGCCCACGCGCATGTTCGGGATGAAATTGGGATTGTTCGCATAAAAATACGAAGGACGCTTGCGCCACGTGTCGGCCAGCGCGATGCGGTCGCGCTGATAGACGTTCACGGAACCGTAGATGTTATAGCCGTCGCTGGCCAGGTCGCCCTGGCCATACAGCACGCTGGCCTGGCGCTCGCCCAAGGCCTTCACGCTGGGCGAAAACTCGCCATTGGCGCGCGCTTCCAGGCCTTGATACGACTTCTTGGTGATGACGTTGATGACGCCGGCCACGGCATCGGAACCATACACGGCCGACGCGCCGTCCGTCAGGATTTCCATGCGTTCGATGGCGGCGGCCGGGATGGCGTCGATATTGACGAACATGGTCTGGAAGCCGGCCGGCGCGCCATAGAACGACAGGCGGCGGCCATTGAGCAGCACCAGGGTGCCCTGCGCACCGAGGCCGCGCAAGTTCGCTTGCGAGCCGCCATCGGAACCCGTAAACATGGAACGGAAATCCTGCTGCGCCGGACGGGCGGCGGGCAGGTTGTCGAGCACCTGCAGCAAGGTGAGCGCGCCCATGTTTTCGATCTGCTTGGCGTTGATCACCTGTACCGGCGACGCCGTTTCCGCGTTGATGCGCTTCAGGCTCGATCCCGTCACTTCGACACGCTGCAGTTTCTCCTCCTCGGCCGCCAGTGCCGTTGAAGCCAGCCCCACCGCCACCATGGCGGCCATCAGTTTTTTCAAGTGCATTCCCAACTCCTTTTATAAGTGATTTGTTTTCGCAAGGCTGCAAGAATCCCTCCCCGGTCCGGAGAGGGGCTCTTTTTTAGTGAAATGATTGATTGCTTAGCGCGGCTTGACTGTCGCGCCTTGCGTGCCGGTCAACACGGCGTTGGCCCAGTTGCCGCAGACCTGGGCCGCCTGGGAGCCGCGCGCGCCCAGGGTGCGCAAACTGAGCTGGCTCAGGCCGCGCACGTCGATTTCGGGTTTGACCACCCCGGGAGCCGTGACCAGGCCGCTGTCGTACAGCAGCCGCTCACCGCTCCAGACCTGGAATTGCAAGCCGCCTGCGCTGCGGCAGCTATCGTCCACGCCCAGGTCGGCGCGCAGCAGATTCCAGTTGCCCGCCAGCTGCAAGTCGATGCGGCTGGCCGGTCCCACGCCGAGGCCCTTGCGGAACCACAGCCCGTTCATGCGCATCTCGGCCGCCTTGCCTGCCGGCCGGTCTCTCGCGATGCTCTTCGGCAGCGCCAGGTCCGACAGATAGCGCTGCACCTCCTCGCCTTCGGCCACGCGATGCTCGAGCACGCGGAACTCGGACAAGGTGACGGGCGCCACGTCGGTGGCCAGCGCCGCATCGAACGCGCGCGCCACCGGCGCGCCTTGCGCCGCCGTCACCATCGGGTCCAGGGACGCCGCACCATCGCCTTCCGGATTTTGCGTGCTCATCACGCGGAAGCGCAGCAGGCGCCCGGCCGTGGCGGGGAAGTTGACCGTCTGCGTACCCTGTTCCAGCTTGAGGGTGCCCCGCGCAAGCGGCGCGCCCCACTCGCCATTGTTGTCGCCGATGTAGATCTCGTAATCGCGCACCTGGCCATGCTTCCAGTGCTGGTCGTTGCGCGGCGCCAGTTCGATGCCGTCCACCAGGCGCCGTTCCGTAAAGCCGATCACCCATTCGTGCGGACCGCTCTTCACGGACGGGCTGCGCACGGTGCGGAACCACGTCTCCGGCTTGCCATCGAAGGCGTTTTCCAGCGGGTAGCCGCTTTCTTCCGCAGGACGCGCCACCACCTGCATGGCGTCGGCCGGCAGGGCGCGGCCCGGCACGGGGGCGGCCGGGAAGTCGGCGTCGATTCTCGCCACGGCCAGCGCGCCGTCGACCCGCATGGTCAAGGGCTGGCGGATGTCCTGCGCCGCCACCTTCACATGCAGGGTGCCCTGGCGATCGGCAGGATCGAAGAACCAGCCGTCCAACGCCTTGTCATAGGCGGAGCGGTCGGCGGATTGAGCGATCAGGCGTTCGCCGGCGCGCACGGCGGCCGGGGCCTGGCCCGCCAGCATGCGCAGCGCATAGCCGCGGCGCGCTTCCTGGCCCTGGTACTTGCCGTCGACGGCGCCGATGTCGACCCGCACGTCGCCGCCCGTCTGGCGCATGCGGATGACTTGCTGGCTGAAGGCGCCGCCCTGGTACTGGCGCGTGCTGCCGTCGTCTTCATACAGCGTGTAGTCGGAATCGCCGTGCGGGTAGATGTCCAGCGTGAGCTGATCCTTCGGTTTCTGGCCGTCGTACAGCATTTCCGGATACATGGGCAGGATGGCGCCGGCGCGCACGAACACGGGCAGCTTGTCGAGCGTCACCTGCATATCGAGGTCGCGCCCCTTCGCGTCCGCCGTGGCCTGGCGGCCATCCCAGTAGTCGTACCACGTGCCCTGCGGCAGGTGGATGCCCTTGCGCCAGCCGCCGCTGACGGCCTGGCTGCGGTAGACGGGCGCCACCAGCACGTCACGCCCCAGCAGGAATTGATATTTGTAGGCTTCCGTGTAGGCGGCCGGGTCTTGCGGATAATCCCACATCAGGCCGCGCACCAGCGGCGCGCCCGATTGCTCCGCTTCGCGCACGAGGGTATACATGTAGGGCGTCAGGCGCATCTTGAGTTTCAGATAGCGGCGGTTGATGTCGCGGTAAGGCGCGTCGAACCACCACGGATGCTTGCGCTCGGCCGCGGCCCAGCCGGACATGCCCATCAGGACGGGCGTAAAGCTTTTCCACTGCAGGTCGCGCAGATAGGTTTCCGAGCTGCCGCCGAAGATGGCGTCCACGTCGCCCGATGCATACGCCTGGCCGGACAGGCCCGAGCCGATCAGGGTCGGAATGTGCCAGCGGATGTAGTCCCAGCTGGCGCTCTGGTCGCCCGTCCACGCCACGGCGTAGCGCTGGATGCCGGCCCAGCCCATCACCGTCCACAGGAAGGGACGGCTGTCGGAATTGTTCAGGATGCCGTCATAGGCGGACTTGTTTGCATCCATGGCGAACTGGTAACCCTTGCCCGTCCACGCCACGTCCAGCTTTTGCACGCGGCTGCCCGCCTGGCCCACTTCCCAGGCGATCTTGTCGACGCCGTTTTCCGTCCACAGGCCCGTACGGAAGCCATAGCCTGCCAGGCCGTTCACCGTTTCCGGCAAGTTCGTGTAGCCGCAGCCATAGCCGTCATTGGGCAGGATCCAGCCGCCCGGCATGTCGTGTTCGCGGTACTTTCGCGCCACCGTTTCCACCACGTCCGGCGTCTTGCCCGTGGGGCCATCCGTCCAGCCTTTCGGCACGGAGCCGGGCTTTTTCACGTTGTCGCCGTCGTTGTAGCAATCGGCGTCGCCGTATTCCAGCGCCCAGCGGGGCAGCATGCGCGCGCGGCCCGTCAATTCCGTGTAGCGGGCGACGACGTCGCGCAGGTCCTTGCCGACGAAGAAATACGCATCGAAGCGGCCTTCCGCGTGCTGCAGCGAGATCTGCTCCTGGTCGCGCAAGTCGTAATTGCCATCGGCCCAGGTATTGCGCAGCATGCCCCAGCCCCGTGAACTCATCAGGAATGGCGCGGGATTCGGCCGGTCGCCCTCTTCCCAGCCGCCCGAATACGACACGGGCACCTGCTTGCCCTTGAACTCGAAGCGGCCATTCTGCTGGCCGCCGCCAAAGTAACGCTCGCCCGGCAGGCTCGATAGCACCTGCACGCCCTGCTTGTCGTCGAGCGACAGCGGCTGCACCTCGCGCCACAGGGGCATCGTGTCGCCCTTGCGATACAAGGTAAAGCGCAGCGGTTTGCGGTCGATGCGCAGGCTCAGGGCTGCGGTACTGATCAGGATATGCCCGGCCTGTTCGCTCAGGGTATAGGCCACCTGCGCGGCAGGCTGGCCCACGACGATGGGCGCGGCCTTGTCGCCCGGCCCCGTCAAACCCGCCTTGCCGCCCGCCTGGATGCGCAGGACGTCCGCCTGCGGCAGGCTGATACGCAGCTGCATGCCCGTGTCGCTGCGCACCTCCCAGCCCAGGGCCTCGCCCTTGGCCACGTCGGCCGCGTGCACGGCGGAGAGCGACTGCAGATTGCCGATAGGCGCGGCCTGCACGCCCGGCGCGGCCAATGTGGCGAGGGCGGCGAGGACACAGGCGGCCAGGGCGCGGCGGGGAAGCGGGAGAGATTTCATCAGGCGGCTTTCAGAAAATCGAAGTGATGGAAATACTTTAAGAAGAAAAATAAATATCGTCAATCAAAAGAAAGTTAAAGCGGCAATTTATTAATAAAATGCCCAGAGTTGGCGCATTTTTCTTACGTTTCACCAAAAAGTCACAAAACATACTTTCGTTATCGTCGCATTTCAGCGACAAGCGGCAGCAACGCTGTCTTTCATGCGGCACCGCAACATGATTCAGGCCCAATAAAATGACATTATTTCGCAAGTCATCAAACTATTTACTTTCGTTTTACTTTCGTATTTGACTTTTCGAAATTTAGTATTTATGCTTTCTCCAACAAACACTTTACTGACACTCCATGACTACCCTTCTTCAGCGTGACATTCAAACCTGGCGCGACATCGGCGGCCTGCACACGGCCGAGGAAATCGCCCACCAGCCGGCCATCTGGCGCGCTCTGGCCGGCATCTTGCGCAAGGAACAGGCCAGCCTGGCCGCCTTCCTGGGCGACGCGCTGTCCAATCCCGCACAACGCGTCATCCTGACGGGCGCCGGCAGCTCGGCCTATGTGGGCGAAATCGTCGCCGATACCCTGAATGCGGCCTGGCCGGCGAACATCCGCGCCATCGCCACCACGACTTTGCTGACGCATCATGAGCTGTACCTGGAAGCGGACGCACCCACCCTGCTCGTCTCGTTTGCCCGCAGCGGCGACAGCCCGGAAAGCCTGGCCGCCGTGGAGCTGCTGCGCCAGGTCGTGCCCGGCGCGCGCTTCCTGAACATCACCTGCAACGCGGACGGCAAGCTGGCGCGCCAAGGCGCCAACGACAGCAACACGTATAACCTGCTGATGCCGGAAGGCAGCTGCGACCGCGGCTTCGCCATGACCAGCAGCTTTACCAGCATGCTGCTGGCGGCCCTGTCGGTACTGGGCAAGGACACGAATCTGGCCCGCCTGGACACCTTGGCGCAGCTGGGCGAGCAAGCCCTGCGCGACTGGTCGGCGCCCGTGGCGGACCTGGGCTCAACACCCGTGCAGCGCGTCGTCTACCTGGGCAGCGGCCCGCTGGAAGCGCTGGCCAAGGAAGCGGCATTAAAGATCCTGGAATTGACGGGCGGCCGCGTGATGGCGATGGCGAATACCCCGCTGGGCTTCCGCCACGGCCCGAAATCGGCCGTCACCACGGAGTCGCTGGTGATCCTGCTGCGCAGCAGCAAGCCATTGGCACGCCAGTACGAGGACGATTTACTGAAAGAACTGCAGCGCGACAGCGTGGCGCAGCGCTGCCTGACGGTGGGCATCGGCGGCGACTTGTCTGCCAACTTATCTGCCAACTTGGCGGCCGACGCGCCGGCCTGGCCCGACGCCTGGCTGGCGCCATTGTGGCTGCTGATGGCGCAGCAATATGCGCTGCACCAGTCCGCGCTGCTGCAACTGCGCCCCGACAACCCATTCGCCGGCGGCATCGTCAACCGTGTCGTGCAAGGCGTCACCATCTATGGCCATGACCAATTCTAATCACACAGCCGGCTACCACGGCATCGACATCGGCGGCAGCAAGATGGAGCTGGTCGCCTTTGCCGACCGCGACGGCGCGCTGGCCGAGGTGTTCCGCGAACGGGTGGCCACGCCGGGCGACGATTTTGCCGCCTTCGTGCAAACCATCGTCGGCCTGGTGGCGCGCGGCGACGCGGCCCTCGGCACGACGGCGCCCGTCGGCATCGGCTTGCCAGGCGTGATCGACAGCGCCAGCGGCCGGCAACTGAGTTCCAACGTGCCGGCCCTGAACGGCCGCCTGGTGGCGCAAACG
Source organism: Janthinobacterium sp. JF4 (assembly GCF_059617925.1). NCBI lineage: Bacteria > Pseudomonadati > Pseudomonadota > Betaproteobacteria > Burkholderiales > Oxalobacteraceae > Janthinobacterium > Janthinobacterium sp. JF4. The sequence continues at coordinate 92,688 of NZ_JCAQAV010000001.1, read as the reverse complement.
CTGCAGCAGGCCTTGCAGCGCCCTGTCGCCATCGGCAACGATTGCCAGTGCTTCGCCCTGTCGGAAGCGCAGGGCGGCGCGGCCGAGCATGCCGCCAGCATGTTCGGCGCCATCCTCGGCACGGGCGCCGGCGGCGGCTACTGCGTGGGCGGCCAGCTGCTGCGCGGCTTTAACGGCGTGGCCGGCGAGTGGGGCCACTGGAGCCTGCCCGCCACCCTGCTGGCGCAGCACGGCTTGATGGACTACGCCTGCCCGTGCGGCAAGGCGGGCTGCCTGGAGCGCTATGTCTCCGGCCCCGCCATGAGCAAGTTATATGCGCATTTCGGCGGCGAAGGCACAGAGCCGCTGGCCACGCTGGCCATCGTCGCGCGCGCCAACATGGGCGACGCCGTGGCCGAACGCACGGTGGCCGTGCACCTCGACTTGCTGGGCCACGCGCTGGCCGGCCTGGTGCTGGCCTACGACCCGCACGTCATCGTGCTCGGTGGCGGCCTGTCCAAGCTGCCGCACCTGTACGACAAGCTGCCGGCCGCCGTCAAGCGCCACCTGTTCCCCGGCGTGCACGTGCCGCCCATCTTGCCGCCCCGCTTTGGCGACGCCGGCGGCGCGCGCGGCGCGGCCCTTTTGATACGACAACATACAAAGGCGTCAACATGATGAAGCAAGCGGAAAACCCGACTTTTACCCTGTCCCCGATCCAGCAAGTGATCAAGGCGCACCGCCGCGGCGAACGCGTGGGACTGTACGCCGTCTGCTGCAGCCAACCGAGCGTGCTGCGCGCCGCCATGCGCGTGGCCAGCGAGTACGACACCGTGCTGCTGGTCGAAGCGACGTCGAACCAGGTCGACCAGTTCGGCGGCTACACGGGCATGACGCCAAACGTCTTCCGCGACAGCATGCTGGCACTGGCCCGCGAACAGGGTTTTCCCGCCAGCCGCCTGGTACTGGGCGGCGACCATCTGGGCCCGAACGCCTGGCAGCACCTCGATGCGGCCACCGCGATGGACCACGCCGAAACCCTGATCGCCGCGTATGCGGCAGCCGGTTTCCATAAAATCCACCTCGATTGCAGCATGCGCTGTGCCGACGATCCCTTGCAGCTCGACGATGAAACCGTGGCCGCCCGTTCCGCGCGCCTGTGCATCGTCGCCGAAGCGGCGGCGGCCGCCGCCGGCTTCGCCCCGCCCGTCTACGTGATCGGCACGGAAGTGCCGATTCCAGGTGGCGAAGCGTCACTGGCGCAGGCGGGCGCCGTCACCAGCCCGCAAGCGGCGCGCCGCACCCTCGACGTGCACCGCCGCGCCTTCCTCGACAACGACCTGCATGGCGCCTGGCGCCGCGTCATCGCCATGGTGGTGCAGCCGGGCGTTGATTTCGACCAGAGCAGCATCCAGCATTACGATGCGCAAGCCGCCACCGAGCTGTCGGCCTTTGTCGCCGAGCAGCCTGGTCTCGTGTTCGAAGCCCATTCGACCGACTACCAGCGCGAGTCCGCCCTGCACGCCATGGTGCGCGACCATTTCGCCATCCTGAAAGTGGGCCCGGCCGCCACCTTCGCCCTGCGCGAGGCGCTGTTCGCCCTGTGCCAGATCGAGGAAGAACTGCTGCCGGCGCACGCCACCTCGCAGCTGATGCAGGTGCTCGACGACGTGATGGTGGCCAAGCCGAAGAACTGGATCAAGCATTACCTGGGCACGCCGGAAGAGCAGCGCCTGATGCGCCGCTACGGCTTGAGCGACCGTTGCCGCTATTACTGGGGCGAGCCGGAAGTGGCGGCCGCCGTCGCCAAGCTGCTGGCCAACCTGGACGCCGTGGCCATTCCGCTGCCGCTGTTGAGCCAGCATTTGCCGGAACAGTACCTGGCTGTGGTGCAAGGCAGCCTGCCGGCGCAGGCGCCGGCCTTGATCGAGCACAAGATCGGCAGCTTGCTGGCGCAATATGCGCGCGCCTGTAACCGCAATGCGGCGGTGGCCGTCATTGCCGAAGCGGCAATCTGTTAAGCTCGGTATTTTCATTTTTTACTGAGCCCGCCACCATGCGAAATACCAGCCAACGCCGTGAATCCATCCTCCACATGCTTGCCCAGCAGGGCTCGGTGCAGGTGACCGATCTGGTGGAAAAGCTCGGCGTGTCCGCGGTCACCATCCGCAGCGACTTGAATGCGCTGGAAGCGCAAGGCATGGCCACGCGCAGCCACGGCGGCGCGACCCTGACGCGCACGCCGCCGCCCGAACATACGATACGCCAGAAGGATGCCATCAACCACGAGCAGAAGGAGCGCATCGGCGCCTACGCTGCGCGTCTGGTGGAACCGGGCGACAACATCATCATCGACTCGGGCACCACCACCATCTCGCTGGCGCGCCATCTGCGCGACGCCACGGGCGTGACGGTGGCGACGAATGGCCTGAACATCGCATGGGAACTGGCCGACGCGCCCGGCGTGGACCTGATCCTGACGGGCGGCCTGCTGCGCAAGCAGTCGCTGTCGATCCAGGGCAGCCAGGCCGAGACCTGTTTGCAGGCGTACAGCTTCGACAAGCTGTTCCTGGGCGTGGACGGCTTCGACCTGCAGTTTGGCGTCACCACCCACCACGAAGCGGAAGCAAGCCTGAACCACAAGATGGTGGAACGGGCCAAGAAAATCATCGTCCTCACGGACGCCTCGAAGTTCGGCCGCGTCAGCCTGCACCGCATCGTGCAGCTGGACCGGGTCGATACCGTCATCACCGATGCCAGCATCAGCCAGGAGTACCGCGAAGGGCTGCAAAAGCTGGGCATCGAACTTTTTATAGCGGAATAACACATGCTGAGCGGCAGAATCCTTACCCCATCTGGCTGGATCACGGGCACCATCACCTTTGACCAGCGCATCGTCCAGATACAAGAAGACCCTGCCGCCGACAGCGCGCTGACCATCCTGCCCGGCTTCATCGACCTGCACGTGCACGGCGCGGCCGGCGTCGACATCATGGAAGGCGGAGACGCGGGCGCCACCGTGGCGCAGGTGCATGCGCGCCACGGCACCACGGCCCTCCTGGGCACCACCCTGACGGCCAAGGAGCCGTCGATCCTGCGCGCCCTGCAAGGCCTGGCCGGCGTCATCGCCGAGCGCCCGGCCAACGGCGCGCGCATGCTGGGCGTGCACCTGGAAGGCCCGTTCTTGAATTTGCACCGCCTGGGCGCGCAGCCGCCCGACGTCGTGCAGGCGAGCCTGGCGCTGGTGCAGCGCTTCCACGCCATCGCGCCCATCAAGGTGCTGACCATGGCGCCGGAAATCCCCGGCCACCTGGAATTGATCCCGCAACTGGCGGCCATGGGCATCCGCGTGCAGATCGGCCACAGCGCCGGCACGTATGACGAAGGCGTGGCGGCGCTGCAGGCCGGCGTCTCCGGTTTTACCCACCTGTACAACGGCATGACGGGCATGACGCACTACGACCCGGGCATGGTGGGCGCCGCGCTGGCGCACGCCGAATACGCGGAAATCATCCCCGACCTGCAGCACGTGGCCAAGGGCGCCCTGCGCGCGGCCCTGCGCGCCATCCCGCGCCTGTACGGCGTGACGGACGCCACCTCGGCCACCGGCATGCCCGATGGCGAGTACGGCCTGGGCACGCAGCGCGTCTACAAATGCCTGGGCTGCGTGCGCCTGGCCACGGGTTCCCTGGCCGGCAGCGTGCTGACCATGGATCAGGCCATGCGCAATTTCGTCGACCTGGGCCTGGACCTGGCCGACGCCTCGAACCGCTTGTCGCTGTACCCGGCCGACTACCTGGGCGAATCCGAACGGGGCCGCCTGGCGCCCGGCGCCTGGGCCGACATCGTCGTCCTCGATTCCACATTACAGCCAGTGTCCGTCTTCGTCGAAGGCGCGGCCATCGATCTTTCCACCCGCTAGATTCCGTCTCTAGACCCAGCCCCCAACCTCAACCCCGTCCCGGAGTTTTCATGCACGACACGTCACACAAGGCCCCCGTGTGGGCCATGCGCTACCTGCTATTTATTGCCGGCATGGGGGGATTGCTGTACGGCATAGACATCGGCATCATCGCCGGCGCCCTGCCCTACCTGGAATCGACGGCCTCGGTGGCCTGGAAATTGACGGCCCAGCAGCTGAGCTTTATCGTCGCCGCCGTGCTCTTGGGTTCAGTCCTCTCCTCGCTGTTCGCCGGCGCCCTGGCCGATATTATCGGCCGGCGCTGGGTGATGTTCCTGGCCGGCGCCCTGTTCAGCGCCAGCATCCCGCTGATCGCCCTCGCCGACGGCTACACGCCACTGCTGCTGGGCCGCCTGCTGCAAGGCATCAGCGGCGGCTTGATCGGCGTCGTCGTGCCCCTGTACCTGGCCGAATGCCTGCCCGCGCAACAGCGTGGACGGGGCGCCGCCCTGTTCCAGCTGCTGCTGACCATCGGCCTGGTGGCCGCCGCCCTGATCGGCCTGCTGCAGGCGCAGACGGTGGAAACGGCCACGCAGGCGGCGCAAGCGTTGCCGGAAGCGGGCCGCAGCGCCGCCATCTTCACGGCCAAGGACCAGGCCTGGCGCAGCATCTTCTGGGTTTGCCTGACGCCAGGCCTCGTATTTAGCGTCGGCGCCCTGCTGCTGGCCGAATCGCCGCGCTGGCTGGCGCAACGGGGCCGCATCGCGCAGGCGCGCCAGTCGCTGCTGCGCACGCGTTTGCCCGCTGCCGCCGAGCTGGAGCTGCGCGAGATGCAAGATACGCCGGAAAATGCGGCCAAGGCAAGCGGCAAGGCCAAGGACCCGCTGCTGAGCCGCCGCTACGTGCTGCCCTTCCTGCTCGCTTGCCTGATCCTCGCCTGCACGCAGGCGACGGGCATCAATTCCATCCTCGCCTATGTCGTCAATATCCTCAACCAGGCGGGCCTGTCGGGCGCCTCGGCCAACATGGCCGACGTGTTATTGAAAGTGCTCAATGCCGTGATGACGGTGGTGGCCGTGCTGCTGGTTGACCGCAAGGGCCGCAAATTCCTGCTGATGCTGGGCACGGGCGGCATCGTCGTCTCGCTGCTGGCGGCCGGTTTGCTGTTCCGCGGCGCCGAAGCGCACCTGGCCGACGTGCGCCCCGCCATCGCCGCCCAGGTGCAGGCGGACGGCCTGGCCTTGCAGCTCGATGCGCCCACCTTGACGGCCCTCGGCGCGGCGGCCGGCGGCACGCCGCAGCAGCTGACCATCGCCTACGCCTACGGCCCGTTCACCAATGTGAAAAGCCTGCGCAGCGACGACCCCGTGCTGCGCCAGGTCAGCATCGCGCGCGACGACGCCGTGCAGGCCGACAGCGTGATCGGCGTGTTCTTCCGCAAGCTGCACCTGAACCCGTTCGCCGACCCGGCCGCCGGGCGCGAGGCGCCGCTGCGCATCGAAAAAGCCAGCCTGGGCCCCGTGCCCTCGTCCACGCATGGCTGGCTGGTGGCGATTGCCATCTGCGTGTTCGTTTCCAGCTTCGCCGTGGGACCGGGCGTATGCGTGTGGCTGGCCCTGTCCGAGCTGATGCCGACGCGCATCCGCTCGAACGGCATGAGCATCGCCCTGCTGGTGAACCAGTTCGTCTCGACGGTGATCGCCGCCATCTTCCTGCCAACGGTGGGCTTGCATGGCTATTCGACCCTGTTCTTCTTCGGCGCCGGCTGCACCGTGCTGTACTTCCTGGCAGCCGCCTTCCTGCTGCCCGAGACCAAGGGCAAGACGCTGGAAGAGATCGAAGCGCACTTTGCCAAGTAACCAACTGTAGCATTCTCCTTTACGGCCCCGGTCCATCATCCCGGGGCTTTTTTTTTGCCTGCCAAGCAAGTTTGCGGGGCTGGCGCGCACGGCACCGTACGGTTTTCCTTCAGGAATCACGGGCGCCTGGGCTAGAATCTGCCTGCGTCGTGCTACTCACGAGGCGGCAATGGCGCCATGACAAAAACCACCAGGAGACACAGTGAGCTTATTTAGAACCAAGAATTTGGATGACATGATTGCCCACAGCAAGAAGCCAGGAGGACTGGCCAAGGTGCTGGGGCCCTTCGACCTTGTCCTCATGGGCATCGGCGCCATCGTCGGCACGGGCATTTTCGTGCTCACCGGCACGGGCGCGCTGACGGCCGGCCCCGCCCTGTCGCTGTCGTTTGTCGTGGCGGCCGTCGCCTGCTGCTTCGCCGCCCTGTGCTACGCGGAATTCGCCTCCACCGTGCCGGTGGCCGGCTCCATCTACACCTACAGCTATGCCACCCTGGGCGAGCTGGCCGCCTGGATGATAGGCTGGGATTTGCTGCTCGAGTACGGCCTGGCCGCTGCCGCCGTCTCCGTCGGCTGGTCCGGCTACTTCCAGTCGCTGCTGTCGGGCTTTGGCATCGCGCTGCCCGTGGCCCTGACGGCCGCGCCGGGCGCGCTGCCCGGCGTGACCACCTTCATCAACCTGCCGGCCCTCGTCATCATGCTGCTGCTGACGGCCATGCTGGGATGGGGCGTGCGCGAGTCGGCGCGCCTGAACAACATCATGGTGGCCATCAAGGTGGGCGTGGTGCTGCTGTTCATCATCTTCGGCGCGCGCCACGTGCAGCCGGCCAACTGGCAGCCTTACATGCCATTCGGCTACCACGGCATGCTGAGCGCCGCCGCCCTCGTCTTCTTCGCCTTCATCGGTTTTGACGCCGTCACCTCGGCCGCAGAAGAAGTCAAGAAGCCGTCGCGCGATTTGCCGATCGGGATCATCGGCTCGCTGGCCGTATGCGCCGTGCTGTACGTGGTGGTCTCGGCCATCATGACGGGCATCGTGCCGTATCAAAAATTCCTCGGCGTCGACCATCCCGTCTCGCTGGCCCTGCAGTATGCGGGCGAAAACTGGATCGCCGGCTTCGTTGACCTGGGCGCCATCCTCGGCATGACCACCGTGATCCTCGTGATGGCCTTCGGCCAGACGCGCATCATCTTCGCCATGTCGCGCGACGGCTTGCTGCCCAAGCGCCTGTCGACCGTGCACCCGCGCTTCCACACGCCGTTCTTCGCCACCTGGCTGGTCGGCATCGTGTTCGGCCTGATCGCCGCCGTGATCCCGCTCAACATCCTCGCCGAGCTGATCAACATCGGCACCCTGGCCGCCTTCACCATGGTGTCGATTGCCGTGGTGGTGCTGCGCAAGAAGCGTCCCGACCTGCCGCGCGCCTTCCGCTGCCCCGGCGTGCCGTACGTGCCGGCGCTGGCCGTGATCCTGTGCGTGGGCCTGATGACCTTCCTCAGCTGGGTCACCTGGGTGGCCTTTTCCATCTGGCTGGTGATCGGCCTGGTCATCTACTTCGGCTACGCGCGCCGCCGTTCGCTGCTGCATCCGCAACAGTAATCGCGCCCCTGCGCCATCGCAGTAAGATGGCGGTCTCGCAACCCTGCAGGCCGCCATCCATGCAACCTTCCCCCGACCTCATCGCACAGCTGGACCAGAGCACGGACCAGCTCAAGCGCGCGCGCCTGCGCAACATGCAGTGGCTGGCCGCCGGCTTGCTGCTGCTGGCCGCGCTGGTCTTCGCCGTGGCCCGCTCGCAGCGGGGCGGCCACCCCGCCTGGGGCTATGTGGAAGCGTTCGCCGAAGCGTCCATGGTGGGGGCGATTGCCGACTGGTTCGCCGTCGTCGCCCTGTTCCGCCACCCGCTGGGCATCCCCCTGTGGCATACGGCCATCATCCCGAACAGCAAGGCGGACATCGGCCGCAGCCTGGGCGCCTTCGTGGAAAACCATTTCATTACCGAGCAAGGCATCGCCGAGCGCATCGTGCAGGCCGACCCCGCCGCGCGCCTGGGCACCTGGCTCGCTGACGAGGTCCACGCGCGGCAGTTGGGCATGGCCGGCGCCGGCGTGGCGAAACAGCTGCTGGCGATGGCCGATCACGATAAGCTTGGCCGCCTGCTGCGTGATCAGGCCAGCGGCTATCTTGGACAATTGAATCTGTCGGACGTGGCGGCGGACTGCATCGATGCGCTGATCGCCGACGGCAAGCCGCAGGAACTGCTGGACTTCCTGCTCGACCGCAGCGCCGCCTACCTGGACGACGAGGCGCACCACGCGGCCATCGGCGACTTCGTGCTGGGCGCCTTCCAGATCGAGAACGCGCTGGTGAAAAAAGCCGTGAAGGCGTACGAGCCGCGCATGATCGCCTCGCTGCAAAAATTCGCCCTCGCCGTGCGCATCGATCCGCAGCACCCGCTGCGCCAGCGCATCGCCGGCTGGATCGCCGACAGCGCCTTGCACCTGAAGGCCGACCCGCAGTGGCAGGCCACGGTGCGGCGCTACCAGTTGCAGCTGGTCGCCAGCGATACGGTGCAAGCCATGCTGGGCGACCTCTGGACCAACATCAGCACGCGCCTGCAGGCCGACCTGCACGCCGACCGGCCCGTGCTGGCGCAAGCCATCGCCAGCCTGGCGCGCAACACGGGCAAGGTGCTGGGTGAGGACAAAGCTGCGCGGGAATGGCTGAACGGCGCCATCGTCGCCGGCAGCGGCTCGCTGGTGCGCCGCTACCGGGGCGAAGTGGGCGCCTTCATCGCCGCCCGCCTGGACCTGTGGAGCAAGGACGAAATGAGCGAGCGCATCGAACTGGCCATCGGACGCGACCTGCAATTCATCCGCATCAACGGCACCATCGTGGGCGGCCTGGCCGGCTTGCTGATTTATACAGCTACCCAGCTGCTTTAGGCAGCCATCACCAGCGCGGCACGGTGCCGGGCAGCGTCGCATGCGAGGGAAAATGCGGCAGCACTTCCTGCGCCAGTTCCTGCAGCACCTCCGCGGCCGGACGCTGGCCATGCTGGATGCCCAGCGCCGCATGGTTGACGCCAGCTTCCCGCCATTCACCGAGCAGGTCGATCAAGCCCTTGCGTCCCGTGCGCAGCACATAGCCGCTGCGCACGGGCGTGCGCGGGTAATCGGGGTTGTCCACCAGGTCCAGCCACTCGTTGCACATGTGCGGGCGAAAGCCGCCATCCGGTATGCAGGCGCGCCAGGCGCGGATCTTTTCCGCCAGCCGGCGCGGCCCGTCCGGCGTATCCGTCGCTTCCGGATACGTGAGCCAGCCGTCCGCGTGGCGCCCTATCCATGCCAAAGGCTGGCCCGAGGAACTGGTGACGACCAGCGGAATGGCGCCGGCCACGGGCTTGGGCAGCAGTTCGAGGCCGGCCAGGCTGCCCAACGGGCCGGCGAGATGCGCTGGGCCGGCCAGCAGCAACTGGCGGAACATGTGCACGGCCTGCGCATAGCGCTCGCCGCGCGTGGCGAATGGCACGCCATACGCGGGAAATTCGCTGGCGCGGTCGCCCGAGGCCGTGCCCAGCACCAGGCGCCCGCCCGACAGCTGGTCGATGCTGGCGGCCGCCTTGGCCAGGTCGACGGGATGGCGCAGGGTAAAGATGGCGCTGCCCGTGGCCAGGGCCAGCGAGTCCGTGCGCGCCGCCAGATACGCCAGGTAGGTCCACGGGTCGAACAGCTGGCCCGCATCGCCGAAGCGCGGGTCGAACAGGGGAATGTCGCGCACCCAGGCGGCGGCAAAGCCCTGCCTGTCCATGGCGGCGACCAGCTCGGCCTGGCCGGCCAGCGCCTGCATGTCGCCCTGGTAAAAGCGCAGCGGCAGGTAAATGCCGAGGGTCAGCGCGCCGGGCGCGAACATGCGGCGGTAGCCGGCATGGCGGGCAAACGCGTGCGATGAAGCGCCCGCTGTCTGTGTGGTGTCGATGCTCATGTTGTCTCCTTGGCGCAGTTCAGGCGGCAGCTGCCGGGCAGGATGGCGACGGCGCACGCCAGGCCCGCCGCCACCAGGCAGGCGGAAACGAGGATGGCGCTACTGTAGCCTTGCGCGGCCGTGCCGCCACCGGCCAGCACGGCGATGCTGACCGCCACGCCCACGGCCAGGCCGACGGCCGAGCCGACTTCCTGCGTGGTCGTCAACATGCCGCCCGCCAGCCCGTGGTCCGCTTCCGGCACGCCATCGATGCCGGCCACGGTCCAGGCGGGAAACGCCAGCCCATAGCCGATGCCGGCCAGCACGGTGCCTGGCAGGATGGAGACGGCCCAGGCAGACAGCGTGGCCAGCGACGCGCCCAGCATGGCCAGGCCGCCGATGAACAGCAGCATGCCGCCGACGATGACGGGCTTGGTGCCGCAGCGCGCGATCAGCGCCGGACCGGCCCACGCGCTGGCCAGCGTAAAGGCGACGGCCATCGGCAGCAAGCCCAGCCCCGTGCGCGTGGCGGAAAACGCCAGCACTTCCTGCATGGCCAGCGCCACGACGACAAAGGTGGGACCGAGGGCCGTATTGGCCAGCAGCGAGACGATATTCGCGCCGCCCGTGGAGCGGCGCCGGAAGACGGCCAGCGGCATCAGCGGGGCGGCAACGCGTCCCTCCACCCACACGAACAGCGCCAGCAAGGCCAGCGCCAGCCAGACCAGGGCAAACGTGAGCGGATGCGCCAGTCCCACATGCTCGCTATTGGCAAAGGCAAACACCAGCGTCGCCGCGCCCGACGCCACCAGCAGCGCGCCCCACACGTCGAGCGTGCCGCCAGCCGCAGCGGTATCGGCGGCGGCATCGGGCCGGCCCAGGGGCAAGGCCGGCGACAGGGCCAGCACCAGCAGGCCGACGGGCACATTGATCCACAGCACCCAGCGCCAGCCCAGCAGGTCCGTGATGAAGCCACCGAGGATCAGGCCCGCGACAAAGCCGCTGGCCGCCACGGCCGTCCAGGCACCGAGCGCCCGGTTGCGCTGCGCCGGCTCGGGAAACACGGCCAGCAGCAGGGAGAATGCAGCCGGCGAAAACATGGCGGCGCCGAAGCCCTGCAGCGCGCGCGTGGCCACCAGCATGGCCGGGCTGTGCGAAAAACCGCCCAGCAGCGAGGCGGCAGTGAACAGCAGCAGCCCCGCGATGAAGACGCGGCGGCGGCCGAACAGGTCGGCCGCGCGCCCGCCCAGCAGCAGGAAGCCGGCGATGGCCACGCCGTACGCATTGATCACCCACTGCAGGCCGCCAGGCGTAAAGCCCAGGCTGTGCTGGATTTGCGGCAAGGGAATCATGGTGATGGAAAAATCGAGCAAGGCAACGAATTGCGTGGTGCACAGCAACACCAGGCAAAGTTGCCGATGTGAAAGTAGCATGGAGATCCTATCGGTATAGTTTTACTCGACGTCAAAAGAACGCCGCATTCACCTATAATGCGTACTTTAAGAGCGAAACTGAAACGATGTTTTTTCGCGCCTGACTATAGAAAAACTATATCTATGAAGCATCCTTTACCGCTCCAGGCGCTGCGCGCCTTTGTCGAAGTGGGCCAGCGCGGCAGCATCAAGGCGGCGGCCGCCGCGCTGCACGTGACGTCGGGCGCCGTCAGCCAGCAAATCCGCCTACTGGAAGAACGGGTCGGCATGCCGCTGTTTACCCGCGAGCGCCAGGGCTTGCGCCTGACCGAGGCGGGCGCCATGGTCCACCCTGCCCTGCTGGGCGCTTTCGCGCAGATCGCCGGCGCCAGCCAGGCGCTGGAAGACCTGGGCGCCCGCCAGACGCTCACCGTCAGCACGGTCGCCACCTTTGCCGCCGCCTGGCTGGTGCCGCGCCTGGGCCGCTTCAACCAGCGCCATCCGCATATCGAGGTGCGCGTGGAAGCGACCTCGGCGCTGGTCGACCTGCGCCGCGACCGCGTCGACGTGGCCTTGCGCCACGGCCTGGGCGACTATCCGGGCTTGCAGGTGACGCGATTGATGGCGCCCGTGCTGGTGCCCGTCGCCAGCCCCGCCCTGATGGCGGGCCAGCCGCCCATCGCCACGCCGGCCGACTGCCTGCGCTACCCGCTGCTGCACGACACGGACCGCGCCGACTGGCCATTATGGCTGGCCGCGCATGGCGCCCCGGACGGCAGCGCGGATGCGGCGCGGGCGCTGCGCGGCTCGGCCTTCGAAGATGATTTTCTGTTAATCCGCGCGGCCGAGGCGGGCCAGGGCCTGGCCCTGGTGCCGCAGCTGTACGCGCAGGAGGAAATCGCCGCCGGGCGCCTGGTGCAAGTGCTGGACTTACCCTGGCCCGCGCGCTTTGCCTACTACCTGGTGGCGCGGCCGGACGCGGCCACGCGCCCCGCCGTGCAGGCGTTCATGGCATGGATCTGTGAGGAAGCGCAGACCACGCGCTAGAGCGCATGACCCGCGGCCACGCACGACACCACGCCGCAGGCTGCGCTGAACGGCGCCGGCACGCCGGCGCGCCCCATGGCGATGCAGGTCGCGACGGGCACCACGGCCAACAACAGTGCCAGGTAGCCGACCGTCTTCAGGCGCCGTACGGAAGCATTGCGGACGCCCGCGCCGGCTCCGCGTGGATAGCCCTGGCCCGCCTCTTTACTGCTGCTTGCCGACATCTTCGTATGCATGTCCGTCTCCTCTATCCACCGTCACTGATCTTGCTTTACTGCATTTTGCTGCATAAATTTATCAAATACAATAAATAAATCCACGTAAAAATGATTTTTCCTGTCCGCCTGCACGATGAACGGCGGGGAAAATTTGCCATACCATAGGGAAAAGAATCGCGTGACAGGCGTTCCTTCGCCGTCCAAGCCCCAGCTTGACTGTGCAAAAAATCGAAATAAAATCATTGAAATCACAATATTCGTTGAAATCATTTTTATTTGATGTATGATGAGTTCAAAGGAGAACGCAAGGCGATGTGGCAGCCCTCTTTGCCGCGACCGTCCTTTATCTCCGCCTTCTTTCCAGGGGACAAGCACATGAACCAAATCCTGGCCTTGCGCCTGCTCGACGCCGCAGAAGACGCCGCCGTCATCATCGATGCGGACTCGTGCATCCGCTATGCGAACGGCGCCATGTATGCGCTGAGCGGCTATGCCGCAGGCAGCCTGGCGGGCCAGCAGATCGAGGCGCTGCTGCCCGACTCGGTGCGCGAACGCCATGGCGCGCAGATCGGCGCCTATCTGGCCGGCGAAAAGAAATCCACGGTACTCGGGCACAAGCGCCACTTCGCCATACGCCACCGCGACGGCTCGACGCTGCCCATCGTGCTCAAGGCCATGGACCTGGGCAAGCTGGACGATGAAAGCTTCCTGGGCGCCTTTTTCATCGACCAGCGCCACGAACGCGCCATCGAACAGCAGAATGCGGCCCGCTGGCAGCAGCTGCAGCGCATCGCCCTGAGCGATCCCCTGACCCTCCTGCCGAACCGCCGCGCCTTCGAGACCGAAGCCGTGCGCGCGGCCGCGCGGGACAGGCGGGCCGGCAATCCAATGACCATCGGCATCGTCGACATCGATTTCTTCAAGCACGTCAACGACCGGTATGGCCACGCGGCTGGCGACGCCGTGCTGCAAGCCATCGCGGCCGTGCTCCAGTCCCAGGCGCGGGCGTCCGATGTCGTCGCCCGCGTGGGTGGCGAGGAATTCGGCCTGCTGTTCCCGCATACGGACATGGCCGCGGCGCATGGCGTGGCCGAACGCATCCGCCTCGCCGTGGCCGCAACGTGCGTCCACTTCGAACAGGCGCCCATCACGGTGACGATCAGCATCGGCCTGGCGCCGCTGCCCCATAACGGCGACTGGAAGGCCGGCTTCATGCAAGCCGACGCCGCGCTGTACCAGGCCAAGAACAAGGGCCGCAACCGCATCGAGCAGGCCTGAGCAGCACCCGGTCACCCTCGCAGTTTCATGCATCAAGCAGCACCTGACAGGAGCAAGCACATGGAAACCACCACGACACATGCCCCGGCAACGGGCCAACTGGCGCAAGCGGGCGCCCGGGAATTGCTGGTCTTTGGACTGGGCCAGGAGGAGTACGCGATCGACATCGGCCTGGTGCAGGAAATCCGCGGCTATGGCGCCGTAACCCGCATCGCCAATGCGCCCGCCTTCCTCAAGGGCTTCATCCACCTGCGCGGCAGCATCGTGCCGCTGCTCGACCTGCGCATCGCGCTGGGCCAGGCTGAACCCGCATACGATACCTCGACGGTGGTGATCATCCTCATTTTCGCGCATGGCGCCACCGGCATCGTCGTCGACCGCGTGGCCGACGTGGTGCCGCTGGCGCCGGCGCAGCTCAAGCCCCCGCCGCAACTGCACGGCTCGGTCGTTGCCGGCCACGTGACGGCCATCGGCACCGTGGACGAACGCATGCTGATCGTGCTCGACATCGATAGCCTGCTGGCGGGCCTGGGCATGCACGCCGCGGGCGAGCTGGCGGCATGAGGCAGCCATCGCCATCGCGCCCGCCACCTGACCGCCATCCGGAGACACCATGGGCATCCTGATCGTCGATGACAACGACACCAACCTGAGCCTGCTATCGACCCTGGCCCGCAAGGCCAGCTGCATCGACCCCGTCTGCATGAACGACCCCATCGATGCGCTGTACTGGTGCGAGTCGCATGTGCCGGACCTGGTCTTGCTCGACTACCGGATGCCCAGCCTGTCAGGCAATGAATTCCTCAGCATTTTCCGCAAGATGCCGGGCATGGCCGACATCCCCATCATCATGGTGACCACCGAAAACGACCGCGCCGTGCGCAAGCAGGCGTTTTCGCTGGGCGTGACGGAATTCCTCACCAAGCCCGTCGATACCATCGAGTTCAGTCTGCGCGTGCGCAACCTGCTGGCGCTGCGCACGGCGCAAACCATGCTGGCCGACCGCGCCAGGCTGCTCGAACACGAAGTGGCCCGGGCCATCGCCAACGTCACGGCCAGGGAAATGGAACTGGTCACGCGCCTGGCGCGGGCGGCCGAATTCCGCGACCCGGAAACGGGCGGCCACATCATGCGCATGGCCCGCTACTCGGCGCTGATCGCCAGGGAGCTGGGGCTCGACGCGCCGTGGCAGGAGCTGCTGCTCAAGGCGGCCCCCATGCATGACGTGGGCAAGCTGGCCACGCCCGACCATATCCTGCTCAAGCCGGGGCGGCTGGACCCCGAGGAAATGGCCATCATGCGCCAGCATGCGGAAATCGGCGGCCAGATCCTCGCCGGCAGCGATTCGCCGCTGATCCGCCTGGCCGAGGAAATCGCCTGCGGCCACCACGAAAAGTATGACGGCAGCGGCTACCCGCGCGGCCTGGCTTGCGAACAGATACCGCTGTCGGCGCGCATCGTGGCCGTGGCCGACGTCTTCGATGCGCTCAGTTCGGAACGCCCGTACAAGCCGGCCTGGCCAGTGGAACAGGCGCGCTTGTACCTGCAACAGAACAAGGGCAGCCATTTCTGCCCGCGCTGCATCGACGCCTTCCTGGGCGCCTGGGATGAGGTGCTCGCCATCCGCGACAGCCTGCCCGACCCCGTCCCTCATCACGCCCACCCACTGTAAGCGAGGAGCCTGCCATGCGCGTGCAACAACTGATCCTGAAAAACAGTGCCGGCATCGATGCCGTCCTGGCGCCCCTGGCTGCCATGGCGCCCGACCTGGTGCTGGTGTTTGGCGCCTGCGCCTACTTTGCCACGCCCGGCTTGAGCGCGGCGCTGCGCCGCCAGCTGCCCGGCGCCGTCATCGCCGGCTGCTCCACGGCCGGCGAAATCGCCGGCAAGCGCGTCTACGACGACAGCTGCGTCATCACGGCCATCCGCTTTGCCCACACGGAGGTGGCCATCGCCGACGCCATCATCTGCGACATGGCGGACTCGCGCGACACGGGCGAACGCCTGGCGCAAGCGCTGCCGCAGGACGGCCTGACGGCCGTCTTCATGCTGGGCACGGGCGTGGCCATCAATGGCAGCGCCCTGATCGCCGGCCTGCAGGCGAACCTGCCGCCGGGCGTGACGGTATCGGGCGGGCTGGCGGCGGACGGCGGCGCTTTTCGCCAGACCTGGACCCTGGGTCCGCGCGGCGCGGCCGACAATACCGTCGTCGCCATCGGCCTGTACGGCGAACATATCCGCCTCGGCTACGGCAGCCATGCGGGCTGGGAAGCGTTCGGCCCGGCGCGCAAGGTGACGCGCTGCGTCGGCAACGTGCTGTATGGCCTGGACGGCGCGCGCGCGCTGGACATCTACAAGCTGTACCTGGGCGACCATGCACGCGGCCTGCCCGCCTCGGGACTGCTGTTCCCGTTTGAAATGCTCACGGCGGCGCACGAAAAAAGCCATGTCTTCCGCACCATCCTCGCCGTCGACGAAGAACAGGGCTCGCTGACCCTGGCCGGCGACATCCTCGCCGATGGCTACCTGAGATTGATGCATTCCAGCACCAACCGGCTGATCGACGGGGCCGAGACGGCCGCGCGCGGCGTTCAGCCCCACGCCGATGCGGCGGGCGACCAGCTGGCCCTGCTGGTCAGCTGCGTGGGCCGCAAGCTGGTCATGGGCGACCGGGTCGAGGAAGAAGTCGAAGCGGTGGCCGACATACTGGGCAGCGGCGCCACCTGCATCGCCGGTTTTTACTCGAACGGCGAAATCGGCATCGCCCAGCCGCATGGCGCATGCCAGCTGCATAACCAGACGATGACCGTGACTGTACTGAGCGAAGCATGAACCGCACCCTGGCCCGCCAATTGAACCGCGTCTGCAATATCGACTCGGAAAGCGCCTGCATCGCCTTGCTGGAACAGGCCCAGGCACTGTGCGCGCAGGCGGGCACGCCGCCCGAACTGGCCGCGTTCCTGGCCGGCCTGCCGGCCCTGCTGCTGCGCGTCGACAGCGCCTATGACCAGTCGGAACGCGACCTGGACCTGCGCTCGCGCAGCCTGGAGCTGAGTTCGAATGAACTGAGCATCACGAATGACCTGCTGCGCACGGAACTGGCCAGCCGCAACCGCGTGATCCAGTCGCTGCGCGTGGCGGCCGTGCGCCTGCTCGACAACGACGATTCCGGCCTGCGCCTGCCCGAGGAAGGCGATATCGAGGGCCTGTCGCTGCTGCTGGCAGAACTGGTGGCGCAGCAGGAACTGCGCCGCATCGAGCTGCAGAACCAGCGTTTTGCGATGGACCAGCACGCCATTATCAGCATCACCGATACGGCCGGCGTCATCATCTACGTCAACGACAAGTTCTGCGCCATCAGCGGCTTCGCGCGCGAAGAGCTGGTCGGCCAGACGCATCGCCTGATCAATTCGCACGCGCACCCGGACGCCTTCTTTGCGCAGATGTGGCAAACCATCACGGCCGGCCAGGTGTGGCACGGGGAAATCTGCAACCACGCCAAGGATGGCGGGCAATACTGGGTCGACGCCACCATCGTGCCCTTCCTTGACGCGGCCGGCAAGCCCTATCAATACATCGCCATCCGCACGGAAATCAGCGACAGCAAGCGCATGGCCGCAACCATCGCGAAAAGCGAGCGCGAATACCGCAACGTCGTCAACAGCCTCAATGAAGTGGTCTTTCGCACGGACGTGCACGGCGCATGGACTTTCCTCAATCCCGCCTGGCACACCATCACCGGCTTCGGCGCCGCCGACAGCCTGGGCAAGAGCGTCCTGCAATTCATCGATGCGCGCGACCGCGAGCGCGCCGCCGCCGGCCTGGCCCAGCTGCTCGATGGCCGGGTCGACAGCATGCGCCATGAAGCGCGCTACGTCACCCGCGACGGCAACGTGCGCTGGATCGACGTGTGTGCGCGCGCCGAGCGCGATGGCCTGGGGCGGCTGGCCGGCATCACCGGCAGCCTGACCGACATCACGGAGCGGCGCCTGGCGGCGCGCGAGCTGCGGCACAACCTCAACTTCGTCGACGCGCTGATCGAGACCATCCCGATCCCCCTGTACCTGAAGGACGTGCAGGGGCGCTACCTGCGCGCCAACCGCGCCTTTTGCGCCTTTTTCCATCTCGACCCGGCGCGCATCCTGGGCCTGACGGCGGCCGACATCCTGCCGCGGCAAGAGGCGCAGCAAGTGCTGCAGCACGATCTGCTCCTGCTGCAGGACCGTGGCAACCAGACCTATGAAGACCGCCTGACGGTCGGCGCGCGGCAAGTCGATGTCCTGCTCAGCAAGGCGGCCCTGCTGAAGTCTGACGGCAGCCTGCACGGACTGGTCGGCACCATCGTCGACATTTCCAGCCAGAAGGCGGCCGAGCGCGCGCTGCTGCTGGCCAAGGAAGTGGCGGAGTCGGCCAGCCGCTCGAAGAGCGAATTCCTGGCCAACATGAGCCACGAAATCCGCACGCCGATGAACGGCATCCTGGGCATGACGGACCTGGTGCTCGATTCCGACCTCGACGCCCACCAGCGCAAGTACCTGGAAGTCGTCAAGGCCTCGGCCGACGCCCTGCTGTGCATCATCGACGACATCCTCGACTTCTCGAAGATCGAGGCGGGCATGCTGACACTGGAAAGCATCCCCTTCGACCTGCGCCAGCTGATGCAGGAAAGCATGCGCGCCCACGCCACGCGGGCCCAGTCCAGCGGACTGGAACTGGTGCTCGACGTCGATCCCGCGCTGCCGCACACCTTGCTGGGCGACCCAGGCCGGCTGCGCCAGGTGCTGACCAACCTGGCGGGCAACGCCATCAAGTTCACGCCGCGCGGCGAAGTCGCCGTCAGCGCCCGGCTGCGCGCCAGCGGCGACGGCATGGCCCAGGTACGCCTGTGCGTGCGCGACACCGGCATCGGCATCGCCGCCGACATGCAGGAGGCCGTCTTCGACGCCTTCCAGCAGGAAGACGGCTCGACCACGCGGCGCTTCGGCGGCACGGGACTGGGCCTGTCGATCACGCGCCGCCTGGTGACCATGATGGGCGGCAGCATCGGCCTGACGAGCGAACTGGGCAAGGGCAGCAGCTTCACCGTCGACCTGGCCCTGCCCATCGGCGAGCAGCAACCGTTGCTGCCGCCGCCCGGCGCGACACTGGCGGGACGCAGCATCCTGCTGGTCGACGACAATTCCAGCAGCCTGACCATCCTGCGCAAGATCTTCGAGCACAGCGGCGCCGCCGTCACCGCCTGCGAGTCGGGCGAGACGACGCTGGAGCACTGCCGCACCGCCCTGCCGGCCGACTGCATCATCATGGACTTCGCCATGCCCGGCATGAATGGCTTCGACACGGCATCGGCCCTGGCCGCCCTGCCCCACTGGAGCCAGGTGCCCATCGTCATGCTGTCTTCCAGCGGCAGCCTGGGCGATGCGGCGCGCTGCCGCGAACTGGGCATCGATGGCTACCTGCTCAAGCCGGCCAGTCCCGAGGAATTACTGGCCATCACCATGAGCGTGCTGGGCACGTGCCGCGGCCTGCCCGGCGCCGCGCCCGTCGTAACGCGCCATGCCGTGCGCGAAGGCATACCCGGCCTGGACATCCTGCTGGTCGAGGACAACGCCATGAACCGCGAACTGGCCACCGTGCTGCTGTCGAATGCGGGGCACCGCGTCACGCATGCGGCAAACGGCCGCATCGCCCTCGATTGCCAGGCGGCCACCCATTTCGACATGATCCTGATGGACTTGCAAATGCCGGAAATGGGCGGTTTCGAAGCCACCGCGCAGATACGCGCGCGCGAAGCGCAGGGCATGCCGAAGAGCGTCATCATCGCCATGACGGCCAGCGCCTTCGAAGGCGACCGCGAACGCTGCATCGCCAGCGGCATGGACGACTACCTGTCCAAGCCGTTCCGCACCGCCGCCTTCCACAGCCTGATCGAGCAGCATGTGTTGCAAATAAACAAGCAGCCGCCCACCCTGGCGCCGCGCTTCGACTACGCCGCCGCGCTGGCCGATGCCGATGCCGACGTGATCGCCATCATCGGCGCATCCTTCCTGGCCGGCTTGCCGGCGCAGCTGGCCGCCCTGCGCGCGGCCCTGCAGGCGGGCGACCGGCCCGGCGCGGGCCGGCAGGCGCATACCCTGGCCGGCTTGCTGGCCAATTTCCATGCCGTGCCCGCCGTCGCCATCGCCGCCGCCATCGAGCGCGAAGCGGCCGAGGCCCCGCAGGGCGCGTTGCTGGCCCGGCAAGATGCGCTGGAAGCGCAGTTGCGGCTGTTTGTGCGCGAAACGGGCCCGTCCATTGAGGCGACGTGCGCCATGCTGCACGCATCCGGGCAAACTTGATGTAGATCATAATTTTTTGAACAAGCTCTTGCTATCCTGTAAAAAAATGACAGGAGCCCTGGATGAACAATGCTGAGCAACAAGTGGAACATGAGCGCCTGGGCAGCGCCTGGCAAGGCGCGCCGGCGCACGGTTATCCGGAGAGCGCGCCGGAAGGCGCCAGCCTGGACTTGCTGCTGCACGCCTGGCTGGGCAAGTTCACGGGCGGCATTTCGCCGGCCGCGCTGGGCAACGCCTATGCCGACTGGCTCAGCCATCTGGCGCTGGCGCCATCGAAGCAGCAAACCCTGCTGCAGGAAGCGTGGAAGAAGATCGGCCGCTGGCAACATTACGCGATGCAGTCGGCCCTGACCGGCGGCGCCACCGAGCCGCCGTGCATCGCGCCGCTGCCGCAGGACCGGCGCTTCGAGGACCCGGCCTGGCGGCGCTGGCCGTACAACCTCGTCTACCAGGGTTTCCTGCTGCAGCAGCAATGGTGGCACCGCGCCACCACGGGCGTGCGCGGCGTCTCGCCGCACCACGAGGATGTCGTCACGTTCACCGTGCGCCAATGGCTGGACATGCTGGCGCCGTCGAACTTCCTGCTGACCAACCCCGTGGTGCAGCAGGCGGCCCTCGAGAGCGGCGGCGCCAGCCTGGCGCGCGGCATGGCCCACGCGGCCGGCGACTGGCAGCGCGCCGCCCTGGGAACTGGCGCGACCGGCGAAGCAGCGTTCAAGGTGGGCGTGAACCTGGCCGTCACGCCGGGCAAGGTGGTCTACCGCAATGACTTGATCGAATTGATACAGTACGCGCCCACCACAGCCAAGGTGCATGCGACGCCGCTGCTGTTCGTGCCCGCCTGGATCATGAAGTTCTACATTCTCGACCTGTCGCCGCACAATTCGCTGGTGCGCTACCTGGTGGACCAGGGCCACACGGTGTTCATGATTTCCTGGAAAAACCCGCAGGAAGAAGACCGCGAGTTGTCGCTGGAAGACTACCGCCAGCTGGGCGTGATGGACGCGCTCGACGCCGTTGCCCGCATCACGGGCGCGCCGCAGGTGCACGCGACTGGCTACTGCCTGGGCGGTACCCTGCTGGCGATCGCCGCCGCAAGCATGGCGCGCGATGGCGATGCGCGCCTGGCCAGCCTCACCATGCTGGCCTCGCAGGTCGATTTCAAGGAGCCGGGCGAACTGTCGCTGTTCATCGACGAAAGCCAGGTCAGCTTCCTGGAAGCGGCCATGTGGAAGCAGGGCTATCTCGATACGAAGCAGATGGCGGGCGCCTTCCAGCTGCTGCGTTCGAACGATCTGATCTGGTCGCGCCGGCTGCGCCATTACCTGCTGGGCGAAGACGAGCAGGGCAGCGACCTGATGGCCTGGAACGGCGACGCCACGCGCATGCCCTGCCGCATGCACTCGGAATACCTGCGCCGTTTGTTCCTGCACAACGACCTGGCCGAAGGCCGCTACCGCACGGCGGGCCGCCACATCGCCCTGTCCGACATCGACGCACCCCTCTTTGCCGTCGGCACCCTGACGGACCACGTGGCGCCGTGGCGCTCCGTATACAAACTGCAGCTGCTGACCGACACGGACGTCACCTTCCTGCTCACCTCGGGCGGCCACAATGCGGGCGTGGTCTCGCCACCGGGCCAGCCGCGCCGCAGCTACCAGCTGGCCACGCAGCGCCACGAAGCGCCCTACATCGACGCGGACAGCTGGCAGCGCGACGTGCCGCACCATGACGGTTCGTGGTGGCCCGCCTGGCAAGCCTGGCTCATAGAACGCGCGGGCGCGCAAGTGGCGCCGCCCGCCATGGGGGCTGCCTTGGGCGACGCGCCGGGCAGCTACGTGCTGCAAACCTGACCACCGACAACCGAGGAAAACGCCATGCCCTACACTACCCTGCTAGTCCACGTCGACAATTCCCGCCACTGTGCCCAGCGCATCCGCCTGGCCGTGCGCCTGGCCCTCGCCGAAGGGGCGCACCTGATCGGCTCGGCCATGAGCGGCATCTCGCGCTACGCGTATGGCGGCGGCGTCAACGCGCTGCAATTCGCGCCGGCGCAGATGCAGGCGCTGCGCACCCAGGCCAGCGAGGCCTTGCACGACTTCGAGCGCATCGCCCGCGAAGAAGGCCTGGGCACCTACGAAACGCGCTTCGTCGACGACGACGCGCAAGGCGCGCTGCTGCTGCAGGCGCGCTATTGCGACTTGCTGATCCTGGGGCAGACGGACGCGCAGGATACGCCGTCGCGCGTCATCGCCGGCACGGCCGAATACCTGATGCTCCATTGCGGCCGCCCCGTGCTGATGGTGCCGCACGCGCCTTTCGCCGCGCCAGCGGGCGCCGCGCAGCATCCGCTGCTGGCCTGGAATGGCAGCGCCGAAGCGCTGCGCGCCATCACCGATGCGCTGCCGCTGCTGCAGCGCGCGCGGCAGGTTACCCTGGCCGTCGTCAATTCGCACGCCCAGCCGGCCGCGCACGGCGAGCAGCCGGGCGCCGACCTGGCCCTGTACCTGGCGCGCCATGGCGTCAACGTCGAGGTGCTGCAGCACGACACGCCGCCGGGCCAGGACGTGGGCACGGCCCTGCTGGCCATGGCGGCCCAGCGGCACTGCGACCTGGTCGTAATGGGCTGCTACGGCCACATGCGCCTGCGCGAAGCCCTGCTGGGCGGCGTCACGCGCACGGTGCTGCAGGAGATGACGTTGCCGGTGCTGGTGTCGCACTGACAGACTTAGCCCACCGTGGTGCCAAACAGGGCGCCGATGCCCGACGCCGCCGCCATTGACAGCGCGCTCCAGAACACCACGCGCAGCACGCCCCGGCCCACGCGCGCGCCGCCCGTCCTGGCCGCCAGGCCGCCGAGCAGTGCCAGGAACAGCAGCGAGGTAACCACGATGGCCGGCGCCAGCATGGCCAGGGGCGCCAGCAGCACCACCAGCAGTGGCAGGGCCGCGCCGATGGCAAAGCTGAGCGCCGAAGCCAGTGCCGCCTGCAGCGGGCGCGCGCGCATGCTCTCCGTGATGCCCAGTTCATCGCGCGCATGCGCGCCGATGGCGTCATGCGCCATTAGCGCAGTGGCCACCTGTACGGCCAGGGCTGGCGCCAGGCCGCGCTCGACATAAATGTGCGTCAACTCGCGCAGCTCCCCCTTGGGATCGTCGAGCAGCTCGCCGCCCTCGCGCTCCAGCGCTGCCTGCTCCGTATCAGCCTGCGACTGCACCGAGACATATTCGCCCGTGGCCATCGACATGGCGCCCGCCACCAGGCCCGCCACGCCGGCGACCAGGATGCTGTCGTGCGTGGCATGGGCCGCGACCACGCCCAGCACCAGGCTGGCCGTCGAGACGATGCCGTCATTGGCGCCCAGCACGGCGGCACGCAGCCAGCCCACATTGTCCATCCGGTGAAACTCGCGGTGTCGCAATGGCATGGTCAGACTCCTTTATGCATGAATGGACGGACTGGAGGGTGTGGGAAAGCGCACCGTCACCACCAGGCCAGCACCATCCGGCCCGGCGGCCAGCTGCACGCTGGCGCCGTGCGTTTCGGCGATGCGCCGCACGATCGACAAACCCAGGCCGCTGCCTGGCTGGTGCGCGCCGGCGGCGCGGAAAAAGCGTTCGAATACGCGCTCGCGCAAGGGCTCGGCAATGCCGGGCCCCGTATCGCTCACGCGCAGCAGCACGCCATCGGCCTCGGTGCGGCAGGCCAGCGCCAAGGTGCCGCCGGACGGGGTGTAGCGCATGGCATTGTCCATCAGGTTGCGCGCCAGGATCAGCACATGATCCGCCTGCAGGCGGCACGGCGCCGTGGCCAGGTCGGCCTGCAGTTGCAGATCCTGGCGCTGGGCCTGCGCCATCCAGGCGGGCAGCTGTTCGGCCAGCACGGCGGCCAGGTCCAGCACGGGCAGGTCGGGCGGCGGCTGCGACTGCGGGTCGAGCCGGGACAAGGTCAGCAACTGTCCTACCAGCCGCGTGGCGCGGTCCACGCTCAGGCCCAGGCCCGTCACGGACTCGCTGCGTTCCGCATCGCTGCGGGCGCGCTGCAACACCTGCAGGTTGGTCTTGATGGCCGCCAGCGGCGTGCGCAATTCATGCGCGGCATCGGCCGTGAAGCGCTGCTCCTGCTCGCGCGTCTGGCGCACGCGCACGAACAGGCGGTTGATGGCCTGCAGCAGCGGCTGCACTTCCACGGGCGCGCCCGTCACGCTGACACTGGCCAGATCGTCGGGCGTGCGCAGCGCCACTTCATCGGCACTACGGCGCAGGGCGCGAAACACGCGGTTGATGCTCCACCAGATGGCCAGCGCCGCCAGGGCCGCCATCGGCAAGCCGATGGCCAGCAGCTTGAGGGCAAACCGGCTGCTGATTTCCTGGCGGTGGCTGGCCGGTTCCGCCACCTGGATCTGCAGCTGCGCGTCGTGATTCCAGCTCGTGTAGATGCGCCACAGGCGGCCATCGTTGTCGCGCCAGCTGTAGCCGACAGCGGCCGGCGCGGCGAACGCCTGGTCCGGCGCGCCGGCGTTCTTGTACAGCAGGCGCCGCTGCGCATCCCACACCTGGAACAGCAGATACTGGCGGTGGTTGCGGTTCTGCGCCACCGGCATCACCAGAGACGCGCTCGCGCCATGCTCCTGCACTTCGTGTTCCGCCAGGGAGAGCAGCAAATGCCCCGTCTCGGCCAGCGACTGGTCGAACAGCTCCTGGCTTTCGCGGCCCGCTTCCAGATACACGATGGCCGCGCTGAAGCCCCATAGCGTGAACGTCAGTCCCAGCAGGACGGCCAGCAAGGTGCGCCGCAGCGACCAGGCGCGCGGGGCGGGCGCCGTCATGGACGCGCCTGCGTATCAAGCCTGTCGATGCTGTAGCCGATCGCATGCACGGTGCGGATCAGCGCCTTGCCCAGCTTGCGCCGCAAATGGTGGATATGCACCTGCAGCGCGTTGCTGTCGACTTCCTCGCCCCAGCTGTAGACGCCCTCTTCCAGCTGCACGCGGCTCAGGATGCGCCCGCGCTGTTCGACCAACATCAGCAGGATGCTGAATTCCTTGCCCGTCAAGGGCACTGCCACGCCGGCCTGCCGCACCTGGCGCGCGGCGACATCGATGACGATATCGCCATGCACGAGTTCTTCGCGCGTGCGCCCGGCCGCGCGGCGGCAGGCGCTGCGCATGCGCGCCGCCAGCTCATCGAGGTCGAATGGCTTGACGATGAAGTCGTCCGCGCCCGCATCCAGGCCGGCCACGCGGTCGACGATCTGATCGCGCGCCGTGACGATCAGGATCGCCCCGTCATAGCCGCCGCGGCGCAAGGTTGCCAGCGCCTGCATGCCATCCTCGCCCGGCAGGGCCAGGTCGAGCAACAGGCAGCCATAGCGGTGCAGGCGTACGGCCATGTGCGCGCGTTCAGCCGACTGCACCCAGTCGACCGCATAGCCGGCCTGCTCCAGCCCCATCTGCGTGGCGCGCCCCAGCTGGGGGTCGTCTTCTGTCAGCAATATGCGCATCGTGGCTAGTCCTGTCCTGATTTCATGCCCGCAGCGTAGGCGCCGGACATTAAGAACTTCTTAACATCTGCTGGCGACCATCCGTCCATCGTCCACTTCCGGCTGCCTCCCATGCCCGCTTCCCCCCATCTTAACCGCTGCCAGCCTTGCTGGCCAATACTGGCCTTGCTCGGCTGGCCGCTGCTGTCGGCCGCCGCGCCGCAGCAACTGCTGCTCAGTCCGCAACAAATCAGCCGTGCCGGCATCGCCACCACGCCGGCCGTCGCCACGCTGGCCGGCAACGCTGCGCCGGCGGGCAACGACCTGGTCCTGTCGGGCACCGTGGTGGCGCCGCCCGGCTCGGGCGCCGTGGCCAGCGCATTGCTCGACGGCGTGGTACAGCAGGTGCACGTGACGCCGCTGCAGCAGGTGCGCGCCGGCATGCCGCTGCTGACCCTGTACAGCCAGGGCTGGCTGGAGTGGCAGCGCGCCTACCTGGAAAAGACCAGCGCGGCGCGCCTGGCCCAAGCCAGACTGGCGCGCGACGAAGGGCTGTACGGTGACGGCATCATCGCCCGCGCCCGTCTCGATGAAAGCCGCGATGCGGCGCAGCTGGCCACGCTGGCGGCCAGCGAACACGAACAGGCGCTGCGCAGCGCCGGCCTCGATGGCGTGGCGCTGCGGCGCCTGCGCCAGCAACGCACGCTGTCGCCCCTGCTGACGGTGCGCGCCAGCCGGGCCGGGACCGTGCTGGCCTTGCCGGTTGAAGCGGGGCAGCACGTCGAAGCGGGCGCGCCGCTGGCCCGCATGGCCGCCAGCGGCCCCCTGTGGGTGCAGCTGCAGGCGACGCGCGCGCAACTGCCGCTGCTGCGCGTGGGCGACCTGCTGCAGGTAGACGGCTGCGCCAAGCTGCGCGTGGCGGCCATCTCTCCCGTCGTCGACGCCGCCACGCAAAGCGCGCAGCTGCGTGCGCAGCAAGTGGGCCAGGACCCGTGCCTGAAGGTGAACGCCTTTGTCGAAGCGCGCCTGCTGCGCCCGACACAGCAGGCGGGTGCGGCGGGCGGCGTGGCCGTACCGGCCGTGGCGCTGGTGCGCGGCACGGGCGAGGCGCGGCAGGACTATGTCTTTGTCGCCAATGCCAGGGGCTTCGTGGCCATTCCCGTGCAAGCCACGCCGGCCGGCGGCGGCATGGCCTGGGTGCGCGGCGCACTATCCGCAGGTGATGCAGTGGCCGTGCGCGGCCAGGCGGCGCTGAAGGGCAGTTGGAGCGGCCTGGGACCGGCTGCAGACGCGCGCCCCCAGGGAGGCAAGTGATGCTGGCCCGTTTGATCGCCCTGTCGCTGTCGCAGCGCCTGATGGTGCTGGTGCTGGCCGCGCTGATGGCGGCGGCCGGCGTGCAGGCGTTCCGCACGCTGCCCATCGACGCCTTCCCCGATGTCTCCGGTACCCAGGTCAAGCTGATCCTGAAGGCGCCCGGCATGACGCCGGAAGAAGTCGAGGCACGCATCGTCGCCCCCATCGAGCAGGAACTGCTGGGCATCCCGCGCCAGGCCGTGCTGCGCTCGCAGTCCAAATATGCGATCGCCGACATCACGCTGGACTTCCAGGAAGGCACCGACGTCTTCTGGGCGCGCCAGCAGGTGAGCGAACGGCTGGCCGGCGTGCTCAAGGACTTGCCCGCCTCCGTCAGCGGCGGCCTGGCGCCCATCACCACGCCGCTCGGTGAAATCTTCATGTTCACCATCGAAGGGCCCTTGAGCCTGATGGAAAAACGCACGCTGCTCGAATGGACCATCCGCCCCCAGCTGCGCAACATCGCCGGCGTGGCCGACGTCAATTCGCTCGGCGGCATGGTGCGCAGCTTCGAAGTGGTGCCCGATTTGGCCGCCCTGGCCGCGCGCGGCCTGTCGCTGGCCCAATTGCAGCAGGCGCTGGAAGCGAACAACCGCAGCGACGGCGCGGGCCGCCTGGGCAGCGGCGAGGAGGCGCTGCTGATCCGCAGCGACGCGGGCATCCGCACGCTGGCCGACGTGCGCGCCATCGGCATCGCGCGGCGCGGCGACATGGCCGTGAACGTGGGCCAGGTGGCGACGGTGCGCATCGGCCAGCTGACGCGCTATGGCGCCGTCACCCAGGACGGGCGTGGCGAAGCCGTGCAGGCGCTGGTGCTGGCCATGCGTGGCGCGAATGCGCAGCAAGTGGTGCAGCAGGTACGCGCGCGCCTCGACGCGCTGGGCCCCAGCCTGCCCAAAGGCACCCGCATCAGCACCTTCTACGACCGCGGCAAGCTGGTGGAGCGGGCCGTGGCCAGCGTCACGGGCGCGCTGGCCGAAGCCACCGTGCTGGTGATCGTGCTGCTGACTGTCTTTCTGGGCAAGCTGCGCTCGGCGCTGGTGGTCGCCTGCATCCTGCCGCTGGCGGCGCTCGGCACCTTCCTGCTGATGCAGGCATATGGCCTGAGCGCCAACCTGATGTCGCTGGGCGGCCTGGCCATCGCCATCGGCATGCTGGTCGATGCAGCCGTCGTGGTGGTGGAAAATATCGAAGCCCATGGCGCCCACGCCCAGCCGGGCGTGCCGCGCCTGCACCGCATCTACCGGGCCGTGCGCGAAGTTGCCCTGCCCGTCAGCGCCGGCATGCTGGTGATCATGATCGTCTTCCTGCCCCTGCTGACCCTGCAGGGCCTGGAAGGCAAGCTGTTCGCCCCCGTGGCGCTGACCATCCTCTTCGCGCTGGCCGCCTCGCTGCTGCTGTCGCTGACCGTCATCCCCGTGCTCGCCTCGCTGCTGCTGTCCGAGCGCCACGCTGGCACGCCGCGCCTGGTGCAAAAGATGGAAGCGGCCTACCTGGCCCTGCTCGGAAGCGCCCTGCGCCGCGAGCGCCTGGTCGGCGGCGTGGCCGTGGCGGCCCTGCTGCTGGCCGCCGGCGTCTTCTTGCACGTGGGCAAATCGTTCATGCCCACGCTGGATGAAGGCGACATCATCATGCAGATTGAAAAACTGCCTTCCGTGAACCTGCAGGAATCGGCGCGTCTGGACCAGGCCATCCAGCGCCGCATCCTGGAACAGGTGCCCGAGGTGCAGCGCATCGTGGCGCGCCTGGGGTCGGATGAACTGGGACTCGATCCCATGGGCCTGAACGAAACGGACTCCTTCCTCGTGCTCAAGCCGCGCGCGCAATGGCGCAGCGCGGACAAGGAAGCGCTGGTCGATGCCTTGCGGGCCGCCACGGCAAGCTTTCCAGGCGTCAACATCAGCTTTACCCAGCCCATCGAGATGCGTACCTCGGAGATGCTGTCCGGCGTGCGCGGCGATGTGGCCGTCAAGATCTACGGCCCGGACAACAAGACGCTGGGCGCGCTGGCCGCGCGCATCGTGACCCAGCTGCAAATGCTGGCCGGCAGCGAGGATGTGCTGACGACGCAAAACTCCGGCGTGCAATACCTGCAAGTCGATATCGACCGCGTGGCGGCCGCCCGCCTGGGCCTCTCCGTGGAACAGATCCAGGGCGATTTGCGCACCCTCATCGAAGGGCGCCAGGCGGGCATCGTCATCGAAGGCGGCAAGCGGCTGCCCCTGCTGCTGCGCGGCGGCGAACAGCTGCAGCTGTCGGCCGATCTGTTCGGCCAGCTGCGCCTGCCCATGGCCGACGGCCCCGCCATCGCCTTGAGCCAGGTGGCCAGCCTGCGCACGGTCGACGGCCCCGTCAAGGTGGAACGGGAAAACGCGGCTCGCCTGGTGGTGGTGCGCGCCACTGTGCGCGGGCGCGACCTGGTCGGCTTCGTCGACGAAGCGAAGGCCCTGGTGGCGCGCCAGGTGCCCCTGCCGCCCGGCTACCGCATCGCCTGGGGCGGCCAGTTCGAGAACCAGCAGCGCGCCGCCGCCCGCCTGGCGCTGGTCGTGCCCATCGCGCTGGCGCTGATCTTCCTGCTGCTGTATACGACCTTGCGCAGCATCCGGCAAACCCTGCTGGTGCTGGTCAACATCCCGTTCGCGCTGACGGGCGGCGTGTATGCGCTGGCCCTGACGGGCGAATACCTGTCCGTGCCCGCCTCGGTGGGCTTCATCGCGCTGATGGGTATCGCCGTGCTCAATGGCCTGGTGATGATCACCTGTTTCAACGACCTGCATGCGCGCGGCGTGCCGGTCGGCGCACTGGTGCTGCAAGGCGCCGTGCGGCGATTCCGCCCCGTCATGATGACGGCCTGCATCACGGGCCTGGGCCTGGTGCCGCTGTTGCTGGCCACGGGTCCCGGCTCGGAAATCCAGAAGCCGCTGGCCATCGTCGTCATCGGCGGCCTGCTCAGCGCCACCGTGCTGACCCTCGTGCTGTTGCCCCTGCTGTTCCGCCGCTACGGCGTGGCGCAGCCATCTGTCCCTGCCATTGCCCTGACTGGAGCCCACCATGCAGCACCCTGACCACTCTCCCTGCGACGCCATGCTGACGCTGGCCATTCCTGCTGCCCTCGAAGAGGACGTCCTCGATTTCCTGCTGCTGCACCCGGCCTGGGCGGCCGGTTTTTCCGTGCTCGAGGCGCAAGGCATGGGACCGGGCGCCGCCTACCCCTCCAGCCTGGAGCAAGTGCGGGGACGGGGGCGGCGCAAGCTGGTGCTGATCGCCGGCATCGACGCCGACTTGCGCCTGCTCGTGCAGGCACTGGCGGCACAGCTGCCCAAGCCCGACATCGCCTACTGGATCAGCCCCGTGCTGTGCCACGGGAGGCTGGCATGAGGGCGCGCGCCGTGGTGCTGCTGCTCCTCGCGGCAGGAGCGCAGGCGGCGCCTGGTACGCCGTCCGCGCTGCCGCCCGACGCCGAGGTGCGGCGCGTGCTGGCCAGCCTGCCGGCGCTGCGCCAGGGTGTGCTCAATACGCAACTGGCCGGCGCCGAACGCGACAAGCTGGCCACCGGCCCCTATGAGTGGACGGTGCGCGCGGGCGCCAGCCGGCGCACCGCGCCCGGCGCGGAACGCTACCTGGAACAGGAAGTGGCGCTGGAGCGGCCCCTGCGCTGGTTCGGCAAGGCCAGCCTGGACCAGGCGCTGGGCGAGCAAGGCATGACTGTCGCGCGTGCGCTGCATGGCGACGCCTGGCACGAGGCGGGGCGCGCCCTGCTGCGCGACTGGTTCGACGCGCTGCGCGACCTGGCCGGCGTGGCGCGGCTGGAAGAGCAACTGGCCGTGACGCAGCGCCTGCAAGCGATTGCCGCGCGCCGCGTGCAGGCCGGCGACGGCGCCGCGCTCGACTTGCTGCAGGCCGACACGGAACAGCGGCGCGTGCTGGCCCTGCTGCAACAGGCACGCCAGCGCAGCGACCAGACACTCGCGCTGCTGGCCATCAGCTACCCCGGCTTGCCGCGTCCGCAGGCCGACTCGCTGCCCCTGCCGCAGGCCGATGGCGAGAGCGTATCGAGCTGGACCGAGCGCATCGTGCACGACAACCACGAACTGCAGCTGGCCCAGGCGGAAGCGGATCTGTACGCCATGCGCGCCAGCCGACTGGCCAGCGACGCCATGCCCGACCCGACGCTGGCCCTGCGCGCCGCGCGCGAGCGCGATGGCCAGGAACGGGTATTCGGCGTCAGCCTGTCGTTTCCCCTGCCCGGCGCCGGACGCGCGGCGGACAGGTCGGCGGCGGCCATCAAAGCCTCGATGGCGCGCGAACGGGTGGCGCAGACGCAGCTGCGCGTCGCCCTGGCGGCCCGGCGTGCCGCCAGCGACAGCGTGCATAGCCACGCGATATGGACGACATTGCAAGAGGTGCAACAACAAACCATCCGCCAGGCCGAGCTGATGCAACACGCCTACCAGGCGGGCGAATGCACGCTGGCCGTAGCGCTGGCCGGCAGGCGGCAGGCGCTCGACGCGGCACTGACGGCGCAGACGGCGCAGATCGAGGCGCTGGCGGCCCAGGCGCGCCTGCAGCTCGACGCGCACGCCATCTGGTCCATCGACTGAGGCGGCGCCAACACGATTCATCCACGCGACTGACCGAGAAGGAAACAGCATGAACACCAAGAAATTGACGACGCAAGGCTGGCGCTATGCGGCGCCGGCACGCCTGCTGCACTGGCTGATGGCCGTGCTGATCCCCGCCATGCTGGCCCTGGGCTGGACCATGATGGAGGTCGAGGATGAGCCCTGCAGCGAGGTGTATTTCAATCTGCATAAATCGCTGGGCCTGCTGCTCCTGCTGTTGCTCGCCGCGCGCGCCGCCTGGCGCCTGGGCCACAGGCCGGCAAGCCTGCCCCTGTCCGTGGCGCCGTGGCAGGCGCGCCTGTCGCGCCTGGGCCACGCCCTGCTGTACGCAGGCATGCTGCTGGTGCCGGCGACCGGCCTGGCGGGCGCGCTGCTGAGCAAGAGCGGCGTGGCCTTCTTCGGCCTGGCCCTGCCACGCTGGTTCGCGCCCAGCCATGCGCTGGCCGAACAGTGCTTCGAATTGCATGAACTGGGCGCCTGGACCCTGGCCGGCCTGATCGTGCTGCACGTGCTGGCGGGTCTCAAGCATCTGCTGCTGGACAAGGACGGCGTCTTCCAGCGCATGCTGTAGCGCGCACCGCCGTTCAGCCTGCCGTTCAGCGCCGGCGCGTCAGCCGGCTGCCTACAGCCAGCCCTCGCGCTTCAGGCGCCGGTGCAGCCAGTAGCAGCCGGCGATAATGGCAACGATCACGGCCGGATAGCTGCCGCGCCACTTCAGCTCCGGCATGAATTCAAAGTTCATGCCATACAGGCTGAAGACCATGGTCGGCACGGCCAGGATGGCGGCCCAGGCGGCCAGGCGCTTGACCACCTCGTTCTGGCGGATCGAAATCTGCCCCAGCGCCACCTGCATGGCCGAATTGACCAGTTCGCGCATCTGCCCCGCCGTGTGCGTGACCCGTTTGACGTGGTCGAGAATGTCGCGGTAATAGATGCGGTTTTCCTTCGGCACGATGTCGCCATGAAAACGGATCAGCTGGGTGCAGATGTCATGCAGGGGATTGACGGCCGCGTCAAGCTTGAGCAGCTCCGTCTTGAGCTGGTAGAAATCCTGCAGCTTGTCTTCGGAGAGACTCGGCTTGAACAGCTGCAGTTCATGGTGCTGGAAGCGGGCCTGCAAATGGTCGATGCAGGGCTGGTACTGGTCGACGATGAAGTCGATGATGGAATAGAGCACGTAACCGGGGCCGCTGGCCAGTTTCTCGGGCACGCTTTCCTTGCGTTCGCGCAACTTTGCATAGCCGGCCGAGGCGCCGTGGCGCACCGTGATGATGAAGCGGGGGCCGAGAAAGACGTGGGTTTCGCCGTAGACGATGGCCTCGCCGTCCAGGGTCGCCGTGTGCATCACCATGAACAGGGTGTCGCCGTACTCTTCCAGCTTGGGCCGCTCGTGCGCACCCTGCGCGTCCTCGACGGCCAGTTCATGCAAGCCAAACGCCGACTGCAGCGCCTGCATCGCCGTGACGTCGGGGCTGGCCATGCCGATCCAGACGAAACAATCGGGGTCGCCGAGGAAGTCGCCCACCTTGTCGATGTCGAAATGGGCGATCTTCCTGCCATCGCGATAGGCTTCGCAATTGACGACGGCGGCGTGGGTACTCAGGTCCATGGTGATTTTCGGAGGATGGCGGCAATGCCGGGCGGCCAGTATAGCGGAAAGGCCATGATTGTCCTGCCAACGCAGCTGCCGCATTGACATTCAGGCACGCCAATGCAAAATGAGAACCATTCGTATTTATGAGGGACCTGCGACGGCCACGCACCAGTGGTCGCGCCAGCTGACAGCCCAGCTGAACGTGGAAAATGTGCTCGACAAGAAGTACATCAACATCAACATCAACATCAATACCTATGCGCAAGGCACATATGGCGCGCCGCGCAGCGTCAGTGGGACATTGACGTACCGGTTCTGACGATACGCAGCCCTAGCCCGTCGATATGACCGCATTCAAGGCGCGCCGCAATTCCTTCAGCCGGGGCGGCTTGCCCAGCACGCAGTCGACGTGTTCGGGATAGTCGCTGTCGGCCGCCAGGCGCTGGCCCCAGCCCGTGAGCATGATGATGGGCGTGGCCGGCGAACACTGGCGCACGGCGCCGGCCACCTTGCGCCCGTCCACGTGGGGCATGCCCAGGTCCGTGATGACCACCGCGAACGGCGCGTGGCTGGCGTGCGCGGCCAGGAAGCAATCGATGCCGGCCTGGCCGCCATCCGCGGAAACCACCTCGTGGCCATCGATTTCCAGGATGTCGCGCAGCGACCTGAGCACCATCGGGTCGTCGTCCACCACCAGGATGCGCAGGCGCGGCGGCACGGCGTGGGCCGTGTCGGGCGTTGGCTCGCCCTCGCCCACCGCGCAGGCGGGAAAATCCAGGCGCACCGCCGTGCCCTGCCCCGGCGCCGTGACGATGTCGATGCTGGCGCCGTGGCGCTCCATCATGCCGTACACCATGGCCAGGCCCAGGCCCGTGCCGCGCTCGCCCTTGGTGGTAAAAAACGGTTCCAGGCAGCGGCGGCGCGTGTTCTCGTCCATGCCGACGCCCGTGTCGCCCACTTCGATCCGCACCTGCCGCCCCCCCGGTGCGCCGGTGCTGGCCGTGCGCACGGTCAGGATGCCGCCTTCCGGCATGGCGTCGACGGCGTTGAAGACCAGGTTGGTCAACGCTTCACGCAGTTCGCCCACGCTGCCGGGCAGCATGGGCAGCGCATCCGCCAGCTCCGTGCGCAGGGCGATGACGATGCCGCGCTGCTGCGGCATGTCGCTCCAGCGCGCGCGCGTCAGGTCCAGCACCTGCTGCACCACCAGGTTGGCGTTGATGGGCGACAGCGCCAGCTGCGGTTCGCGCTGGCGGTAGAATTCGCGCATGCGCGCCACGGTGGCGGCCACGTCGTCGATGGCGCGCTCGATCACTTCCAGGCAATGCCGGCCCTGCGGGCTCAGGTTGGTTTCCGTTTCCAGCAAGGACTCGGTATACAGGGCGACGGGGGAAATGGCGTTATTGATGTCGTGCGCGATGCCGCTGGCCATCTGCCCCAGCGCGCGCAGGCGCTCCTGCTGCATCACCGACTGCTGCGTCTGGCGCAAATCGTCATACGCGCGCTGCAGCGCGCCGTAGAGCTGCACCTGCTTGGCGGCCAGCGCCACGTGCTCGCTCAGCTGGCTGAGGAATTCGCACTCGCCGCTGGTGAAGCTGCGCGCGGCGCGGCGCGCCACGATGAGGATGCCGAAGACCGTGTTTTCGGCCAGCAGCGGCGCCATGACGAGGGCGCGCAGCCCCCCTTGCGCCAATCGCCGCGGAAACGGAAACGCCACCTCGGCGATGTCGGCTTCATAGACGAGCTTGCCCCGCACGCAGCTCGACAGGCCATTCTCGTCGATGGGAATGTGCGCGTGTTCGCTCATCATGAACGACTGCGCCAGCGCCTCGCTGCGCACGCCCACGCACGTCACCTGCAGCGCGTGCTGGGACGGCTCGTACAGGCAGATGCAGCTGAAATCGATGGGCAGCTGGTCTTCCAGGCTGCGCACCACCACCTGGAAGATGCTGCGCAAGTCCTGCCGCTCGCCGATCGAGCGCGTGATCTGCTGCAGCAGGTTCAGCCGTTCGAGCTGTTCGTGCACCTTGCGCTCGGCCAGCTGGCGTTCGGCGATCTGCGTTTCCAGCGCGGCATTCGTGTGCGCCAGTTCGTCGCGCGAGACGGTGGTGCGGCGCAGCTTGTCCGTCATGCCGTCGAAGGCGCGCGCCAGGTCGCCGATTTCATTCTTGGTATGCACGCCGAGCGCAAAGTCGAGCTTGCCGGCGCCGACGATCAGCGTGCCCTGGCGCAGCTTTTCCAGCGGTCCCGTGACGCTCGTCATGGTGAAATAGATCAGCCCGGCCACCAGCGCGATGATCATGCCGCCAAACAGCAGCACGGCCACGTTGGCCCGCCGCTGCGCGTCCAGCACGCCTTGCCGGCTCAATTCGGACAGCCGCATCGCGTCCGAAATCATGCCCTGCACCTTGCCCATGATCTGGCCCGACAGGCGCGATTCCAGCTCGCCCAGCACCTCGCGCCGCTGCGGGTCCTGCCCCAGTTCGCGGTGATTCGCCACAAACAGCGTAAACAGGCCGCCCACGCCGGCCAGGTCGGCCTGCAACTCGCGCAGCAGCGCACGCTCCTCGTCGGTGCTGAAGGCGGGCGTGGCCAGCAGCCCGGTGGACAGCGACTCGCTGCGCAGCTGCCACTGGGCGCGCGTGCGCGCGCCGTGGTGCAGCGCATATTCGATCGACAGGTAGCGCAGCGACGTGACGGCTTGCAGGATATCGGCCGCCGCCTTGTTCTTCGCCAGTTCGCGCTGCATCGCCATGGTGGTGGAAAACAGCACGGCGACGATGATGGCCACGAGCACCACGCAAAACAGTTGGGCCAGCTTGAAGCGCGTGACGATTTTCACGGTGGCCCTCTCAATGAATGACCGTCACGGCCGATGGCGCCACGGCTTCCAGGCCATCGAGGTAGACGGCGTCGAGGAAGTTCGGCATGTCGCCGCGGCCGGCCAGCCGGTTCCTGAT
Source organism: Janthinobacterium sp. JF4 (assembly GCF_059617925.1). Lineage (NCBI taxonomy): Bacteria > Pseudomonadati > Pseudomonadota > Betaproteobacteria > Burkholderiales > Oxalobacteraceae > Janthinobacterium > Janthinobacterium sp. JF4. The sequence goes on along the minus strand of NZ_JCAQAV010000001.1, from coordinate 56,682 downwards.
GGCCCAGCGCGCCTCGTCTTCCAGCGCCAGCAGCAAGCCCTGGTCGAGCACGACGCCAAACCGGTAGCCGCGCCAGGCCGCCTGCAGGCGCGCCGCCTCGCTGGCCGATGCCCCGGCAAACAGCGCGCGCGCGGCATCGGGCTCGTCGCGGCAAAAGCGCGCGCCGGCGATCAGCGCGCGCAGCACCTTGCGCATCGTGGCCGGGTGGCTGCGCACATACTCGCCCGTGCCGGCCACGTTGAACAGGCCCGCATACACGTCCTCGCCATAGAAAATGGCCGCGTTGCCCGCGATCGCACGCGCCATGCCCGTCAGGAACGGCTCCCAGCCGGCCGCCGCATCGACCTCGCCCCGCGCCAGCGCGGCGGCCAGCTGGTCCGGCGTGTAGTTGTGCAGGGTGACTTCGCCAGGCAGCAGCTTCTGGCGGTTCAGAAAGGCGTCCAGCGTGAACTGGCCGGAGGTGCCCAGGGTCACGCCGATGCGCTTGCCTTTCAGGCTGGCGGGCGTGGAGACGCCGCGGTCGAGGCGCCCCACGATGCCGTGGTCGCGCTCTGCCTCGAAGAGGCTGGCGATGATGACGACGGACTGGCCCTTCAGTCTGGCCAGCACCACGGGGATGTCGGACACGGTGCCCAGCTCGGCCCTGCCCTGCAGCACGGCTTCCAGCGACGCCTTGCCCGACGAATACGGCTGCAGCAGCGCGTCGATGCCCTCGCGCGCGAAATAGCCATGCGCGCGCGCCGCCAGCACGGGGCAGCTGCCCACGTATTCCGCATTCACGGCCAGGCGCAGCACTTCCACGGGGCCGGGCGGCAGGACGGGACGGGCATGGAGGCGCCAGAGGGCCACGGCGGCCAGCGCCAGCAGCAGAGGCAGCAACAGTGCGGCCGCCCGCCAGACCGCCCGCCGCGCCGGCGCCGCGCCGCTCATGCGCTGCACTGCGCCGTGGCCGACTCCAGCGCGCTGTTGATGGCCTCGGAAAACGCCTGCACGTCGATCGGCTTGGTGAGATAGCGGTAAAAACCGGCCGCCAGCCCCTGGCGGATATCGCCCGGCCCGGCCACGGCCGTCAGGGCGATGACGGGAATATGCGCGGTACGCGGATCGGCGCGCAGCAGCTGCATGACTTGCGTGCCGCTGAGGTCGGGCAGGTCGCTATCCATCAGTATCAGCTGCGGCAGATGGCGGCGCGCCATGTCCAGACCCGTTTGCCCGTCGCCGGCCGACAGCAGCTCCAGATCGGGGCGAAAATGGACCAGGCCCGCCACCAGGGCCACGTTCAGGGGATTGTCTTCCACATACAGCAGCGTCTTGCGCTCCGGCAGCCGTACCGTTTCAGCGGGCCGGGCAATGGCGGGCAGGCGCGGGCTTTCCTGCGGTGGCTGGCGCGCCGGGCAACTGGCGATATCGAGCCAGAAGGTGCTGCCGCGCCCGGGCGTGCTGGCCACGCCCAGCCTGGCCTGCATGGCTTCGGCCAGGCGCTTGCTGACCACCAGCCCCAGGCCCGTGCCCTCCTCGTCGCGCGCATCGCGCCCCAGGCGGTTGAAGGGCTGGAACAGCGCCTCGAGCTGCGCGGCGCTCAGCCCGCAGCCCGTGTCGCGCACGGACAGGCGCAGCTGGCGCGCATCGACGGGCTGGCAATCGACGTGGATCTCGCCCTGTTCGCGGTTGTACTTGACGGCGTTCGACAGCAGGTTGATCAGCACCTGCTTGAGGCGCGTGCGGTCGGCCAGCACATGCACGCCGCCCGCTTCGACGAACGTCAAGGTGATGCCGCGCCTGTGCGCCAGCGGTTCCATCATTTGCCAGCATTCGTGGTAAATGTCGGCCAGGTCCACGGGCTCCATCGACAGCGACATATTGCCCGACTCGATCCTGGCGATATCGAGGATATCGTTGATCAGGGTGAGCAAATGCCGGCCGGCGCCAAAGATGTGCGAGGCAAAGGTTTTCTTTTCCTGCGCCGTCGAGGGAATCGAATCGGACATCAGCATCTGCGAAAAGCCCAGGATGGCGTTGAGCGGCGTGCGCAGCTCGTGGCTCATGCTGGACAGGAAATTGGTCTTTTCCTGGTTCGCCCGCTCGGCCACCTCGCGCGCCAGCTGCAAATCCTTGTTCATGGCGTCGAGTTCGGCCGTGTGCTGGCGCAGCAGCAATTCCAGGCGCGCATTGGCGATGCGCAGCTGGCGCGTCTCCAGCGCCCGCGCCAGTATCAGCAGAATGCCCGAGACCTTGAACGGCTTGACGACATAATCGAGCGCGCCCGCCTGCATGGCTTGCACGGCCGAGGCGATCGTGCCTTCGCCCGTCATGATGATGCAGGCCAGGTCCGGATCGATCTGGCGCGCCGCTGCCACCACGGCGATGCCGTTCATGCCCGGCATCATCAGGTCGACCAGCAGCAGGTCGAACGATTCGGCGGCCAGCAGGGACAGCGCCGCCTCGCCCGAAGCGAGTCCCGTCGTGTCATACGCCTGGCCGCGCAAGGTGTCGCACAGCGCGCGCATGTGCGCCAGCTCGTCATCGACGATGAGTATCCGCGGCGGCGTTGATGAGCTGTTCATGCATTCTCCTGGCGGCATGGCCTTGCGGGCCGGGAATTTCCCCCGCAACATGCGTCCCGAGCATAGCACTTGAAAATTACCAGAAATACACGCATTGTCACGCGCAAGGGGACGCAGGGCCGGCCCTGCGCGAGATTGGGCAGCCGCCACGCCGCCGATGCCCGGCTCGCCCACGCCCCGCGCTTTCATGGGCGAGGCTGACGGGCCGGTTCCTACGCGTCTGTCCGCGGACGAACGCTCAATCTCAGGCTGCGCCGGGTCGTGCCGACGCCGCCCTGCGCCGCGTAACCGGTGTGGCGGGCGCAGTGGTCGAGCGCCTGGCGCAGGGCCGTGTCAACGTTGCGCAGCGACATGTCGTGCCGTTCGGCCACCTCCTGGCGGGTCAGCTCGTCCACGCGCAGCGCTTCGAGCACCTGCCGGTGGCGCCGCGGCAGCGAGTCGATGGCCTGCGCCAGGCGCCGCACGTCGGCCTGCAGCTCGGCCAGGCGTTCCGGCCCGGCCGCCGTATCGGCGAGGAAGTCGACCAGGCCGGCGGCGCCATCCCCGGCGCCCTCGTCCGCATACAGCCAGGCGCGGTTGCGGCGCAGGCTGTCCATGGCCGCATTGCACGCCACGCGAAACACATAGGCGACGGGGCTGTGCGCCAGCGCAGCGCCATCGGCGGCCGTCAGCGCGCCCAGGCGCAGCCAGGCGTCGTGCAGGCTGTCGCTGGCCAGCTCGGCGCAGCCCAGGTGGCGCGCCAGACGCCGCTGCAGGAGCGCATAATTGCCTTCCAGTACAGTCTGCAGCCGGGCGCCCGGCCCTGGCGCCGGTACTGGCAGGGCCGCCATGTCGTTGGCCGCCTGCGAGCGGGGCCGGATGGCGGGCCGGTACCAGGCCGTGCCGCTATGCCCCATGGCGCTCGGCATGCGCAAGGGCAGGACAGCAGCCACATTCGCCATGCCGGCCATCATGGCGACAACCTGCTGCGCTCTTGCGCCGTCAGCTGGCGCGTGGCCGATTCCGGCAACGGGCCCAGGCCCAGCACGCGCACGGCGCTGCGCGGGTTGTAGTCGGCCGCCTCGATGCGCGCGCCATCCTGCGGGGAAGCTTGCGCGCTGTCGGGCGGCGCGTCGCTGCCAAAGCCCAGCACGCGCACCGTGAACACGGATGGCTGCGCGGCGCGGGTGGCGGCGCGTTCGCGCTGCACCACGTCCTGCGCGGCCGCCGTCGCCTGCGTGGCCGCCGCGCTGGCGTTCGTCATGGCGGCCACGTTGACGGACGCCAGCGCCGGCATGCCCTTCGCTTCGCCCTTGACCTGGATGTTCGCCGCGTTCATCACTGTCAGCGCGGCCAGGTTGACGTTGCCCGAGACGCGGATGCCCGCCTCACCCGCGTCGATGGTACCCAGCGGGGCCAGCAAATCCACGTCGCCGGCCGGCACTTGCGCGATCGGCGCCAGGGTGGCGATGCCGGCGCCCGTGCTCGGCACGTCGGACGACAGGGTCACGTTGCCCCAGTTGTCATACACGCGCTTGGGCGGCGTGTAGACGATGGTCGACTTCGAACCACGTCCCGCGTTGATGTCGCCTTGCGATGACCAGCCGAGGATATCGCCGCCAAACGTCGTCATGATGCGGCTCTGGCCCAGCAGGATGCTGCCATGCGAGAACAGGTCGATGTTGCCGCCGCCCTTGGTGATGACGCCCGAAGTCGACGGCGGCGCCTCGCCTTCGATGCCGAAGACCTGCTTGCCGCCCGGCGTCAGCAGCGCAATGTCGCCGCCGAAGTTGGTGTGCACGTAGCCGCTGCGGGGGAAGTAATCCCAGCGCTGTTCGCCATCGTTGCGCTTGGCGTACAGGCCGCGGTACATGATGATGTCGCCCGCATAGGAAATCGCCTTGCCATTGGCGTCCGTGGCCGGCGCCAGGCTCGCGATGGCGTTGCGGCTGCGCAGAAAACTGCCGTAGCGCGCGCTGTCCGCATCGTTGTACTCGCGCCCGCCCGCCTTCAGTTCGGCGAAATACACATTGCGGGCAAAGACGCGCTGCTGCGGCTCGGCCAGGGCGAGATAAAAGGCCAGCGCCTCGGCGGGCGTGCCCTTGAAGCCGTAGCGTTCGAGTAGCCAGGTGGCCAATTCGCTGCCGTACGATTTCACCACCTTGCCCGCCTGGTCTGCCAGCGGCACGCCCGTCAGCGCCACGTTGGCCGGATCCAGATACGGTTTGACGAAGCGCAGGTAGTCGAGGCCTGCCGCGCCCACGCCCGCCTGCATGGCGATGCCGGCGCCCGGGCGCTTGTCGCCCTGCACAATCGGGCCGAGGCTGACGACACTGCCCTTGTCCTGCATCAGGATATTGCGCCCGGCGCTGATGTCGAGCGTGCCGGGGCCGGCCACATTGAAGGAGCTGGCCAGGATATCGCGCCCGGCCGAGACCACCGACACGTCATACGCATGGCTATGCACGAACAGGTTGCTGTAATTGCGGAACATCATGGCGCCGTTGCCCCCGCCGTCGATGGTTTCCAGCAACGCCGTGCCGCTGCCGACGATATCGCGGCCCGCCTTCATCCACACCGGTTGCGCGCCCTCGTACCAGGTGAGGCCCGCACGCTTGGCATCGAAAAACTCGACCATGCGGCCACTGTTGACGCCGATCAAATCGCCCTTCACGGCGTAGATGCGGGCCGCCTGCGTGCCGCTGTTGGCGGGGCCGGCCGATGAATTAGGTCCGAAGGCGAACAGCGGGAAATTCCATTTCGTTGCCGGCGCCCCCGTGCTCGAGACATTCGCTGCCAGGGGATTGGCCACATAAGACTTGATATCCCAGCCCGTGAAGCCTGGCTTGAACGGCGTCACCATGCTGTCAGCAGCGGCGCCGGACTGGCTGACGGCATAGCCGCCCGCGTAGATGGAATCACTGGCCAGCCATTGCAGTTGGGCGTTGGGCGACGGCGCCAGCAGCAAAGGATCCGCATAGCCGGACGCGGCGCTCCAGTCAACGATCGTCTTGCCATAGTACAGGCTGCCATTCGCGGCCGCGACACGCACGATGGAAGGATAGACGATCGCCAGGTCGGTATCCGTGCCGACCGGCGCCGTCAGCGGCGTCATGTTGCCGCCGGCGGAAAACAGGTCGAGCGCCGTGCGCGGCGTCCACAGGCTGAACCAGCTGTAGCCGTAGCCCTGCTCGCCCGCCGCGCCGGTGAACGGCGTGGCATTGAACGAGGTCACGCGGCCGGGGTCGGCCACGTCCTGCAGCACCTGATCGCCCAGGGTTGCCACGCTGAACGTGGCGTCGCCCGGCACCAGGGTCATGCCGCCGCGCGAGGTGGCGCGCGTGGCGCGGAAGGCATCGTAGGCGCGCGTTTCCAGCGGCACGTGATCAGTGGCTTGGGTGCCATAGTGCAGCGCCAGGCTGCCCAGTTGCGTTGCCGAGGCTTCCGCATGGCCGCGCAAATCGACCAGCGCACCATTCAAGTGATTGAGGCCTGCCATGCCAGCCGGATTGAGGGCGCCGCCCACGCGCAGATCCAGGTCGCCGCCGCCGGTCTGCAGCAGGCTGCCGTCGGCCAGCACGCGGCCCGTGCCGCCCACGGCCAGCAGCAAGCCCTGCGAACGGGGATTGATGTTGGCGTTATACGAGCTGCCAGTCAGCGGCGCCAGCACGCCAGCGTCTCCGGCCACGTCGGCGCGCAGATTGCCGCCGCCCAGGGTGCCGAAGCCAGTAAAGCCCAGTACGCTATCGGCAAGGGTGTCGCGGCCCACGTAGCTGCCGAAATTGATCCACCACGCCGTCGGTTGGGCCGGGCCGCCCGTGGCCACGCCGCCGCTGCCCTGGCGCCACAGCCAGTTGCCCACAGCCACCGAATCGGCCATGCCGTCCTTGCTCACGGGACGCTGGTTGCTGGCGGTCGCCGCACCGACCACCGAGCCGCTCAAGTCGCCCGCCACCTTCAGCAGCAGGTTGCCGCCCTGGTCGGGATACCAGGCGCGGTAAATGCTGTCGCTGCCGCCATCGACCAGGCGTTCATGCGCGCCATCGGGGTTGGACAGCACCTTGCCGTCGGCATTGCGTGCGCGCGGCAGATTATACGGGTCGCCGGCCGCCGTCGCCATGGACGACATGCCGGCCGTGTACACGCCATACAGGCTGTCCATGCGCAGATCGCCGCCGCTGACCAAGTCCAGGTCGCCCGTGCCCGTGCGCAGCACGCTGTAGCGCAGGCTGGACGCCTTGTAGTCGAACGTGGGGTTCGACGTGCCGCACCAGGTGGGATACTCCTCGCACATGGTAGGCATGCCCAGCGCCACGGGATCGAGCAGGTCGCCCTCCTTGACGCTGGGGTCGGCAAACTCTTCCGCGCCTTCCCTGGTCCATACATAGGCCACCTTCAGCACGCACATGGTCGGATCGCCGGCACAAAAGTCCACGATATTGGTACCGAAGTTGCTGAGGAACTCGTCGGTGATGATGTCACCGGCCACGATGCCCTCGATGCCCAGATCCGCAGCCGCCTGGCTCCAGTACTGCACGCCCTTCGGCGGCACCAGCACGCCATACATGCCGTAGTGGCTGTCGGCCAGGCGCAAGGTAGCATGCGCGGGATGCGCCTGCGCGCTGCGCGTGTCGGCCGCATCGAGGTCAGCGCCCGCAGCCAGGCGCATGCCCCACGCTTGCGAACCTTCGGCCAGCATGGGCGCGACGGCCCACAGCTTGCCCTGGCTGCCCGCCACTTCGGGACGCAGTTCGATCGCCGCCACATTGGGCAGCAGCTTGACGTCCGTGCCGGACGGGATCAAGGCGCCCACGGCCAGCGCCAGGTTGCCATTGAGTATGAAAACGGAGCGTTCGCCGGCCACGCCAGGCAGGGCCACGCCCTTGGGCCAGGTCATGGCGCTCACCTTCACCGTTTGCTTGAGCACGCTGCCTGCATCGAAGCGCATGCCGGCGGCAAAAGTCTGCTCCGTGGCCAGCAGGCTGCCGGCCGCATGGACGATATTGCCGGCGCCGTCGCGCACGGCGGCCGCCAGCACCGTGCCAGCCGGTAAGGTCACGGCCTGGTCCAGGGTGACGGCCACGGGCAGGCGCGTATTGGCGAGCAGACTGAAGCCCTTCACGGGCAGGTCGTAATTGAGCGCGATGCCTCCCGGGAACAGCGTGCCGTCGGCCACAGTCACGCCCTTGCCCGGCACGATGATGTCGCTGCCGTTGATGTCGCGTCCCGGCAGCAATTTCCAGCCGCTGTCATCCTTGGTGGCGGGCGGCGGCGCGAAGCCGTCATTGATGCTGCCGTAAATGCTCAAATCGCCGCCAGCGCGCAGCAGCAGGCTGCCCACCTCGCCCGAGCCGCGCGCATTGTTTACTTGAAAGCGCGGATTCAGGCTGGCGTAGCGCATGCCCGACAAATCCAGGTCGCCCTGCACCACCAGGTCGCCATCTTGGGTCTTGCTGACGATGTCGACGCCGGGACGCAGGTGCAGCGCCTCGGCATACGCGGCCGTCGTCAAGCCCGCCAGCTTGCCGTTGCGCAAGTTCGTGTTGGCCAGCGCCGCGTCGATGAAGGCCGTGCTGTCCGCATGTTTGCCGTCGAGATAGGCCTGGTTGATCACCTGGTACGGGCGGCCGCCGGCCGACAGGTCGGGCGCCAGCACGCCATTGGCGTCGGGCGCCATGGCGTAGGCCGCGTCGTCATAGCGCTGCATGGCGTTGACGGCGATGGATTTCGCGCCGCGCACGGTGAGACCGCCGCCGGCCGCAATGGCGACGTCGCCAAAGGTGGCCGCATCAAGATCCGTGCGCGCGCCGCCGCTGCCCAGGCGCGGCGCGCTCAATTCCAGCGTGCCGCGCGCGGCGCCGTCGTATTCGCCCTTGCCCTTGCCGGCGACGGCCGCCGTGCCGTGGCGCACGTCGATCTGCGCGCCGCCGGCCAGGTCCAATACGCCTTCGCCCGCATTCAGTTCGACCATGGCGCGGTTCGGGCTGTCGATGATCTTGCCATAGCTGTCGACGCGCAGCACCGTGCCATGCGCATCGAGCACGGCGTTGCCGGCCAGAGTGACGCCATGCTGGCCGGCCAGGCGGATGCTGCCCACGCGCTCGCCGCTGGCATCGATCGTGCCGGCCACGGTGAGGCGGCCCTTGTCGACGGACACCTGCACTTCGCCCGCCTTCAGTTCATTACCGATGGTCAGGTCGCCCTGTTTCAGCTGGAAGCTGCGCCCGCCCGTCACGCCGGCTTCATTCAGGCGCTGGTTCAGCGCGGCGAACTGGCTGTCCAGGGTGCCGCCGGCGCCCAGGGTTTGCGCGCGCACGTCCACGCTGCCCTTCTTGTACGGCACCATGGTGCCGCCCGCGTCATAGCTGCCGCTGGCGCCGCCGAGGATCTTGCCCTGCAAATCGACCATGCCCGCCCCGCCATCGAGGGCCACGGCCTTCAGGCTGCCGGCGCGGTTGTTCTCGGCCGACAGGTCGATCACGGCGCCGCTAGCTGCGCGGATATCGCCGGCGCGGCTGTCGAGGGTCACGTCGCCGCCCGAGCTGTATTTATCCACGTCGAAGAAAGTGCTCTTGCGGCCCGCCATGTCGATGCGCGCGCCGTCGGCCAGGCTGATGTCGTGCTGCGCGTTGACGGTGAGCTTGCCACTAGGCAGCACCACGGCCGTCGCCACGCTCACGCTGTCGCCGTTCAGGGCCAGCTGGGCACCCAGTCCAGCGTTGTTCTTGACGGCAGCCGCTGGCGCCGCGCCGGCAGGCGCCGCCACCTTTAGCGCGCCGCCCGCCGTATAGCTGTGCGCGGAACCGGCGTCGCCCGTCAGCAGCGGCGTGCTGATGTTCAGGTTGCCGCCGCTGACCTGGTGGCCCTTGTCCGTTGCGTACGCGCCCTGCGCCTGGTAGACGGACAGGCTGCCCTTGTGGTTGGCCGTGACCTGGCCCGACGCCTTCAGGTTGACGGTGCCAAAACCGAGCGCCAGACGGTCGAACGCGGCCACGCCGGCCGGCTGCGTGAACGGGCCGAAACCGAAATCGATGCGCTCCGCCTCCAGGTTCAGCGTGCCGCTGCCCGTGCCGGCGCCATGCGCGATCACGTTGCCGGCCGGCGACAGGGCGCCGCCCCAGATCAGGTTGGCCGTGCGTATCGTGGCCACCGTGCCGGCACCGCCCTGGCCATACATGGCCGGCGTGGTCAGCACCAGGCGCTCCAGGTTCGATTTTCCGCTCGTCTTGTCGTAGGTATCGAGCACCACGTCGCCATAGAAGTTGACGCTGTCGGCCGCGCTCAGCATCAGCGACTGCAGGGCTGGCGCGCCCGTGCCGGTGTCGCCGCGCAGCAGGCGGTCCAGCAGGCCCTGGTTCAGGGTCAGGCCGGTGGGGCGCGTGCCGCTGGCCTGGGCCGCCGCCAGCGCCTCGTTCGCGCCGATATTGATGGCGCCCACGGCCAGGCTCAGGTTGCGCGTGCCGTAGCGGGCCGTGTCGTCCAGCTGGAAGCTGCCGCTGGTCGCCAGCAGCAGGGTGCCTTCCGAGTACAGGCTGGCCGTGCCGGCGCAAGCGTCGTCGCACATGCCGATGCGGATGCCGCCGCGCGTCGTGCCGCTGACGGGCGCCACATTGAGCAAGCCGTTCGACGCGGCCAGCACGTGCACGTCCGGGCGGCTCTTGTAGATGAAGCCATCGTTGGCATCGTACGCAGCCTTGCCGCGGCCCAGGGTGTTGATGCCGGCGCCGGCGGCGATATCGATCACGCCATCGCCCAGTTCGTAATTGCCAGGGTCCTGGGCGACCAGGAACACTTCGGGCGCCGACAGGACGGCGCCGGCGCGCAGGTAGATGGCGCGCGCCGACTGGACGCCGAAGTTCACGTAATTGCCGCCCTGGCCATATTCCACGGTGGGCGAGTTGCCCACCACGATGCGGGCCGCGCCGATATTGTTCAAGCTTGAAGCGCGTATGCTGACCTGTTTCGCGCCACCGGTGGCCAGCGCGCCATCGGCGAGGATTTCAATCTCGCCGGCGGAGTTATCGCTCGACATCAGCACCACGGTGCCGCCATAGCCGCCCTCGGCCGCGGCGAACTTGCCGCTGCCACGGAACTGGAACGTGTCCAGGCCGCCGCCGGGCGCCATGGTCAGTTTAAGCGTTTTCGCATCGGACGGCAGCATCGCGCGGGGAATGCCGCGCGTCTGCGCATCGGCCAGGGCAAACGCGGCATAGCCCGTTTCGTTGTACTGGGAATACGTGCGCAAGACCTTGGCCGGCGTGAGTATCAGCTGGCTGGCCAGCGGCGCGCGGATATCCGTGCCGGCAATCGACAGGGTGCCGGGCGCGGCCCAGGAGCCGTTGCGCAGCGGCTGCGCCGGGGCGGCGCCTCCCCCCTGGCCCGCCAGGCCGTTCAGTTCCACGCGGAAGGCGCCCGGCAGCAAGGCATAGGTCGACGGCATCAGGGTGTAAGTTCCAGCGGGCAAGCCCGGCACGCCGCTGCCTATCGTCACCTGCCGCCCCACGGCCGCATCGGCAGCACCCTTTTCCCCACCCACAGGCGCCTGCGGCCTTTGCACGCCAGGCACGATGGCATACACGGGATTCGTTGCCAGGCCCGGCAGGACGAAACCGCCATGCGCCCCCACCTGCATCAGCGGATGGTGGCGCGCGTCGGTGGAGCCGCCGCGCCCGGAAATGAAGCCGGCGCCCGTCAGTTCGCCGCCGCCGGACAGGTCGAGCAGCGCGCCAGGCTGCACGTCCACGCTCACGCCGGCCATTTCCATGCCGACGCGCAGGCCGCCCTGCGCATTGAAGCCGCCCACGCCCATGAAGGTGGCCAGCTTGCCATCGACGTTCCAGCTCTGGCCATCGACGGTGCCGCCATACGGCATGACCAGGCCGGCGCCGCTGACGGAGGTGATACTACCTGGCAATAGACTTACCGTCAGGCTCTTGTCATTGTCATAGCGGGCCGCGCCGATGGCCAGGCGGCCCAGCGGCGCGCGCACCACGCCGCCCTGCTCGATATGCGCGGCTTCCAGCTCCAGCGAGCCGAAGGCGGAATACGGCATGGCTGGCACGTCCTCGGTCGTGCGGGCGATGCGCAGGCTGCGCGCCGGGTCGTAGCCGAGCTTTCCATCGACGCGGCCGTGGCCGACGCGCACGGCGGCGCCGGCGCCCGTTTCCGGATACAGCTGGGCCGCACTGAGCGTCATGTCGCCCGGCGAGGACAGCACCGTCGTCGCCTCCGCGCCGTTCCAGCCCAGTGGCGACAGCAGGAAGCGCAGGTCGCCGCGGCTGGACAGGCGCACGTCGTCGGCGACAATATTGACCAGGCCGCGCACGTCGATCAGGTCACCCTCGATGCGGATCTGCCGGGCGACCGGCGATTCTCCCGCACTGCCTGGCGTGACATAGAAGTCGCGTCCGGCCGGCTTGAGGCTGGCCAGGCGCACATACGGCGCCGCGATGCCGATCCGCGCGCCGGGCTTGCTGCCTTGTGTCTGCACGGGCGCACCGTACAGCTGGAAGCTTTGCTGCAGCTTCAGCGACACGTCGCCATCGAAGGAGGCGGCGCCGAGCAGGGCCAGGCTGCCAAAACCGCCCGCTTCCACCTGCTCCACGGAAAAACGCCCGTGGCCGTACTGCAGCGATGCCGCCGCGTCCTGTGCACTGACGCCATCGGCCAGGTCGCTGGCGCCCTGGCGCTGCGTCAACGCCAGCTGGCGCCCCTGCAGCACACTGTCCGTGGCCAGCACTTTCAGGTAGACAGGGGTGCCGGTGGCCACGGACAGGCTGCCGCCCGCCGCGCCGGCGCCGCCCGCCCTGGCCAGGAACTGGCCGTCGAGGTACAAGCCGTTGTTCGACGCCAGCGCGATGCTGCCGCCGGCGCTGGCCACGTCAATGGCCGCGCCGTTCACGTCCAGCACGGCCTGCGCGCCGGACGCATCGAGCACGGCGCCGTCGCGCACGACGACAAACAGGCTGGCCGCCGAGGTACTGCCCTGCGCATGGTTGATCTCGCCGCCGACGACGATGCTGCCGCCGCCAAGCACCTTGCCGTAGCGCCGGCCCTGCGCGTCCGTGGCCGTGACGGCGCGCGCGGCGACGTCCAGCACGGCATTCTCGCCGATCCACAGGGAACGTCCATGGCCGGCCGCTTCCACGGCTTCGGACACACTCGCGTCGAGGCCCTCGCCCACGCCGCCCAGGCTGATCTTGCCGCCCCAGGCGTTCAGGCGCCCGTCCACCGTCAGCTGGCCCACGCTGGACAGTTTGATGGACTGGCCCGCGTCGACGCTCACCACGGCATTCTTGCCCACCAGCAGTTCGGCGATGGCCATGTCAGCCGCGCCGGACTGCATATCGCCCACCTGCAGGGCCAGGCTGGCACCCTTGCGCTGCGTCAAGGTGCCCTTCAATGCATTTTCCGTGTATTGATCCGGCGTCCACATGGCCAGTTTTTCATTGTCCACCACGCGCAGCACGGGCATGCGCACGTCGATCTGCGTGCCGTCCGCCACCGCCAGCCCCTGCTTGCCCATCAGGCTGTAGCTGGAAAAACCCTGCTCGAAGAAGTCGCCGCCCAGGTGCAGGGCGCCGGCCGCGGGTTTTTCAATGTGGCCGACCATGATCTTGTTGGCCTGCAATTCCAGCTTGCCGCCGCCTTGCACGCCATGGCCGCGCACTTGCGCGCCTTCGCCCAGCAGCAGGTCGACCTTGGGGCCATAACTGGCCAAGGTCACATTGCCGCCCTTGCCACCCTGCTGTTTCGCCTGCGACAGGATGGCAGCGCCGGAACTCACGTCGATCAGGCTGCCACTGCCGATGTGCACGTCGCCATACCCGCGCAGGGACACGCTGCCGCCGTTCAGATACGGCAGGCCGGCGGCGGCCAGCGGGTCGCGCAGCACATTGCTCAGCAAGCCACTGGTATCGAGGCTCACGCCATCGGCCAGCACCAGCTTGCCTGCGGCTGCACCCGGATTGACGAAGGTGTCGCTCATCCCCAGCGCGCCGATCTGGTTCAGCACGTTGCCAGCCATGATGCTGCCGCCATGGCTGCGCAGGCTGGCGTTCACCGCCACGTCCTTGCCGTACAGGGTGATATTGCCGCCATCGGCCACCTGCAGCGCGCTGTCGACGGTGATCGCGCCTTTCGCGGCGATGCGCAGGGCGCCCAGTTGTTGTTCGTTCAGCAAGTTGGTGTCGAGCAGCAGCCTGCCCTGGCGCTCTGCCGCCAGCACGTCGGCCACCTCGAGGCCGGCGGCGATGCCGTCCTGCACGCGCGTCAGGCGCACCTCGTCCATGACGGCCGACAGCGCATGCTGCAGCACGCCCGTGCGCTTGTCGAACATGGGCACATATTGACCGACGATCAATTGTCCCCGCTGCGCGGCTGCCAGCTGCGACTGCTGGTAGCCGTCGAGCAGCGCCTGCGGCGCCTGTGCCTGGCGCTCGCCCTGGAAGACGTCACCTAGAATCCCTCCCTCCAGCACGGCCGACCCGGTGGCGACCACCAGCTTGCCCGCATCGCGGCCCACCGTGTAGCCGTTCTCCAAACGTTTTTGCGCGGCGATCAATGGATTGGCGTAGAAAGCGCTGGCCTCCTTGCCCCAGCGCGCGTGTTCCTCCTCGTAACCCTTGTACACTCCCGCATACGCGAGGTCGGCGGGCGCGCTGCCCGCTTCATACAGCTTGCCATCGGCGCCCTTCAGCCAGGTCTGGCGCAGCGCGCCCGTCTGCACATTCAAGGTGCCGCCCGACAGGTTGATGCTGGAGCCAAGCTGCGTGACGACATCCTTGCCGCCGAAGCTGACGGTGCCGCCCTGCGCCATCCATTCGCTGACGGAGTGCCCCTGCGTGCCCAGGTAGCCGGCCACTTCCAGCAAGCCGCCGGCCGTGTACCAGCGGTCGCTGTCGTAGCCGTTCGTGCCCTTCGGTACGAACACCAGCTTGCGGCGGTCGACCCAGATACTGTTGTTGATCAAGGCTTTGCCGTCGCGGTTGACGGGCGCATCGCGCTGCTCGTTGCCCTGCACGTTGATCTCGACATTGTTCGCCTCCATCGCCACCTTCACGCCCACGGCGCCGGAGACGTCGAGCTGCGCGCCGTCGCGCACGAGGCTGCGGCTGGCCGCGTTGACGGCGATCTGGCCGCCCGTGGCCAGGATCAGCGAGTCGCCGAGCAATTCCACCGTGCCGGCGCTGCCGATCTCGATGCGCGACTGGTCGCGGCGGTCGTTCACGGCGAGGATGTTTTCCGTGGACGTCACGGCCGGGCCGCGCATGGCGTCGCGCTGGCTGTCGAGCGCCGTCGTCTTGCCATCGTCCTCGACCAGGATGGCCGTGGTGGCGCCGCGTCCCAGGGTGACGGCCGCGTCGCTGCCCAGGGCGTTGAGGTGAATGGTGCCGCGCGTGGCCGTCGTGGTGCTGCTAAGCAGCACGCCTTCCTGGCGCACGTCGCGCCCGGCCAGCGTGATGTCGCCTTCGCGCGCCTGGATCAGGCCCGTGTTGACGACCTTGCCCGCCGTGCTGGCGGCCACAAATTGCGGCGTGACTTCGCTGCCGCGCGTGGTTGACAGCGGGTTGCCGTCCGTGCCGACGCCTTTTTTGATGCTAAAACTGTCGCCGGCGGCCAGCAGGGCCTGGCCCTTGGGCGTGCCGATTTCGCCCCCGTTATGGACTTCTTTGCCCAGCAGCATTACGTAACCGCCGCCTTCCGTGCTGCCCTTGGGCGCATGGCTGGCGATGCGCGCACCGGCCTGTACCTGCACCTTGCCGGCCGCGTCGGTGAACGTCGTGGCGCCGGCCGTGCCGGGGCTGTAGATGCCGTTCTTCTGGAATTGCGTATCGCTGATGCGGGCCGCAGCCGCCACCAGGCTGCGCGTGTCGACCTGGCTCGTGCCGGTAAATACGATGCCGTTGCGGTTGACCACCAGCAGCGTGCCGTCGGCCTTGATCTGGCCCTGGATCTGGCTGGGGCGCGCCTGCGGATCGTTGACCCGGTTCAGCACGGCCCAGTCCTTCTGCTGCTGGAACGTCAAGGTCGTGTCCTTGCCGACGTTAAACGTTTCCCAGTTCAGGATGGCCTTGTCCGCAGTCTGCTGCACCACCACCGCCGTCTTGCCGTTCGCCACCGTCTGCACGGGCGCCTGGGCATTGAGCCAGCCGGCCGTCAGGCTGTTGGTGTCGACCTGCAAGCCGCCTTTCACGAGTCCATCGGGTGCGCCGGGTGCGCCGGCCGCCGCCTGGCGCGCCTGCGCCTGGGCCGCTTGCTGCGCGGCGATGGCGCGCGCGGCCAGGTTCAGGTTGTTGAGCGAGCGCTGCAACTGTTGATTTTCCCGCTGGCCCTCGGGGCGGCTGCCCAGCGGCAGCGGCTGGCCATTCGGCAAACGGCCCGCCGTGGCCGCCGTATTCTGCGCCGCGCCCTTGGCCGCAAACCAGCCGCCGCTGAACGCCTGCTGCGCGCGCGCCGGCGTGGTGAAGGCGCCCGCCATCAGCATGGTGGTCAGTGCGTAAGCGAGCGGCGTGAGCCGCAGGCGGCTGCCCAGCGTGGAGGACCGCTGCGCGCCCGTGTCGACGTTAGGGACTGGGCGCTGGGCAGTGTGAAGCTTGGTCATGGCAATGGTTTCCTGGCTAGAGAGAAGGGAACGGAGCCTGGCGGTAGCGCAGGCGTCCATGCCTCCATGACGTAGCTCGATGGCGGAAGGGATAATGTTTTTTGAAAAATATCTTCTATCCCCTGCCGCTGGGAAAGCCGGAATCAGCTGAAATCAGCTGAGCAGCACGATGCCGCCTGGCAGACTGGTCATTTGCGCGCCGTACAGGTCGCGTATCATCGCCAGCGCGCCATCGGTTTGTCCGATGGAAAAGCGCATGCGCACGAGGCGGCGGCCCAGTTCGGCGTTGCGCAGCACGACACGGCCGGGCCGGTAGCGGTTGATTTCATCGACGACATCGGCCAGCGGCTTGCCGACAAACGACAGCGCCCCCGTGCGCCACGCGCTCGCCTCACCCTTTGGTGCGGCCGTAGCCGCCTGCACACCCCGCTCGTCGTACACCAGTTGCTGCCCCGCATCGAGCGTCTGGCGCCGCTGTTGCCAGACCACCTCCACGGCGCCCGCCAGGCAGGTGACGCACACGGCATCGTCCGTGTGGCGCACATTGAAGCGGGCCGACTGCGCCAGCAAGCGCCCCGCACCCGCCAGCACCGTCACTGGCTGGCGCGCGCCGCTGGCGAGGATTTCCGCTTCGCCGCCCAGCAGTTCGATCGACTCCGGCGCCCGCACATTGATGCGCGTCTGCGTATTCATCTGCACCGTCATCTGCTGAGACAGGGCCACCTGGCGCTGTTCGCCCGTGGCCGTGCGGTAGTCGGCGCCGAGCTCCTGCAGCGACGGCCAGGCGCCCAGCGGCGGGCGCAAGGCCAGCACGGCCACGCCGGCCGCCAGCGCGCCGCCGAGGAAAGCACGGCGCCCCGGCCTGAGGGGAAACGCCAGCACGTTCGCCTGTGGTGGCGCGGCGGCGGCGCGGGTCAAGGCGGGATCGAGCGCCTGCCACACTTGTTTGAGTTCGCGCCAGGCGCGCGCATGCGCGGGGCTGCGCGCACACCAGGCGCGCAAGGCGTCGGCGTCAGCCTGCGTGAAATCGTCGGCACGCAGCCGCGCCCACCAGGCGGCGGCTTGCAGGCCGATGTCAGCGTCGCTGTCGGCAGTGTCGAAAAAGTCGCGTGGATCGCGGTCAGGAGCAGTCATGGGATTCATCAATATTTACGCCGGCCCGACACATCGCTGCGCTGGGCGGCATCGGCATCGGCCATGCACGTTTTACAGTGTTGCATGGCGGCCTGCAATTCTTTCTTCACCATCGCCACGGAAATGCCGAAGCGCTCGGCGATTTCCGCGTTGAGCATGCCATCGATGCGCGCCGCCGTCAGGATGGCGCGGCGGCGCGGCGACAGGCCTGCCAGGGCCACGTCGAGCGCCTGCACGTCGAGCCGCGCCGAGACGATGCGCACCGGGTCGCTGATGTCGTCGCCGGCCTCGTCGGCCATGTGCATCAGCTCTTCGCGTTCGCGCTCGGTGACGATGATGCGGTCGCGGCGGTAGGCATCGGTGGCGATATTGGCCGCCATGCGCAGCAGATAGGCGTCGGGATTGTGGACGGGCGCGGCAGCGGGGCCAGGCGCCACCATCGCTTCGAGGCGCAGCCAGGTTTCCTGCAGCGCATCGGCCGCATGGTGCTTGCAGCCGACCACCCGCTCCAGGCGCCAGCGCAGCACGGCGTAGCGCGAGCTGAGGTGGCGTTTCAGCTTGGTGCGCAGGTCGGGCATGCTCATGGCGCGTTGCTACCCGGCGCGCTGGGGGCGCAATCGACTTCGCTGCCCGGCCCTTGCGGCAGCAGCAGGATGGAAACGGGCTGCGGCATCGAAGGCAGCGGCGGCGCGCCCACGCGCATGCCCAGCACCAGGCGCGCGATGGCCGTGTCGCGCGCGCGCAAGCCCGTGCTGTCGAGCAGGTGCACGCGGTCCACCACGCCAGCGCGGTTCAGATACAGCTGCAGCGCCAGCCGGTAGCCGCCGGGACGCGTCTGCCCCGCGCGGCACAGCAATCCCAGCAGCATGTGCTGCAGCCGGCTCACATAGGCCGCATGGTCGCCGCCGCCCTGCGTGGCGCCAGGGATGTCGGCGGCGGCCACGACGGCGGCCGGCGGCAAGTCGGCAGCCGTTGCGACGACACCGGCCGGGGCATACACGATGACGGCTTGCGCGTCGGACAGGCGCGATTGCAGGCCCGTGCCCTCCAGCAAGGCTTGCAGGGCCGCGCCAGCCGCAAAGGCGCCGCGCACGGCGGCCGACTGGCGCTGCGCATGGCGCTGGTCCATCAGCACGGCGATGCCCGTGCGGCGGCTGTACAGGTCGAGCGCGTCGCCGAGGTTTTGCGCAGCGATATCGAACTGCAGCACGGCGCCGTCAGCAGGCTGCGCCCGCGCGGGCCCCACCGCGGCCAGGAAACCCAGCAAAACCAGGTATCCCGCCAGCGCAAGCACATGGACGGATGCCGGGCTGCCTGTCATATCGCTATCGAGTCGCTATCGTGTGAGGGTGAAACGGCGTGGAAACAAGGCATTTCCAAGTAACAATTCTTGCATCAACTGCAATAGCCTACACTCAAAAAATGACGGCTTCGTGACATGCTCAGCGTGCGCAAATTTCGCCATGCGGGACGTTTGGCGCGGCAGGTATTTCGGCTACACTGGCTGTCACTTTCCCTTTCAGACGCCTGATGATCGAAAAGAATCTGCCCGAGCTGGTCATGCTGAAACGCCTCATCGACGAAGGCGGCAGCCACCTGGAAGTGGCCGCGCCCTGCAGCATCGCCATGGATGGGCGCGAGTTTCCCGTCTACACGATTGCCCTGGGTAATCCAAGCCCCGACGTGCCCGTGCTGGGCTTTTTCGGCGGCATCCACGGCCTCGAACGCATCGGCACGCAAGTACTGCTGTCTTTCCTGGAAAGCCTGATCGCGCGCCTGCGCTGGGATGCCACCCTGCACCAGCAGCTGGAAAGCATGCGCCTCGTGTTCATGCCGCTGGTCAATCCGGGCGGCATGTGGCAAGCCACGCGCTGCAATCCGCAAGGCGTGGACCTGATGCGCAACGCCCCGCTGAGCGCGCGCGAAAAAGTGCCGTTCATGCTCGGTGGACAGCGCTACAGCGCGCGCCTGCCCTGGTACCGTGGCGCGGCCGGGGGGCCGATGGAGGCGGAAAGCGCCGCCGTGTGCGACCTCGTCGAGCGCGAACTGCTGTCGCGCCAGTTCAGCATCGCCCTCGATTGCCATTCCGGCTTCGGCTTGCGCGACCGCATCTGGTTTCCCCATGCGCATACCAAGGTGCCGATAGCCCACCTGGCCGAGATCGGCGCGCTGGAAGAACTGTTCAGCCAGAGCTACCCCAACCACAACTATGTGTTCGAGCCGCAAAGCCGGCAATACCGCACGCATGGCGACCTGTGGGACTATCTGTACCTGAATGGCACCAGCTACAGCGGACGCGTGTTCCTGCCGCTGACCCTGGAAATGGGCTCGTGGCTGTGGGTCAAGAAAAACCCGCGCCAGCTGTTCAACCGGGTCAGCATCTTCAACCCGACGGCCGCGCACCGCCTGCAGCGCGTGCTGCGGCGGCATCTGGTCTGGTTCGATTTCCTCATGCGCGCAGCCAGCAGCCACGGCCGCTGGCTGCCGGAAGGCTTGCTGCGCAAGGCGCAGCGCCGGCGCGCGCTGGCGCAATGGTACGAATCATGACGCCGCCCACCTGGATTTTATTGCGCGGCCTGATGCGCGAACAGCGCCACTGGGGAAGCTTCCCCGCCACCCTGGCGCGCGCCCTGCCCGGCGCCAGCATCGTCACGCCCGACTTGCCCGGCAATGGCACGCGCCACGCGCAGCACAGCGCCACCCGCGTGGCCGCCATGGTGGAAAGCTGCCGCGCAGACTTGCTGGCGCGCGCAATCGCCCCGCCCTATCACTTGCTGGCCCTGTCGCTGGGCGGCATGGTGGCTGTCGAATGGGCCAGTCGCTACCCGCAGGAGATCGCCCGCTGCGTGCTCATCAACACCAGCATGCGGCCATACAGCCCGTTTTACCGGCGCCTGCGCTGGCAAAACTACGGCGCCCTGCTGCGCCAGCTGCTGCTGGGCGACCAACGCAGCCAGGAAGCATTGATATTGCGCCTGACCAGCCGCAGGCATGCCGATGGCAATCCCGCGCTGCTGGCCGACTGGCGCAGTTACCAGCAGCAATATCCGGTAATCCGGAGCAATGCGCTGCGCCAGTTGCTGTCGGCCGCCCGCTACCGCGCCCCCGCCAGCCGCCCCGCCATGCCCGTGCTGGTGATGGCCGGCGCGCAAGACCGGCTGGTCGACCACCGCTGCTCGCAGCGCCTGGCGCGCGCCTGGCAAGCGGACTGCCTGATCCACCGCGACGCGGGCCACGACCTGCCGCTGGACGAGGGGGAATGGGTGGCGCAATCGGTGGCGAGATGGCTGGGGCAGGCAGCGGCGGACGATGACAAGACCGCCACAACACAGTCTATATGCCTGTCACAAACCTGACTGACCCTACACAACAGCTGGCAGCGCTGGCCGGCTGCTGGGCAGCGCGTGCTGCCTCTTCGGGCTATCTTCAAACGTGCCCGACCTTCAGCGCTTCCTGCCGGCGATGGCCAACAGCGAACTGCTAAAACTGTGCGACTGCGCATACCGGCTGCCGGCATGGCGATGGTCACCGTGCAGACAGACGTGCCGCCGACGAGGATGGCCGCCCCACTCACGGCGCCGCCGCGCCCACTTGCGCCAGCAAATGCTGAAACGCGGGCACGTCGAATCCGGCGCGCCAGACCAGCAAGGTGTCAATTTGCCCGGCGGACAGCGGTATCAAGCTGGCCGGCGCCTCGGACAGCGCCAGCACGCTGGCCGGCAGCAGGGTCACGCAGGCGCCGGCCGCCACGCAGGCGATCATGGTGTGATACGAACTCATTTCCTGCACGCTCCACTGCGTGCTGCCGGCCACCCCCAGCAAATCTTCCGCGATGCCGCGGTAGGTGCAGCCCTGCGGAAACGCCGCCAGCGAGCGCGTGCGCACGTCCACGGCGCGGCGCGCCTGCCCCTCGCTGGCCGGCAGCAGCAAACACAGTTCCTCGCGCCACACGGCCGTCGACGCCAGGCCCAGCTCCGCCAGGGCGGCGGCGCCGCCGAACGCGGGCGGCAAGGCGACAAGAGCGCAGTCGAGCAAGCCCGTGCGCACCTGCTCGATCAGCGGGCGCGACGGCCCCGTGCTCAGCGCCAGGCGCGTCGCCGGATGGCGGGCGTGATACGCGGCCAGCAGCGCCGGCAAGCGGCTGGCCGCCGTGCTTTCCATGCTGCCGACGCGCAAGGTGCCCCCCTCGCGCCCGCCCGTGACGACGTGTCTGGCCTCTTCCTCCAGCGCAAGCAAACGCTGCGCATACTCGAGAAAGCGCTCGCCCGCCGCCGTCAGGGCCATGCGTTTGTTCGTGCGCACGAACAGTGCCGCGCCGATATCGGCTTCCAGCTGCTGGATGCGCGTGGTGACGCTGGACGGCGCGCGGCCCAGCCGGGCTGCGGCCTGGGTGACGCTCAGTTCACTGGCGACAGAGCAAAAAATCCGCAATGATTCCGACTCCATAATATTCTCTCTTTAAAAATGATTATGCTATTATATTCTCAAACTACGAATTGAATGCAGCATCCTCAACTTCATGAAGGAAACATCATGAGCACGTCCCGGCAATTTCTCGACCGCCTCGGCTTGCGGTTCCCCCTCATCCAGGCGCCGATGGCGGGCGTCTCCACGCCGCGCCTGGCCGCCGCCGTCTCGAATGCGGGCGGCCTCGGTTCGCTGGGCATCGGCGCCGGCACGGTGGCGCAGGCGCGCCAGATGATCGAACAGACGCGCGCGCTGACGGCCGGCCCCTTCAACGTGAACGTGTTCTGCCATGTGCCGGCGGTGAGGGATGCGCGGCGCGAAGCGGACTGGCTGGCCCATCTGGCGCCCCTGTTTGCGCAGCTGGGCGCGGCCGTGCCCGTGGAACTCGATGAGATATATCAAAGTTTTCTCGGTGACGAAGCGGCGTTTGCCCTGTTGCTGGAACAGCGTCCCGCCGTCGTCAGCTTTCATTTCGGCTTGCCAACGCAGCAGCAAGTCCAGGCCCTGCGCCAGGCCGGCATCTACACCATGGCCACGGCCACCAATCTGCGCGAGGCGGCGCTGATCGAAGAGGCCGGGGTGGACGCCATCGTGGCGCAAGGGGTGGAAGCGGGCGGGCATCGCGGCGTTTTTGATCCGCAAGCGCCGGACGAGCGCCACAGCACCAGCGTGCTGCTGCGCCTGCTGGCGGGCCGCACCAGCCTGCCCCTCATCGCCGCCGGCGGCATCATGGATGGGCCAGGCATCCGCGCCGCGCTGGACCTGGGCGCCGTGGCCGCGCAGCTGGGCACGGCGTTCGTGCTGTGCCCGGAATCGTCGGCCAATGCCAGCTACCGCGCCAATCTGCACAGCGCGCGGGCGGCAAGCACGCACCTGACCAGCGTGCTCTCGGGCCGCCTGGCGCGCGGCATGGTGAACCGCTTCATCGACTACGCCGAAGCGCCGGGCAGCCCGCCACCGGCCGCCTATCCCGTCGCCTACGATGCCGCCAAACAATTGAACGCGATAGCGAGCCAGCACGGCGACAGCGAATTTGCCGCCCAATGGGCCGGCCAGGGCGCGCCGCTGGCGCGGGAAATGGGGGCGCAGGAGCTGGTGTTGACTTTGGCCAGGGAAATGGCGGCTTGATGTCAGCATGCCGCTGACACGGGACGCCGCCATGGAGATATCTGGCTCGACGCTGCGGCCGCAGTGTACTCAGGTGGCTGCCTTGAATTGCATGCCAGGAGCATCTTCCGGTCGTGAGGAAAATCCCAGTTTTTCGTAGAATAGCGACTTGCCTTTGGCGCTGAAAAGCTGGACATCTGAAATGCCAGCGTCACGACAATCGTCAAGAATGGAACCGAGCAACGCTGCTCCGATTCCTTGATGTTGAAATTCGGGGTGAACAATCATCTCGGTGACAAAAGCGTGCAAGCGGCCATCCGAAATGACACGCACAAAACCAACAAGTTGGCCGCCAAAGTAGGCGGACCGCGAACACCAGGAGCCGTCAAGTGCATCTTGATAGAACGCGGTGCCGCGTGATATTGGCCCCCAGCCAGTCGTGTCGTACAGTGCCTTGAACGCCTCGGCGCATGGCTGATCGGATGTAAAGTTAATAGTCATCGGCTAAATTGTATATGGCAATGTAAGGTGATAATTTCGCCGCCTGACCATTCAGCGGTAGCCCGGCAATCGTCAGGCAAGTCGCGGCGCATTGCGTGCCTGCATCTGCGACGATGGCCCTAGATTAGCTGCGACCCAGGTTGTGCAACAGATCGTCGACGTTGCAAAAATAGTATTTTGGCTACCATCGATTGTTATCTTGTCCATCAATTTCCCGATACGCGGATCCTGTCGCTCGAAGTGGTTGCGGAACTGAATACAACCGTATTGCCTGTAAATAGTTTCTGCTGCAATTGGAAAATCCCAGATCAAAGTCTCACCTGTGAAATTTCAGTGTATAAACGACTATCCCTTTCACCTCGGATCGAACCAACCGGTTTCAGTATTCATTTCTCATTTTTATGGAACTTGCTTTGGCTACTCATCGATTTTATATATGCAGATACTTCAGGATTCGTTCCATATGCACCAGGAGTTAGTTTTAAGTAGTTCTGACGATCGAAGTCAAAGTAATACTTGAAAGATTCTATTTTAGCGGAGAAATCCAAAGCTTCAAGTGATTGATGAGTCGTGTCTCTCTTGAGTGGAAGATGCTCTAACAGTTCAAATTCAACGAGCAAACTCTTGAATTTCCCATTGTGATCCGCTACGTTTCGCTGACAATTTAAAAATAGCAGTGCAAGTTCGTAAGCAGACAGCTGCGAACGCACGATGGCTGAGTACTCTTGAGCGCGGAATTTTGATAGTACTGGGCCCTGATTACGTTTAATCAATCGAAGAATTTGGTAGAGGTTCCTGAAGTAATGGCCCAGAACATAGTTGTGTTGGTCTTGTAGCACATCTTTATAAATTTCGATGATGCTAGATTCTCGCTTTTTCGCCTGGACTTTAAGCGCCTCTAAAATCTGATTGAATACTGCACGTCCTTCGGCCATTTCTGGAGGCGTCCATCCCGCAGGCTGAATTTTAAAGGTGGGTTTACCTGGCACAGCAGGCGTAACCGTTTCAAGTGATATGGGGTTGAACCTCAGCTGAGCGACGATTTGATTATGCAACTCCAGCATATTAAAGAGTGTTGTCTCGAAGGCCTGCAGGCGTGTAGCTCGCATACTAATACGTTGATAAATGATAGTTATCGCCAATCCGATAAATGTACCAAATGTAAGGATTGGGTTAAGTACGCCCCCAAAAAAATCACCAAACGTCCCATAATTAAATTGTGTCGCGCCGTTTTGGCCAGAATTTCCGGCGCCAGCCTCTGCATTTGGCTGAACTGCTCCTGTTGCATGCCCCTTATAGTCGATCACAAAAAGGACTACCACAATAGAGGCAACGATTAACACCACTGCGGCCAGAGCATTAATCAGTCTTTTTGTGCCGACGTCGAGTTCTTCTTTGTCGCCATCAGTGAAAAGTTGGTAAAAAATTTTCATCATAGTTTTATTTTTATTTGTACAGAAATCGAGCCATCATTAATTTTTAGAGCAGTCGTCAAAAAAAAGAATATTTTCATGCCTTATGCGCACGTTATAGAATCATTTTTATGTCGTACTACGTATCGCCGTTGGCAATCCAAGCTTTGAAGGTTGAATGGCTACCATTTCCTGTGTGGCGCGCACGAAATCCATAGTCCAGTTCGTTTCCCATGTTCTTCCCTGGTCCTTCGAAAAAGCTTGATCCCAACGGGGATTTTCCCCAGGTGTGGCAGTCCAGGTAAAGCGTACTTTTATTGCCTGACCATCGAGTATGTCATCCGCGAAAAATATGCCGACATGATTGGAGAATGCTCCAACGACAGGGACGTCAAGCGTTGTCGGCTTGCGTGCATCGAGCCACCAGATCGACCATGTGCCTGATTTCATACAAAACGAGCGCAGTGCAAGGGCGCGGAAGCTACCTTCCGGGAAGTAGAGAACGTTGTCCTCCAGATTTCCAAAGCCACCCAGTGTTTTGACGGTCGAAGAAAGCCCGTCAAACTCCGTCCATTCCTTGCAATTGGTGAATCTGGAATTGAGCCGGCGATGTTTCACCAGCCAATCGCCGATGATGAAATCAAAATCTCGGGGGGCGTTTTTCTCGGCGGGCAAGTGCATTGATGGTTTCCTGGAATTAATATAAGGCAATGCTCGAGCTGATTTTTTATTGCCGACATGGCTCAAGAGCGGCCGTGGAGGATAGCAAATTGCCGGTAAGAAAAATGCATGCATTGTCACACCTGTGAAAATATCCACTGCTGGCCGCCTGCCGCCAGCACCTGCAAGCGCCCCGCTACGGCAACCTGTGGCGGAACGTCGGTTCGATATGACGCGCATGCAGCCAGCGCACGATGTCTTCCAGCGTGGCGTCCTGCAGCAGCAAGCCCGGCGCAGTGGCGGACGTTGCCACTGGCAATGCGGCGGCGACGGGAGCGGGCACGGCGACAGCCAGCCCCGCATGTCCCTGCAATGTCGCCAGCGCCTGCGCGAACTGGGCCGGGTTGATGCTACGCAAGCTTTCCAGGAAGCCCAGCTGGGCGGCGGGAGGCGGCGGCATGTCCAGGCCCGGTTCATCGACAAAGGCGGCGCCCATGCTGGGGTGGATGAAGGCGGCCCACTTGCCCGACGGCTGCAACGCGGGCGGCAGCGCCACCTGCTCCACGTAGGCGGGCGGCGCGGCGGCGAGAATGTCGGTCGAGGCGGGTAAAAAGGTCGAGCGCAGCAGCTGGACGAACTGGCGCGCCTGGGCGACGGGCACGGGCGTGGCCAGCGACAGCCATAACTGGAACGCCGTGCCCGAGATGCTGACGGCGGGCGCCGGCAAGTCCAGCTCATGCTGCACGGCATTGGCGATCGTGCACAGCGCGCTCCAATGCGCTTCACCCCCGCCCTTGCCGCCAAACTCCAGCACCAATGCGCGCGTCAGACCGCTCCCGGTCACGAGTTGCACAGCCACCGTCTGCTCGCCTGCCAGATGGCGCGCCAGCACGGCCGGCGCCAGCGGCTGCGCGCCGCCCTCCGCATCGACGTATTGCTGCTGTTCCTCGAACAGGTACAGGCGGGTGAGTTCGGAAATCAGTTTATGCATGGGCGGCCTCGTAATAACGTTGAGCAAGACTTGCCAACGTGCCCAGATTATAGCCGCCCCGGCCTTGGCGCACCCGCCCGTCCGGCGCCAAACACCAGCCAGCTGGCCACGGCGAACAGGCAGGCCGCCACGCCGCCGTACAGCATCACGGCGCCAAATCCCTGTGCCAGCGCAAGCTTGGCTACGCCGGCCGGCAGACCGCTGGCGCCCGTGCCCGCCGACAAGCCTTCCGCCATGGCGCGCAGTGCCGCCGCATCAATCCCGGCAGGCACATGCTGGCGCAAAGCGGATTGGAGCGCCTCGACGAGGATAAAACCCATCAGCGCGATATTGATGGACAGGCTGACCATGCGCGCGCTGATGTCGATGCTGGAAGCCATACCGGCCCGTTCGCCCGGCACGGCGCCTGTCGTCGTATTGGTGACGGGCGTGTTCGTCAAGCCCAGGCCCGTGCCCGCCAGCAGGCAGCCGGGCAGGATCGTCAGCCAGCTGGCGGCGTCCGCTTGGCTGCCCCAGCACATCAGCAGCAGGCCCGCGCCGATGGCCAGCAAGCCGGCAGGGATCACCGTATCGGCCTGGTAGCGCAGTGCCAGCCGCTCGGCCAGGGGCGGCACGAGCAAGGTGGGCAAGGTGTAGGCCAGCAAGGTCAAGCCCGTGCCCAGACTGCTGTAGCCGAGGCCATGCTGCACATACAGGGGCAGATAAATCATGAGCGGCCAGAAACTGCAGTTCATGCCCGCCGAACCGAGCAAGGCGCCCGAGAAGCGGCGGAGGCGAAAGACGGAAAAATCGATCATCGGTTCGGCCTGGCGCTTCTCGATCATGACAAACAGCAGCAGGCTGGCCAGCGCCACGGCCAGGCTGGCCAGAGTGCGGGGATCATTGAAACCCAGCGCCGGCCCCTGCGTGAGGCACCACGCCAGACTGAACACGGCCAGCGACAGGGTGGCGATGCCCGCCACGTCCAGCTTGCGCCGCTGCGGGTCGCGCGATTCGCTCACGCCCAGGCCAGCCAGCAGCAGCGCGACGACGGCCAGCGGGCCGTGCACGAGAAATACCCATTGCCAGCTGGATAGCGCGACGATGGCCGCGCCGATGATGGGGCCGAAGCCCAGGCCCAGGCCAAACACGATGCCCCAGGCGCCGAACGCCCTGCCCCGCGCCGCGCCGGCCGGGAACTGCTGCGACAGCACGGCCACCTGGCAAATCAGCATGGCGCCGCCGGCCGCACCTTGCAGCGCGCGCGCGGCGATCAGCACGCCCGTGCTGCCGGCCCAGCCGCATGCGAGGGAACTGAGGCCGAACAGCGCCAGG
Organism: Janthinobacterium sp. JF4; assembly: GCF_059617925.1. Classification (NCBI taxonomy): domain Bacteria; kingdom Pseudomonadati; phylum Pseudomonadota; class Betaproteobacteria; order Burkholderiales; family Oxalobacteraceae; genus Janthinobacterium; species Janthinobacterium sp. JF4. Next base: position 28,950 of record NZ_JCAQAV010000001.1, on the reverse strand, counting down.
CTGGCGAGCAGCAAGCGCTTGCGGCCATAGCGGTCAGCCAGGGTGCCCGTGGCCATCAGCACGGTGGTGCAAGCCAGGGTGTAGGCGTTCATGATCCATTGCAAGTCCTTGAAATCGCCATGCAGCACGGTTTCCAGCGTGGGCAGGATGACGGGCACGCTGGAAATTTCCAGGCCGAACATGAGCGAGGCCAGGCACACAGCGGCCAGGGTCAGTGCATTTTGTTGCGAAGTAGTCAGGTGCATCGAAGCCTTGATATCGGTCAAAATGGAGGGGCGCGTGGTGCCGGCGCGCTGCGTGCCGCCATTCTAGAAAGCCTCGACTCATGAGGGAAATGATAAAATTTTGTACAATTCATTCATTCTCATCATAAATCACGGGAGTTTCATGGACTTCGATACCGCCCTGCTGCGCGCCCTGGTTGCCGTAGCGGATACGGGCGGCTTTACGCGCGCCGCCGAGCGGCTGCACCTGAGCCAGTCCGCCATCAGCCACCAGATCCGCCGCCTGGAAGAGCAAGCGGGCACGGCGCTGCTGCTGCGCACGACGCGCAGCCTGCGCCTGACGGAAGATGGCGAGGATTTCCTGCGCCACGCGCGGCAGATCCTGGCGGCCCAGGATGCGCTGTCGCGCCGCTTCCAGCGTTCCGCGATTGCCGGCGCCGTGCGCTTTGGCGTGCCGGAAAATTTCATGGGCGCGCGCCTGCCGGCCCTGCTGGCGCAGTTCGCGCACCTGTTTCCCGCCGTGCGCCTGGATGTGACGGTGGGCACCTATCTTGACTTGCAGAAATTGGTCACGGCCGATGCGCTGGACCTGGCCGTCGTCATGGCCCTGGCCGATGGCCAGGATGAGGCGGCCGTGCTGCGCCGCACGCGTTTCGTCTGGGCGGCGGCCCACGATTTCCGCCACGACGGCAAGGCGCCGCTGCCGCTGGCGTTTTCACCGGCGCCCTGCATGCACCGGCAAGTGGGCGTCGACGCCCTCGATGGCGCCGGCCTCGACTGGCGCGTGGCGTTCACCTCGCCCAGCCAGCAGGGCTTGCGCGCCGCCGTGCTGGCGGGCCTGGCTGTCACGGCCTTGCCGCAAGGCGACCTGGAGCCGGGCATGGTAGTCATCGATGGCCGGCATGGCTTGCCCACCCTGCCCGCCGCCCAGTTCCAGCTGCTCTGGCGCGCCGCCGGCAGCACGGCGGCGGCCGACGCGTTCGGGCAATTGCTGCGCGAATGGTCGGCCGCGCCGGCCGCTTGACACTGTTTGCCTTGCTGCTCGACACCTTGCGCCATCCCCGGGTTTGAGCCAGCGCAAGGCGTCAACGGGCAACAACGGCGAATCACACGAACACGCATTTACCGTGCGGCGGCGCGGGACTATAGTGGCTGCTTTCCCACCTGTTCGAGGATCGCCATGAAACTCTTCTATTCGCCGGGCGCCTGCTCGCAGGCGCCGCACATCATCCTGCGCGAAACGGGCACGCCGTTCACCCTGGTCAAGGTCGACCTGGGCCAGCACAAGACGCAGGATGGCGGCAATTACTATGAACTCAACCCGAAAGGCCAGGTGCCGCTGCTGGCGCTCGACGACGGCACGACCTTGAGCGAAGGCCCCGTCATCGCCCAATACGTCGCCGAACGGGCGGGCAGGCAGGACTTGCTGCCGCCCGTGGGCAGTTTTGCGCGCTACAGGGTGCTGGAATGGCAGAACTACATCACGTCCGAGCTGCACAAATCGTTCAGCCCCCTGTTCGATTCCCGTATCGACGCTGCCACCAAGGCATTATTCATTGAGCAACTTGGCAAGAAATACAGATGGGTGGACAGCCGCCTGGAAGGCCAGGCCTGCCTGAGCGGCAACACGTTCACGGTCGCCGATGCCTACCTGTTCGTCATCACGGGCTGGGCGCCGCGCGTAGGCGTGGATTTGTCGGGCCTGGCAAATGTGCAGGCCTTCCTGGGCAGAATTGCCCAGCGCGACAGCGTGAAGGCTGCTTGGGAAGCGGAAGGACTGGCCAAGGCGACTTGAACCACGTGTCGCGGACCACCCCGCTCTGTGCGAAAATGCCCGCCTTCGCCATTGCCGGACCTTACTCATGCCGCACGCAGCCATAGCTCCCCTTTCCGCACGCGACGCGCACCGCATCGCGCGCCATGCACTGGCGGCCGACGCCGCCCGTTTCCTGCATCCGGCCCAGCAGGCGCTGCTGCACCGGCGCGGCTGGCTGACGATGCTGGCGCCGCGCAGCGCGGGTGGGGCCGAGCTGCCCTTGCCGCACGTGGTCCGCCTGGAAGAGGCCGTGGCCGCCGTCGATGGCAGCATGGGCTGGGTGCTGACCCTGTGCGCGGGCGCCGGCTGGTTCACCGGCTTCCTGGCGCCCGACATGGCACGGGCAATCATCGGCACGCCCCGCGTCTGTCTGGGCGGCAGCGGCGCGGCCACCGGCTATGCCGAGGAAGAAGGCGACGGCTACCGCATCACGGGCAGCTGGGACTACGCCAGCGGCGCGCCGATGGCGACCCACTTCACCCTGAACGCCCGGCTGCAGCGCGATGGCCAGCCCCTGCTCGATGCCGACGGCACGCCGCGCATCCGCGCCTTCCTCGTGCCCGCCGCCCTGGTGCAGCTGGTGCCCTCGTGGAACAGCATCGGCATGCGCGCCAGCGCCTCGCACAGCTACCGCATCGACGGCCAGTGGCTCAGCAAGGACCATGGCTTTGCGATCCGTCCCGACACCGCGATGGCCGATGGCCCCCTGTACCGCTACCCCTTCTATTCACTGGCCTACGTGACCCTGGCCGCCAACGTGGCCGGCATGGCCGCGCATTTCATGCAACTGGCCGAGGAATGCATGCGCCACCGCCGCCATGCGCGCGCCGGCCTGCCGCTGCTGGAGGTGCCGGAAGTGGCCGCCATGCTGCAAGGCAAAAAAGACGCGCTCACATCCGCCCGCGCCCGCTTCTACGCCGTGCTGGACGACAGCTGGGTACAGGTCGCGGCTGGCGCGGCGCTCAATGAAGTTGCCATGCAAGCCGTGCAAGACCGTTCGCTGGATTTGGTGGCCGCGTGCCGCGCGGCCGTCGATGGTCTGTACCCCTACTGCGGCCTGTACGCGGCCCGCGAAGACAGCACCATCAACCGCGTCTGGCGCGATTTCCACACGGCCAGCCAGCATGCATTGCTGCTGCCGTGACGGCAGCTTTCCCGGCCATCCTGGCGCAAGGTAAACGGCACTGACAGCACCTCAGTTGAGATAAACGTCCTGCATCGCATCTTACTCCTCTGCAATAGCCACATGTTGCAAGGCGGACGCCATGCGGGCCGGATTGCCTGATAATATGGAGGCATTGCTACTTCTCGCTCCCCTATCCATGCACGTCGATACGCTCAGTAGCCTGGCGCAACTTCTGGCCAGCGCCGAAACGGAAACGCTGGCCTTTCCCACCAGCATTAATACAGCCCTGCTCCTGCAAAAGGAACTGGCCAACCCGGATTGCCACTCGGCCGACATCAGCCGGCTGCTGCTGTGCGAGCCGACCTTGTCGGCGCGCGCCGTGGCGCTGGCCAATTCGGCCATGTTCGCATCCGGCCAGACGCCTGCCATCACCAGCGTGCGCGCCGCCGTCGAGCGGCTCGGCCACCGCAACCTGTATGCGCTGGCGACGGCGGCCGTGATCCGCCAGCTGAACGCGGGCATCCGCGACGAAGCCTTGCGCGCCCGCGCCACCCAGCTGTGGGCGCACACCGTGCATGTGGCGGCGCTGGCGCATGCGCTGGCAGGCGCCGTCACGCAGACGGATGCCGATACGGCCCTGTTCGCCGGCATCGTGCATGAAGTGGCCGGCTTTTATTTGCTGGCCCAGGCCGACAAGACCCCGGGCCTGTACGCCCACCTGGAAACGCAGATGGCGTCCGCCCTGGAAGTGATCGGCCGCGCGCTGATGCGCCAGCTGGGCGTGCCGCTGCCGGTGGCCGATGCCGTCAACGCCTTGCCTGGCTCGACCATCATGCTGCCGCCCGAGGGCTTGCGCGACACCTTGCTGCTGGCCAAGGCGCTGTCGCCCATCCCTTCGCCGCTGCCGCAGGCCGGCATCACCGTCAGCGCGCCGTTGCAAGCCTACCTGGAACACGATCCCGTGCTGCAGACGCTGCGCACGCAGCCGTCGGCCGAAGCGAAGGGCCTGATCGAGGTACTGCTCAGCTGATGGCCGATCTGCTATGATGACGCGGGCCGGGATGGACCCGGTCCGCTTTCATTGACGTCCACTGGAAAACTGCCTTGACTACCTCCTTACGCATGCTCGGCCTGGCCGCAGCACTGACCATGGCGTGCAACGCCAACGCCGACAGCTTCGTTTCCTCGGCTTCCAGCGCCGGCTCCCAGTCGAGCGGCAGCATTTCCGATTCGCTCAACGGTTCGAGCAACAGCTCTTCGCGCGACAACAAGGTGGCCAATGGCCCCTACCGCATCATCGACGTGGCCGCCGTGCCGGGCCGCGACGGCATGACGCGCCTGACCATGCAAGCCGACGCCACGGCAACGCCGCTGGTGCTGGACTTGCCGCAAGTGGCGCTCGACAAGCAGCAACTGGCGCAAGGCGACGTGGTGCATGCGCAAAACCGCGCCTACGGCATCGAATTCTCGCGCAACGACACGCGCGCCGCCTTCTTCCTCGTGCTGGCCGACGACTGGTACGGCGAAATGGCCACGCGTCCCGTCAGCCTTTGATTCGTTTGCTGCCGCGCTGCCCGGCACTGCTGCTGGGTGTTTGCGCCCTCTTCAGCGTCGCCGGGGCAGCCCATGCAGGCACCTCGCTCGCCTCCGCGCGCTTCTGCGACCGCGCGCAGGAACTCACGGCCACGCAGCAGGATCGCCTGTTGCGCTTTGCCGCCGTCGTGCGCGAGGAACTGGCCGCCAGCGAAGGCAGCGTGGCCCTCATCAGCCGCTCGGGCCTGGACCTGGCCCGCTTCGGCATCCGCTATTCGCATGCGGCGCTGGCCTGGCGCCACGACAACGACAGCGGCTGGTCCGCGCGCCAGCTGTACTACGCCTGCGACGAAGGCCGCCCGCGCATCTTCGACCAGGGCACGGCCGGTTTCGCCATGGGCACGGAAAATCCTTCGCTCGGCTACATCTCGCTCGTGAAACTGCCGGCGGAAACCGTGCCGCCCCTGCGCCGCGCCCTGCTCGACCCCGTGCGGGTGCAGCAATTGCTGGCGGGCCGCTACAGCGCCAATGCGTATGCATTCAATTTGAAATACCAGAATTGCAATCAGTGGGTGGTGGAAATGCTGGCCGCCGCCTGGGGTGAACTGGCCGCCGGCGGCGACTTGCGCGCGCGCGCCCAGGACTGGCTGCGCACCGCCCAATATGCGCCCGCCACCGTCGACGTGGGTGCGCGCTGGCTGATGCTCGGCTCGATCTTCGTGCCCCTCGTGCACATGGACGACCACCCGCCGCAAGCCATCGGCACGATGCAGCTGGCAGTGAGCCTGCCGGCCAGCCTGGAAGCGTTCGCGCGCCAGCGCCTGCCCGCCAGCGAGCGCGTGGAAATCTGCCACGATGGCAAGCAGGTAGTGGTGCACCGGGGCTGGGAACCCATCGCCGAAGGCTGTATTCCTGGCGCAAACGACCGGGTCATCGCCCTCGACGACGGCGTGCCTCAGTCCCGATAAGCGCCGTCTCGACCTGATCGAGCAGGCGCGCTGAGTCGAGCCCCTGCCCCATCCGGCGGGCCACGTCGGCGCACGCCAGCTTGACCTCGGGCGCGGCCAGCAGGCGCGCCAGTTGCCGTTGCATGCGCCCGGCCGACAAGCGCCTGGCCAGCAAGACATCGCCCACGCCGAGCCGTTTGATCCTCCAGCCATTGTCGAACTGGTCGTAGGCGAACGGCACGATCAGCTGCGGGATGCCCGCGCGGAAGGCGTCCGCGCTGGTGCCGATGCCGCCGTGGTGCACCACGGCCGCCACGCGCGGCAGCAGCGCCGCAAACGGCACGTGCGCCTGCCACATGACGTTCGGGGGCAAGTGTTGCGGCACTTGCGGCGCATGGGGCGTGAGGAACAGGCCGCGCCGTCCCAGCCGCTGCAACACTTCCAGGGCGATGCTGAAATAGCGCTGTGCGTGCTGGTGCCCGGTACCGGGCGTAAAGACGATGGGCGGCTCGCCCTCGCCCAGAAAGCGTTCCAGCTCCGGCGGCAGCGCCGCAGCGCCATGCGGGGCGGCGCCGGGGAAACCGGTTTGCACGAAATGCGGCGGCCAGTCCGCCTGCGGGGCGGCGAACCAGGCGGGAAACAGTCCCAGCGAGGCATCCGGCGCGGCCAGCATGTGCGCAAAAAAATGCGCTTCGGGCGGCAGTCCGTGCTGCGCGCGCGCCCCGTTCAGGCCAGGCAGCAGCACCGGGTCGACCATGCCGCGGTGGAGCAGCCGCCACAGGGCCTGGCGCCAGGCCAGCGGCACCCAGGCGGGAATGCGCAGTGAGCCGGCCGCCAGGAAATCATGGCTGCTGCACAGGTTCGATGGCGCCAGATAGGCCGCGACGATGCGCAGGTCCGGACGTACTGACCGTGCCAGGGCGGCCATCGGCACGAGGAAGGGGTGGCACAGCACCACGCACTCTTCACCGTCTGGCAAGCCCTGCACCACGTCGCGCACGGCGCCCAGGTGCGGCACGAGGCCGCGCCACACCACGCCCCAGCCCTTGCGCTCATCCCACAGGCCCGGATCGCCCAGCATGGCCTGCCCCTCGGCCGCACTGCTGAAGGTGCGATACGGCACACTTGAGGCCAGCGCCGCCGCTTCCTGCCAGCCTGGCACCAGCAGCAGCACGCGCCGCCCCCGTTGCCGCAAACCCTGCGCCAGTGCGATAAACGGTTGCATGTCGCCGCCGGTGCCGCTGCTGGCAACGATGACGAGCGGCGCAGGCGGATGGCTGTCATCAGCCATGCCGCCCTCCGTGCCTGGTGTAGGTGTGCAGTGCAAAATCGGACAAGAACGCAGGGCGCATGGGCATCTTTCCTAGTTGAAATACCCGCCGATGGTAAGCGATGAAGGTTAGCATTTCAATCAGTATTTGACCGCCGCTTGACGCTATGCCTGCCTGCGGTCGCTACGCAGGCAGTTGCAACATCATGTCCCACTGGTCGATGCCGGGCCCGAAGCCATCCGGCGTCACCTTCACGGGCTCGAAGCCGAAGCGTGCATAAAACTGCTGCGTATGCTGGCTGGTATTCATGGTGACCCTGGCCACCTGCGGCATGGCGCGGATAGCGTCCAGGCGCGCCTGCGTCAGCGCGCGGCCCAGTCCCTGTCCCTGCACGTCCTGCGCCACCATACCCCAGCACAGGCTGGCGACGGTGCCGCCCGCCTCAAGCGCATGGCCGCCGCAGGCGACGATGTTCCCGTCGCGTTCGATGACCAGATACGGCTGCGTCGATTCTTCCAGCCAGGCGACAAAGCCGGCGCGCTCGGACGGGTCGAAAAAGCGCGGCGTGTTGCCGTCGAAGAGGGCCAGGCAGGCGTCGCGGTCGCCGGCCGCGTAAGGACGTACTGTTTGCATTTTCTGTACTCAAAAGAACATGAATGCCGATTATAGGCGATGCGCATTCATGCCAGTTGTTCCGGGCTGACGACATGCACGCCCGGCGCGGCGGCCAGCGCCGCCTCCAGCAGGGCTTGCGCGATGCGCGGCGCCGGATTGATGCGCCAGCGCGCCGGCAGCACGGGCCCCAGCACGCGCAGCAGGCGCAAGGCGGCGCCCTCGCCCGCGCGCGCCACGTCGCGCTCGCCGCCGATCAGGCCCGGCCGCACGTGCGTGAGCGAGGCAAAACCCAGCTGCTCCAGGTCGCGTTCCAGCTGGCCCTTGACGCGGTTGTAGAAGATGCGCGAAGCGGCGTTGGCGCCGGCGGCAGAATTGAGCGCATACGTGCGCGTGCCGGCCGCCAGCGCCAGGCGCGCCACGGCCAGCGGATAGTCATGGTCCACGCGCGAAAACACTTGCCGCGTGCCCGCCACCTTCATGGTCGTGCCCAGGGTGCAGATGACGGCGTCCGCCTGCCACCAGGGCGCATCGGGCGGCAGGCGGTCGAAATCGACGAGGGGCGCGTCCAGCTTCGGGTGCGGCGGCAATGCCTTGCGCACGGGGGCGGCGACCTGGCTGACGCGCGCATCCATCAGCGCCAGGCGCAGCACTTCGCGGCCCACCAGGCCGGTAGCGCCCACGAGCAGTAATTTCATGGCTGTCCAGTTAAAGTTGCTGTCAGCCACTACGATACACGGAACTCAGGACAGGTGCAGCGCCAGCGCGGCCAACTGGCGCGGAAGGTGGCGGCCACGGCATCGCGGGCACCATGCGCCGCAGCCTGCGTATCTCAACAATATTTCCGCAATGCTGGAATGATTGAATGAATGCGAAGCTGCGGCGCATTTCCCTACTTGAGCGCGATGGCGAGATCGGCCAGTCCCACGGCGCCATTGCCGATGATGGAGGCGGCCGGCGTGGCCGCGCCGCCGCTCAGCACCGCCGCGCCCGTCGCCCGGTCGATGCGGTACAGCGAGCTGGGGCCGCCGGCTGACGTGCGCAAGGCCGCCAGCGCCAGCCCGTTCGCGCCTCCCGCAATATCGAAGCCCGCGTCGCCCGCCACCGCCACGCCCAGCAGCCCGACGTTGACCAGAGTGCCGTCATTGGGCGGATTTTGCAGGGCGAGCGAAGCGCTGGCCGTGTCGATATCGAACAGCATGGTCGCCGCCGTGCCCGCAAAGCTGTTGGTATAGGCCGCCGCCGTGACGACGGGTGAGGCGCCCGCCCGGTTGATGGCGCCATCGGTGGTGGTGGCGCCCGTGTCGACATTGATGCGCAGGCTTTGCCCCGTGTTGCCGATCACGCGCAGGCGGTCGGCGACGGGGTTGAAATCCACGCCGAACGCCGTGCCGGCAATCGCCGTGTACGGCGCGGTGACGTCCGCCGCGTCGGCCGCCAAGGTCGCCTTGACGCTGACAGCGCCCGTGACCGGGTCGATGCTGACGAGGCGCGCCGCCGAGGAAATGCCGTACAGCAAGCCATCCTTGGGACGGATGTCAAAGCCCAGCAGGCGCTCGCCCGCCGCCAAGCCCGTGACGGCCACGTTGGCATCGAGCATGTTTGGCGTGGCCGGCTTGAAGGTAACGATGCGGCCATCATCCGTCAGGCCGTAGGCGACGGGCGCGGCCGGCGGCGTCAGGGCGATGCCGAGCAATTCTTCCGTCACGCCGATGGCCGCCACCAGGGTCGCCGGCGCCGTGGCTGCGGCCAGGTTCAGGGTGTACAGCTTGCGCGCGCCGGCCACCGTCATGACGGCGTAGCCCGTATTCGTGCGCGCATCGATGTCGAAGCCGGCCACGCTGGTCGCCGCCACGCCCAGCGGCACGGCACTGGCCAGGGTGCCGTCGTTGGGCGGATTTTGCGTGTACAGGGTGGCGTTGGCCGCGTCGATGACAAATAAAGTGGTGCTGGCCGTGCCGGCGAAGCTGTTGGTATAAGCGGCGGCCGTGATGGCGGTGCTGGCCGCGCCGCCGTTGATGCTGCCATCCGTCGTGGTGGCGCCCGTGTCGGCATTGATGCGCAGGCTTTGCCCCGTGTTGCTGACGATGCGCAAGCGGTCGGCGACAGGGTTGAAATCGACGCCGAATTGCGTGCCGGCCAGCGCCGTGTAGGGCGCCGTCGCGTCGCCCGCATCGGCCGCCAGGCTCGCTTTCAGGGTGGCCGCGCCCGTCACGCCATTCAGCACGTAGATGCGGCCCGTGCTGCCGACGCCATACAGCTGGCCATCGGCCGGCCGGAAATCGATGCCCAGCAGGCTTTCGCCGGCCTGCAGGCCCGTCACGCTGGCCGTGGTGCGGATGGTGGCTGGGGTGGCGCGGTCGAACGACAGCAGCTTGTTGCTGGCGGTGAGCACGAAGACGTCGCCGGCCACCACCACGGGCGGCGGTGGCGCGACGACGACATCATCATGGTCATCGCCGCCGCAAGCGGCGAGCGATATGGCGACGGCGGAAACAAGCAGCAGCTTGGCGAATGGCAAGGTTGGCATGGTCGTGGCCCCTGTAAGAATGAGTGGAAGTGCCGCTGATGCCGCGATCGCGGCGAGCGCACCCCTGTACTACGCGCCGTGCCCGCGTTTGGATGCAGTAGCACAAAAAAAGTGTTCCCGCCGCCGTTTGTGATTGTCTTTAAGCAACTTAATCGGTGTATAGTCGCAGGCACGATGGAAACAGGGATCAGGAAAAGTGGCGCGCATCTATCAGACCAACAACATGGGCGAAGCCGACGTGCGGGTGGCCATCGTGCAGCGCGGCAGGCTGGACCCGGCCACATCGGCTCAAGGGATTGCCTGTCGCAAGGCGGCGCCTGACATCAAGCGGAGGAGCGCGTCATGGATTTGATTTTGCTGGAACCCGGCAACCCGGAACTCGTGTTCGGCAAGGCGCCGGACGGTGGCAACGCCGGCATCGACGCCATCTGGCGCGACGCCGCTGCGCTGCAGGGCATGGGCCCATGCATCGAGCTGGTCTCGCTGCACCAGGGCATGAAGCAGCAAGTGACGACGGACGTCAGCAATTCGGCGCGCACGTCCGGGCGGCCCGTGATCACGGAATTTACCTGTGTGAAATATGTCGACCAGACGTCCGTCAAGCTGTATGAACTGTGCCTGCGCGCCGAGCCATTGGGCAGGGGTGCGGCACAGCCAACCAAGCTGTACATCGCCCGTCATTCGGGCAGCAAGACGGCCAACGTCATCACCATTGCCCTGCGCGACGCCCTGATCAGCGAAATTCAGCTGCAAACCCATCCCGACGACATGCCCACCGAACAGTTCAAGCTGAGCTTTACGGAAATCCTCTGGAGCCACAGCGTGCAGCAGGCGGACGGCCAGCCCGCGCCCCAGCACACGACGGGCTGGAGCCTGGCGCGCAACCGGCCGATCAGCGCCTTTACGGGCTGAGCCCACAAGCCCCCTACTCCTGCAGCCCTCCCCCCAGCGCCTTGTACAGGGCCACGGACGACTTGAACTGGTCGCGCCGCACGTCGAGCAGGGTTTGCTGGGCCGCGTAAGACTGGCGCTGCGCGTCGAGCAATTCCAGGCGGCTGTCCTGGCCCGCATCGTAGCGCAGCTGCGACAGCCGCTGGCGCTGCCGCGCCGCCGTCACCACGCGCTCTTGCGCGGCGATCTGCTGCGCATACGTGGCGCTGCCGGCCAGACCGTCGCGCACCTCGCGGAAGGCCGCCTGGATCGCCTGCTCGTACTGCAGCACGGCCACATCCTTGCGCAGGCGCGACAGTTGCAGTTCCGCGCGCAGCTGGCCGCCCTGGAACAGGGGCTGCGTCACTTGCGGCGCGAACGACCAGCTGCGCGCGCTGCCGCGGAACAGGTCGCCGAGCTCCGGACTGGCCAAGCCCAGCTGCGCCGTCAACGACAGGCGCGGGAAGAAGGCGGCGCGGGCGGCGCCGATTTCCGCATTCGCCGCCACCAGCGCGTATTCCGCTTGCAGGATGTCGGGACGACGCGCCAGCAAGTCCGACGGCAAGCCTGGCGGCAGCTGCGTCAGCACGGGCTGGCCATCGAGCGCGCGGCCAGCAGGCAGGTCGGCGGGCAGCGGCGCGCCCAGCAGCAGTTCCAGGTTGTTGCGCGCCAAGGCACCGGCCCGTTCGCGGGCCTGCACGTCCGCTTCCGCCGTGGCCGCCTGCCCTTGCGCTTGCGCCACGTCCAGGCCGCTGCCCTGTTGCGCGCCGTGCAGGCGCTGCGTCAGCAGCAATGCCTGGCGCCAGTCGGCCAGGGTTTGCCGCGCCAGCGCCAGCTGTTCCTCGGCCAGCCGCAGTTCCAGATATGCGTCGGCCACGCCGCCGATCAGGGCCATGTGCGCGGCGCGCTGGCCCTGCTGCGTGGCCAGGTAGCGGGCAAACGCCGCGTCCGACAAGGAACGCAGGCGGCCGAACAGGTCGATCTCGAACGCGCTCATGGCGATGCCTGCCGTGAACGTGTTTTGAACCTTGGCATCGGCGCCGCGCTGGCGCCCGCCGCCCGCGTTCGCGCCGATGGCCGGGTAGCGGCCCGCATCCTGGATCTGGTACTGGGCCCGCACGGCTTCCACGTTGAGGGACGCCACGCGCAAGTCGCGGTTGTTTTCCAGGGCAATACCGACCAGGCGCTGCAGGCGCGCATCGAGCAGCATCTGGCGCCAGCCCAGGTCGGCCGCAGTGTCGGCCGTGCCTGGCGCAACGGCCTCCGCATAGGCAGCAGGGATAGGCGGCGCCGGCTTGACCAGCGGCGGCGTCAGGGAGCAGGCCGACAAGGCCAGCGCGGCCAGCGGCGTGATAAATATCCAACGCATTACAACTCTCCTTCCACCGCTTTAACCGCAGTATGATGATTGCGTTTCTTGAAATAGCTGCCTGCCTTGTCGACGGCGCCCAGCACCACGACAAAGAACACGGGCACGAAAAACACGGCCAGCACGGTGGCGGTGATCATGCCGCCGAATACGCCCGTGCCGATCGCATGCTGCGTTTCGGCGCTGGCGCCCGTGGCCAGCATCAGCGGCACCACGCCCAGCGCGAAGGCCAAGGACGTCATCAGGATCGGACGCAAACGCAAGCGGGCCGCTTCCACCGTCGCCTCGACCAGCCCCTTGCCCTGCGCCTGCAGCTGGCGCGCATATTCGACGATCAGAATCGCATTCTTCGCCGACAGGCCGATGATCGTGATCATGCCCACCTTGAAGAACACGTCGTTCGGCATGCCGCGCAACATCACGGCCAGCACGGCGCCCAGCAGGCCCAGCGGCACCACCAGCATCACGGAGACGGGAATCGACCAGCTTTCATACAGGGCCGCCAGCACGAGGAAGACCACCAGCATCGACAGCGCCATCAGCATGGGCGCCTGCGACGCCGATTCCTTCTCTTGCAGCGACTGCCCCGTCCACGCCAGCGCGAAGCCCGGCGGCAGCTGTTTCACGAGCCGCTCCATTTCCAGCATGGCGTCGCCGCTCGATACGCCGGGCGCCGCGCTGCCCGAAATGCGCGCCGCCGGATAACCCTGGTAACGCACCAGTTGCAGCGGCGACTCGCTCCACACGGGGCGCACCAGCTCGCCCAGGGCCACCATGCCGCCCGCGTTATTGCGGATGCGCAGGGCCAGCACGTCGTTCAACTGCATGCGCGACGGCGCATCGGCCTGGATGATCACCTGCTGCATGCGGCCGGCATTCGGGAAATCGTTGACATAGGTCGAGCCCATGGCTGCCGTCAGCATGTCGGCAATGGCCGTAAATGACACGCCCAATGCCTCGGCCTTGGTGCGGTCGATATCGAGGCGCACGCTGGCGCCCGGCGGCAAGCCGTCCGGATACACGCCCGCCACCTTGCTGCTTTGCGCGGCCAGGCCCAGCAGCTGGTTCTGCGCCGCCTGCAAGGCAGCGACACCCTGGCTGGCGCGGTCTTGCAGGCGCAGGGAAAAGCCGGACGAGTTGCCCAGTTCATCGATGGCGGGCGGCATCAGGCTCATGATCACGCCCTCCTTCGCCTGCGCCATGGCCGCCTGCGCCAGCGCCACTTCTTCCTGCGCCGTGGCGCCGTTGCGCTCCTTCCAGTCCTTCAGCATGGTGAACGCCAGGCCCGCATTCGGCCCCGCGCCGGAAAAGCTGAAGCCGAGGATCGACTGATTCACTTCGATGCCGGGCCGCGTGGCCACATGCTGCTCGTACAGTTTGACGACATCGAGCGTGCGCTCCATGGTGGCGTCGGACGGCAGCTGGATCGAGGTGATGAAGTAGCCCTGGTCTTCTTCCGGCAGGAAGGCCGACGGCAGCTGCAGGAAGGCCACGCCCAGCGCCGCGACGATGGCGCCGTACACCAGCATCGAACGGCCCGCGCGTTTCAGCATCGCCACCACGCCCTTCTCGTAGCGCGCCGTCATGCGGTCGAACTGGCGGTCGAACCACAGGAAAAAACCCTTCTTGTCGTGATCGTGCGGGCCAATCGGTTTCAACATGGTGGCGCACAGGGCCGGCGTCAGGGTGAGTGCCAAGAACGCCGAGAACAGGATCGACACGGCCATGGCCAGGGTGAACTGGCGGTAGATCGCGCCCACGGAACCGCTGGCCAGCGCCATCGGGATGAACACGGCCGTCAGCACCAGCGTGATGCCGACGACGGCACCGGTGATTTCGCGCATGGCTTTCGACGTCGCCTCCTTCGGCGACAAGCCTTCGGTGGCCATCAGGCGCTCGACGGCCTCCACCACGACGATGGCATCGTCGACGATGATGCCGATGGCCAGCACCATGCCGAACATGGTCAGCACGTTGACGGAATAGCCGGCCAGCAGCATCACCGTAAAGGTGCCCATCAAGGCGATCGGCGCGACGATGGCGGGAATCAGCGTATAGCGTATCTTTTGCAGGAACAGATACATGACGAGGAACACCAGCACCATCGCCTCCAACAGCGTGACGATGACCTTTTCGATCGAGATCTTCACGAACGGCGCCGTGTCGAACGGTACCGAGTACTTGATCCCGGCCGGCATGGTGTGCGCCAGTTCGGCCATGCGCGCGCGCACGGCGGCCGCCGTCTGCACGGCGTTGGCGCCGGGCGAGAGCATGATGGCGGCGCCGGAAGCCGCTTGCCCGTTTTCGCGGATGCTGAAATTGAAGCTTTGCGCGCCCAGCGACACTTTCGCCACGTCGCCGATGGTCACTTTCGAGCCGTCGGCATTCGCGCGCAGCACGATGGCGGCAAATTCGGCCGGCGTTTGCAGCTGGCCCTGCACCGTCAGCGGAATGGTGACGCGCTGGCCGTGTACGGCGGGCGAGTCGCCCAGGCGGCCCGGGGCGATCTGCGCATTTTGCTGCGCGATGGCGGCCGTCAGCTCGCCCATGGCGATGTTGTACGACACCAGCTTGGCCGGATCGACCCAGATGCGCATGGCCCGCTCGGAGCCGAACAGCTGCACCTTGCCCACGCCGGGAATGCGGCGCAGTTCTTCCGTCACGTTGCGCGCCAGGTAGTCGCCCAGCGCCACTTCGTCGTGCTGGCCTTGCTCGGAAATCAGGCTGACGATCATCAAGAAGCCGGACGACGCCGACTCCACCGTCAAGCCGTTTTGCCGCACGGCTTGCGGCAGGCGCGGCTCGATGGCTTTCAGGCGGTTCTGCACGTCCACCTGCGCCATTTCCGGATTCGTGCCGGGCTGGAAGGTGACGGTGATCGAGGCCGAACCCGACGTATCGGTGGACGACTCGAAATACAGCAGGTGCTTGACGCCCGACAGTTCGCGTTCGATCAGGCCCACCACGGAATCGTTCATGGTTTGCGGCGTGGCGCCTGGGTAGTTGGCGCTGATGCTGACGCTGGGCGGCGCCACCGAAGGGAAGCGCGCAATCGGCAATTGCGGTATGGCGATCAGTCCGAACAGGACGATGAAGACCGCCACCACCCACGCAAAAACGGGGCGGTTGATGAAAAATTGAGGCATGTGCTTAGGCTTTCATTGTATTCAAAGTGTGCATCAACGGGCCTTGGCGGCAGCCGCCGCTGCCACGACAGCTGGCTTCCACGCTTGCGGCGCGGCCGTGGCGCCCGGCTGCAGGCGTTCCTGGCCTTCGATGACGACGGTGTCGCCGGCCTTCAAGCCGCCGTTGACCACGTACTGGTGCTCGACCACGTCGCCCACGCTAATGGGTTTAAGACTTACTTTGTTCGTGCCATCGAGCACCCAGGCCTGGGCCTGGCCATCGCTGGCGCGCAGGACGGCTTGCTGCGGCACGAGCACGCCATTCGCCTGCACGGCGCGGGCGATGCGGGCGCGCACGAACATGCCCGGCAGCAGCTGGCGCTGCGGATTGTCGACCAGCACGCGGATGACGGCGTCGCCCGTGCCCGCATCGACGCTGATGCCGGAGAACAGGATGCGGCCCGTGACGGGATGCGGCTGGCCGTCCGCACCTAAAATGGTGACGGGCAGCTTGTCCGCGCCGCCGCTGCTGTCCGAACCTGCGGCGCGCAGCGCGGCCAGCGCGGCGGCCGGCTGGCGCACGTCGACGTAGACCTTGTCGATCTGCTGGATGCGCGCCATCGGCGCCGCATCGGCCAGGCCCACGAGCGCGCCTTCCGTCACCAGTTCGGAGCCGATGCGCCCGGCAATGGGCGCCTCGATGCTGGCAAAGGCCAGGTCCAGGCGGCGCCGGGCCAGACTGGCGCGCGCCTGCGCCACGGTGGCCACGGCTTGCTCGCGCTGGGCCACGGCGTCGTCATACGCCTGGCGGCTGATGGCGTCCGCCTCCACCAGCGGTTTCAACCTGTCGGCCTGGCTGCTGGCGCGCTTCGCCGTGGCCACCGCATGCTGCAGGGCGGCGGCGGCCGAATCGACGTCCGCCTGGAATGGCGCTGGATTGAGCTGGAACAGCTTCTGCCCCGCCTGCACGTCGGCGCCCTGCTCGAACTGGCGGCGCAGCACGATGCCGCCTACTTGCGGGCGGATGTCGGCCGTGCGGAAGGCCGCCACCCTGCCCGGCAATTCATCGCTGAGGACGACGGGGGCCGCTTGCAGCTTGAGCACCGTGACGGCGGCGGCCGGCGCGGCGCCCTCTTCCGGCGCGGGTTTGGAACAGGCGGCAAGGCTGAGCAGTGCTGCGGCGATCAACATGTTTTTCCTTGGGAGGTACTTGACTGGCATAACTTTTCTCTATGGCGGATCCCAACCGGCGGTCCGGTCGACAGATATACGCAGGATAAAAGCCTTGCGTGGATGTTCCGTCAAAGAAATGTGGAGATTCGATGGAGAGCGCGAAGAATGCTAGACTATTTGCATGAACTATCATCACAGCGCCAGCCAGCCCTCCTTCCTTGCCACCACGCCCCCTTCCGCCCTCGTCCTGATCGCCGAAGATGAACCGCAAATCGCCCGCATCCTCGCCGGTTACCTGGAGCGCGACGGCTACCGCACGGCCTTCGCGCACGATGGCCAGGAGGCGCTGCAGCAGCACCTGGCGCTGGCGCCTGACCTGCTGCTGCTCGACGTGCAAATGCCCCGTGTCGATGGCTGGGGCGTGCTGACGGAAGTGCGGCGGCGCGGCGAGACGCCCGTCATCATGCTGACGGCGCGCGACCAGGATGCGGACAAGCTGGCCGCCCTGCGCGTGGGCGCCGACGACTACATCATCAAGCCCTTCAATCCGGCCGAAGTGGTGGCGCGCGTGGCTGCCGTGCTGCGCCGCTCGCGCGTGCGCCACCATCCGGTGGGCGGCCAGCGCCTGCGCTGCGGCCCCATCGAGATCGACCAGGAAACGTATATGGCCAGCGTGCTGCGCGACGGCGCGCCCGTGCCTTTGAGCCTGACCCTGACGGAGTTCCGCCTGCTGGCCCACCTGGCGCGCACGCCGCGGCGCGTCTGCAGCCGGATGGAATTGCTGGAGTCGTGCATGCCCGAGAGCAATTCGCTGGAACGCACGGTGGACAGCCACGTCAGCAAGCTGCGCAAGAAGCTGGAAGAAGCGGGCGTGATGAACATGCCGGCCAGCCTGCGCGGCGTGGGCTACCGCCTGGAAAGCGACGCCTGATGCGCTTCACGGGCCTGAACCGGCAAATCGTGCTGTCGATGTCGGTGCTGATGGTGTGCAGCATCCTGATCATCTGGATCGGTTCCTGGATTTTCTTCGCCGTCGCCTTCAAGATCGATCCCGGCATGTTGTCCGAGCCGGACGACTGGTCGCCCAGCACCGTCGAGTGGCTGTGGATCTTCGCCATCACCATCTTCGGCCTGGGCCTGGCCGCCTTTTTCGCCATCAAGCTGGCCGCGCGCATCTTGAAACCGATCAATTCCGTGATGGACAGCGTGCGCCGCGTGGCGCATGGCGACCTGTCCGCGCGCGCCTTCGCGGGCGACCGCAGCCTGGGCGAGACAGCCATGCTGGTCGACGATTTCAACAGCATGGCCGAGCGCCTGCAGCGCGGTGCCAAGGAAAGCGAAACGTGGAATGCGGCCATCGCGCACGAACTGCGCACGCCCGTGACGATCCTGCGCGGCACCTTGCAAGGCGTCGTCGATGGCGTCTTCAAACCCGAGGAAGTGCCGTTTTCCAGCCTGCTGGCGCAAGTCGAGGACCTGGGCCGCCTGATCGAGGATTTGCGCACCCTGAGCCTGGCCGACAGCGGCCACATGCAGCTGCGCATGGCGTGGACGGACCTGACCCTGGAGATCGAGGAAGTGGGCCGCCTGCTGGCGCAGGAGATGGAAGCGGCCGGCTTTACCCTGCAATTGCACCTGTCCGACCACCCCGTCTGCTGCGACGCGGCGCGCATCCGGCAAATCGTGCTGGCGCTGCTCGACAATGCGCGCCGCTATGCGCATCCGGGCCTGCTGCGCGTGCGCACCCGCGTGCAGGCCGGCCAGTACTACCTGAGCGTCGAGGATGCGGGCCCCGGCATTGCGGAGGAACTGGCGCCGCACGTGTTCGAAGCGTTCCGCCGCGGCGACAGCGCCAGGGTCGACCTGAACGCGGGCAGCGGCCTGGGCCTGGCCGTGGTCGAAGCCATCGCGCGCGCGCATGGCGGCAGCGCCGTCTGCACCCGCGGCAAGGCGGGCGGCAGCCTGTTCACCGTCAAGTGGCCGGTCGAGCATACGGCCCCGCCACCCGCCGGCTGACTACGCGGACGGCGCGCGCAGCATGTCGACAAAGGCGCGCAGGACGGCCGGCATCTGCCGCCGGCTCGGGTAGTACAGGAAGTAACGGGACGGCGGCGGCAGGCAGCGCTCCAGCACGCACGCCAGGCGTCCCGCCGCGATATCGGCGCGCGCATCGGCCTCGTACACATACGCCAGTCCCGCGCCATCGCGGGCAGCGCGCAGCATCAGTGCATCGTCGTCAAACACCACCGGCCCGCCGACGGCGATGCTGACGGCTTCGCCCTCCAGCTCGAACTCCCACGCATACTGGCGTCCGCTGGGAAAACGCCGGCCTATGCAGGCATGCGCCAGCAGCGCGCGCGGCGTGGCCGGCGCCCCATGCGCCGCCAGGTAGGCGGGCGACGCCACCACGACGAACGGTTGCGGCGCGCCCACGGGCACGGCGATCATGTCGGCCGCCACCTGCTCGCCAAAGCGGATGCCTGCGTCAAAACCGTCGCGCACGATATCGATCATGCCGTCATCGGTGACCAGTTCCACCTGCACGCGCGGATAGCGCGCGACAAAGCGCGCCAGCATGGGCGCCAGCAGCAGCCGCGCGGCCGGACGGGGCACGTTCAGGCGCAGCCTGCCTGCGGGTACATCCTGCAAGGCGCTCAGATCGAGCAGGGCATCATCGATTTCGCGCATGGCCGGCGCCAGGCGGGCCAGCAGCAGCTGCCCCGCCGCGGTCGGCGTGACGCTGCGCGTGGTGCGGTTCAGCAGACGCACGCCGAGGCGCTCTTCCAGCGCGCGCAGCGCATGGCTGAGGGCGGAAGCGGACACGCCACGCTCCAGCGCCGCCTTGCGGAAGCTGCGCAGGCGGGCGACGGCGGCAAAGGCCGTCAATTCATTCAGGTCAGCCATCATTCATGAGTAAGATTCAGTAATACATGCAGGATTAGGCATCTTATCGCATGCAGTTGCTTCCTCCATACTCCTTGCATCTTTTTTTGAAAAGGAATGAAAATGGAACACAGAACACTGGGAAACTCCGGCTTGCGCGTCGCGCCCATCGGCCTGGGTTGCATGGGCATGAGCTTTGCCTACGGCGGCGCGGACGAGGCGGCATCGCTGCGCGTGCTGCACCGCGCCGTCGAACTGGGCGTGACCCTGATCGATACGGCGGAAGTCTACGGCCCCTACGCCAACGAGGAACTGGTGGGCCGCGCCCTGAAGCAATTGCGCGGCAAGGTCAACATCGCCACCAAGTTCGGCTTCAATATCTTGCCCCATGGCCAGGGCGTGGAGCGCATGGCGGGCGTCGACAGCCGCCCCGAGCACATCCGACAGGCGGTGGACGGCTCGCTGTCCCGGCTCGGCGTCGAGTGCATCGACCTGCTGTACCAGCACCGCATGGACCCCGCCGTGCCCGTCGAAGAGGTGGTGGGCGTGATGGCCGAGTTGGAGCAAGCGGGCAAGGTGCGCCACCTGGGGCTGTCGGAAGTGTCGGCCGCCACCGTGCGCCGCGCCCATGCCGTGCATCCGATCGCGGTGGTGCAGTCCGAATACTCGCTGTGGAGCCGCGACGTGGAAGCGGAAGTGCTGCCCGTCTGCCGTGAACTGGGCATCGGCTTCGTCCCCTACAGCCCGCTGGGCCGCGGTTTCCTGACGGGCCAGCTCACGTCCGGCGCCGCACTGGCGCCAGACGACTACCGCCACAGCCTGCCCCGCTTCCAGCCGCAGGCGATGGCCGCCAACGCGAACATGGTGGCCGAGCTGCAGCGCCTGGCGGCGGCGCGCGGCGCCACGGCGGCCCAGCTGGCCCTGGCCTGGCTGCTGGCGCAAGATACGAACATCGTGCCGATTCCCGGCGCCCGCAGCCTGGCGCACCTGGAAGAGAACGTGGCCGCCGCGCAAATTGCCTTGAGCGCAAGCGAGCTGGCCGCCATCGGCGCCGCCATCGCGCCTGCCAGCGTGCAAGGGGCGCGCCACCCGCAGCATGAGCTTGCCATGGTTGGCCTGTAGACAACAGTGCTTGAGTGCGCTAACTTGAGTACGCAATACAGCTTCTTTTGCCCTTTGCACTTGAAATGCCTGAATCCGCTATCATTTCCAATCTGAACTATTCATTATGAAAGGGATTTACATGTCCGATTTGCTCGAAACACTGCAATGGCGTTACGCCACCAAGAAGATGGACCCCAGTAAAGTGGTGCCGCAAGACAAGGTCGAGCGCATCCTGGAAGCCGTGCGCCTGACGGCCAGCTCCAGCGGGCTGCATCCTTACGAAGTCTTCGTCGTGACGAATCCGGCCCTGCGCGAGCAGATCAAGCCGCATGCATGGAACCAGTCGCAGGTGACGGATGCCTCGCATTTGCTGGTGTTTGCCGCCTGGGACAATTACACGGTCGAACGCATCAACGCGCGCTTTGACCTGGTCAATACCGTGCGCGGCTTCAAGAATGAAGGCTGGGAAGCGTACCGTCAGCAGATCCTGGCCACGTATCCGCAGCGCGATGCGGAAACCAACTACCAGCACGCGGCGCGCCAGGCGTACATCGGCGTGGGCACGGCCCTGATCGCCGCGGCGCAGGAAAAGGTCGATTCAACGCCGATGGAAGGGTTTGACCCGGCCAAGGTCGATGACATCCTGAAGCTGCGCGAAAAAGGCCTGCGCTCCGTCGTCATGCTGCCGCTGGGCTACCGCGCCGATGAAGGCGACTGGCTGGTGGACCTGAAAAAAGTGCGCCCTGCGCGCGCGCAATTCATCACCGAGCTGGCGTAAGCGCCGCGCCCGTGATTGAAAAGCGGATGCCCTCACCGGCATCCGCTTTTTTGCATTCAGGCCGCTTGCGGAAAGCGCACCGTCACTTGCAGGCCACGCCCCGCTGCCCCTTCGGCCAGCGCGATGTCGGCCTGGTGATGCTCGGCGATGTGGCGCACGATGGACAGGCCCAGGCCGCAGCCCCAGGCGTCGTTGCCATCGGGACGGAAGAAGCGGTCGAACAGGCGCGCATGGTGCTGGCGCGGCACGCCGGGGCCGTTGTCGGACACGCGCAGCAGGGGCCTGCCCTCTTCCACCGCCGCCTGCAAATCGACCCTGCCGCCCTGCTGCGTGTAGCGCAAGGCGTTGTCGATCAGGTTATTCAGCAACACTTGCAAGCCGTCGGGATCGGCCTGCACCAGCACCCTGGCCGGCGGCGGTTCCACCACGCCCAGGTCGATCGCGCGGCTGTCGGCCAGCGCGCTGTGGTCGGCCACTGCCGCTTCCAGCAACTGTCCCAGGTCCACCGTGCGCAGCTGGCTGGAAGTCAACGCCGTTTCGTGGCGCGCCAGGCTGAGCAGTTGCCGCACCAGGTGCGTGCTGCGGTCCAGTCGCTCATGCAGCCGCGCCAGCGCCACGCGGCGTTCGTCCTCGCTGGCGGCCCGCTCGGCCACCTGCAGTTGCAGTTTCAGCGCCGTCAGCGGCGAGCGCAATTCATGCGCCGCATCGGCAACAAAGGTGCGCTGCGCCGTCAGCGCCGCCTCGAACTGCCCCATCAAGCTATTCAGCGCCAGCGCCACGGGCCGCAGTTCGGGCGGCATATCGTCCGCCGCCAGCGGCGTGAGCGCATCGGGCGAACGGCCCGCCACGGATTCGGCCAGGCGGTGCAGCGGCGCCAGCGCGCGCCTCACGACGACGACGATCAGCAGTGCCAGCACCAGCGCGAACACCAGCAGAGGCGCGCCGGCGCGCATGGTCATCTGCCAGGCCAGCTGGTCGCGCACGGCCTGCGCCTGCGCCACCTGCACGTAGCGGCCGCGCCGCGTCTCGCCGTACAGGCGCCAGTCCTCGCCGTGCAGCACGACATCGGCAAAGCCGGCCAGCGCATAGCGCGGCAATGCCGGCTGGCCCTGCAGGACGGGCAATGGCTGGCCACCGTCGTCCCACGCCTGCAGCACGAACGCTTCTTCCGGTTCTTGCGCGGCGGCCAGGCCCGTCTGCGGCGCCAGTTCGTCGGGCAAGGCCACGGCCAACTGGCGCAGCTGCAAATCGGCCAGCTCATTGGTTTCTTCCAGCAGCGAGCGGAACAGCGAAATACCGGCGCCGAGCACGCACAGCAAGGTGGCGGCCAGCAAACCGAGCAGCAACTGGCGGCGGATGCTCAACATGGCGCCAGCCGCATCTTGTAGCCCACGCCGCGCACGGTCTGGATCGCATCCGCGCCCAGCTTCTTGCGCAGCTGGTACACGTACACGTCGACGGTATTGCTTTCCACTTCGCAATCCCAGCCGTACAGCTTTTCGCTCAGCTGGCGCTTCGACACCACCTTGCCCGGATGGTCGAGCAAGGCGCGCAGCACGGAAAACTCGCGCGGCGGCAGCTTGATCAGTTCCCCCTCGAACGTGACCTCATGGCTGGCCAGGTCCAGGATCAGCGCGCCATGCTCGATGACGGAGCGAGAACGGCTGACCCGGCGCCGCAGCAGCGCGCGGATGCGCGCCAGCAACTCGTCGAGGTCGAACGGCTTGACCAGATAATCGTCGGCGCCGCTGTCGAGCCCATCCACGCGGGCCGGCGTGCCGTCGCGCGCCGTGATGATCAGCACGGGCAACTCGGCGCCCCGCGCGCGCATGGCGCGCAGCACCTCCATGCCCTCCTTGCCGGGCAAGCCCAGGTCCAGCAGCATCAGGTCGTAGGCGAAACCGGCCAGCGCCAGCTCCGCATCGCGGCCGTCGCGCACCCAGTCCACGGCATAGCACTCGCCGCGCAAGCCTTCGACCAGGCTTTCCCCGATCATCGGATCGTCTTCCACCAGCAATACGCGCACCTGGGCCCCTCACAGTCTTGAAAATACCATCATCTTACTCCCGTAAGCGGCGCTCCATCGCTGCACCGGCCAGAGCGGATGCCAGCACGCACGCCAGGAGGGATCGCAAAGGAGCTGGCCCACATGGCAACACACGTCCGTGCGACCAGCGGCCGAACGCCTGCCTTGCGCGACGCCGAGCATGACCGCGGCCTGCATGACGTCACGGCCGTCGTCAGCGCCATCGAACGCCCCGTCCCCAGCGTGCTGCGCGTCACGGCACGCCTGGCGCAGCCGGGAGGCGATGCGAACTGGGCGCTGCCCAACGTGGCCTTCCGCATCCATCTCGACGGGCCGGCGTATGGCGGCGCCTCGCGCATCTACACGGTGCGCAGCTACGACGCGGCCGCGGCCGCCTTTACCTTCGATATCGTGCTGCATGTCCATGCCAGTCCGATGATGCGCTGGGGCGCCAGCCTGCGCACGGGCGATGCGTTCCGGCTGACGGGGCCGCGTCCGCAATTCACCGTTGCAGGCGGAAAAGAGAAGAAAATCGCCCTCTTCCTCGACGAGACAGGCATTCCCGCCCTGTATGCCATGTTGAAACAATGGCCCGCCAGCACGACTGGCATCGGCTGGGTGGTGACGGATGACGCGCCAGCGATGACGAGCTGCCCAGCGTGCCTGGACTCGTATTGCAGCGCCTGGGCAGCGCGTGTGTGGCGCCGGATGGTCCGCTGGCAGACCAGGCCAGGGCACTGGCCAAGCCGCAGGAATATGCCATCTGGGGCGCCGGCGAGCGCGACGAAATGCGCGCCATCCGCCAGCATTTTCGCGTCAGGGCGGGCCTGGACAAGGAGCAATTGCTGGTGGCGGGCTATTGGAAACGGGGCGTCAGCAATACCGATGTCGACCTGCGCCGCCGGCAAAGTGTCGAACAGCTGATCGCCAAGGGCGGCACCCTGGCCGACTTCGACGACCTGGCCATCGACGTGTGAGCAGCGCCAGTACCCGCGCTTTCGCTGGCGCTGCAGTCAATCTCTTACCGATCCTGGTTGCGGTCCAAGGTCACGTCCCCTTCGGTGGCCGTGGCCGAGTGCGCATCGACATATTGCATAGTCACGACGGGCCTGGCGTTGACGTAGTAGTCGCTGTCGAACTGGATAAAGGGATTGGTCTTGGTGATCACGCCGCCCTGCTGCGGCGTGAGACCGGCCTGAGGTTGCTGTGACTGGCGCTCCGACGTCATCTTCATGTTATCGCCGGCGCCATGGCTGCGCATGTCGAGCGGGATGTGCTGGTCGTAGACGAACGATTCGGCGGGGCCAGGCACGCCATTCAACACTTGCCAGGCAGAAATCTGGTAATTGCTCTGCGGCTTCTGCGGTTTCAGGAACACCAGCGCGGTCTTGCCTCGCATCTCGTCCGATTCCACGTTGTAGCTGAAGTTGATTTGTATCTTCATCGTTTGCTCCCTGCTCTGGCTCTGCCCGGACTCAAGAAAAAGCAGCGCCGGACGACGAGTCCGCGATTTCCTCTGGCGCTGGTCATCACTGCAAACGATGGGCGGCGCTCGCCTGGCACTGCCCGCAACAGGCCCTGCCTGATGCAGGGCTTGTGCGGGGTGTTACCGGACGATTACTGCGCCAGGTAGCGTTCCGAACGGGGGCCGTACAACAGGCCGTTCGGCACGCCGGCCGACAGCATGCGCGCATTCGCCGTGCCAGCCAGCGGATGGCTCGCATCGGTGCTGGTGTTGATGATCTGCTTGACCGCCGCCGTCACCAGCATGCCGACCAGGCCGCCGCCACCGCTGTTGTTGCCTTCGTTGCTGGACGCGCTGGCCGCGCCCTGCCACAGCAAGGCGCCCGTCTTCAGGTCGACCAGCTTGGCATCGACAGAGACCACCGTCACGCTGTCGATCACGGCATAGGTCGTGCCGTACTTGGAAATCGTCACATACAGCCCTGCATCGGCGCCAAAGATCTCGTTGAGCTTCTTCGCATCGACGCCGTGGATATCGGCGGCGTTCGTCAAGCCGTTCTGCTTGAAGGTTTCGCCGACCACGGCCACCGGCAGCACATAGTAGCCCGCTTCGGCCAGCGGATAGGTCACTTGCGCGTAGACGCTGTTGCCGGCATTGACTTCCGGCGAGTTGTTCAGCGGTGGCAAGACCACGATCGAGCGGGGCTTGGCCGCCTTGAAAGCGGTGTAATCGTATGCCGCCTGCTTGGTGGCGCAACCGACCATGAAGATGGCGGGGCCCAGGCACAGGGCCATTTTCAACATGCGCGACATCATAATTTCTCGCCTTTTTTCAATTTACCCAACAGGAAGTCCATGTATGGCGTCGATTCCGGGAACAGTTTTTTCTCGTCTTCGAACTGCGCGGCGACCTGCTCCGGCTTGCCCGTGATCGAGTACAGCATGCCCAGGTGGGCATGGAAACCCGGTGGCGCATGGTTGCCCTTCGCAGCGATCACTTGCAGGTCTTTTTCCATGGCGGCGATCTGCTGCTCGGGACTTTCACCCTTCAGGTATTCGTACACTTGCGGCTGGTAGCCTTCCCATTGGTACAGGGTCTTCGATTGCGTGGCGCAACCGGTCAGGGCGGCACAGGCGAGCATCGCCAGCAGGGCTGCGCCCTTGTTCATCATTGTTTTCATGGAATACCTTATTGTTTGCGCAGTGCGCCCGCTTCGACGCCAGCGACCAGGCGCTCGACCGCTTCGCGCATGGCCAGGTCCAGCACCTTGCCGTTGAGGGTGGCGTCATAGCTGGCGGTGCCGCCAAAGCCCAGCACTTCACGGTTCGACAGGCTGTATTCGCCAGCGCCGCCAGCCGAGTACACGACTTCCGAGGTGGCGATGTTGACGACGTTCAAGGTGACCTTGGCATAGGCCACTTGCGTCTTGCCGCGGCCCATGATGCCGAACAATTGCTTGTCGCCCACTTCCTTGCGGCCGAATTCGGTCACGTCGCCCGTGACGACGAAATCGGCGCCCTTGATGTTCTGGCCTTGCTTCTTGAACTCGGCTTCTTGCTTGAGTTCCGCCATGTTGTCGCGGTCGAGCACGTTGAAACGGTTGGACGTCTGCAGGTGCGCAATCAGGATCGTTTTCGACTGGCTGCCCAGGCGGTCGACGCCATCGGAAAAGATGCCGCGCATGAAATTCGAGCGGTTGTCGAATTTACCGACAGCGATCAGCGTACGTGGACCAACGTAGGGACGGGCTGCACTGGCGACCGTGGGAACAGCCAGGGCTTGCGACGATTCGGAAGCGCAGCCAGCCAACGCCGCGCCAATCAGCGCTGCAATCAACAACGCGCCGGGTTTATTCTTGTTCATAGTGCCCTTAAGATATGGAGGATCAGGAGCAACCTGCGAAATTGATTTTAGGCAAGTTAATTTCCTAATTGGAATTATATGGGATTGCATGTCTCACAATTCTCTCCAAAAGTAACGATGGCGAGGATTGCATGATTGCCAGCGCCATACATGCTTGACTTCCCAGGGCCAATTCATTAACTTGGTAGTAAAAAAGCGTGCAGTCAGCGCCCTGTGCCACTGTCCCTCACGGACTTCGCCCGCCGGCCTGCCCCACCCCGGCGCCAGCTCCACGCTTCTCACATAGACGGGTCTCCAGGCCATGCCGATACACGATCAATCCCCGCCCCATCCGCTGGCCACGGCGCTGGCGCTCTCGCTGGGCGCGGCCGTCGCTCTGGGCCTGTCGCGCTTTTCCTATGGCATGCTGCTGCCGCCCATGCGTGCCGACCTGGGCTGGTCCTACCTGCTGGCCGGGGCCATGAACACCTTCAATGCGCTCGGCTATTTTCTCGGCGCCCTGGCCACGCCAGCGCTGATGCGCCGCCTGGGCGTGTGGCGTTTGCTGATCATCGGTTCCGTGCTGGCCAGCCTCTTCATGCTGATGTCGGGCCTCGTCAGCGACACGGCCACCCTGTTCCTGCAGCGCGTGTGCGCGGGCGTGGCCAGCGCCTTCATGTTCATCGCCGGCGGCGTGCTGGCGGCGCGGCTCGGTTCCATGCACAGCCAGCGCGCCGGCTTCTACATCGGCCTGTATTACGGCGGCACGGGTTTTGGCATTGCGCTGTCGGCCCTGCTGGTGCCGGCCGCGTTGACGTCCGCCCAGGAGCACGGCGCCGCGCATGCGTGGCAATGGCCCTGGCTGGCACTGGGCATCGCCTGCCTGCTCGCCACCGCCATCATGGCCTTGCCGGCCAAAGCGATCGGCGAAGCGCCGCGCGCCCTCGACACGCCGCGGCCTTTCGCCTGGCGCGATTTTTTCCCCAGCCTGGCCGGCTATTTCATGTTCGGCGTTGGCTACATCGGCTACATGACCTTCGTCATCGCCCTGCTCAAGCAGCAAGGCATGCCGCCCACCCTGGTCACCGTGTTCTACACTTTATTGGGCCTGGCAGTGGTGGCGTCGTCGCGCATCTGGGCGCGCATGCTGGACCGCTACCGGGGCGGCGAATCGCTGGCGATATTGAATGGCGTGCTTGGCGCGGTGACCATCCTGCCCGCGCTGACGAGCTTTGTCCCCGTCGTATTCCTCTCCGGTCTGGTGTTTGGCGCCGTTTTCCTGTCGGTGGTGGCGTCGACCACGGCCCTGGTGCGGCATAACCTGCCGCAGCAATCCTGGACGGCCGGCATCAGCGCCTACACGACGGTATTCGCGCTGGGCCAGATCGTCGGCCCCATCGTCGTCGGCTGGATCGCCGACGGCCCGGCCGGCCTGGAACGGGGCTTGATCGCCTCGGCCATCGCCCTCTTCATCGGCGCCGCGCTGGCGGCGCGGCAAAAAGCGCTGGCGCCAGCCGCATAGTAGACTACAGGCATCGCCCACCTTCGCGGAAAGAACACGATGAACACCGATGCACGAAAAATCCCCGCAACGATGGATGCCGAAACCTTGGAATTCATCCAGGGCCTGTTCGCCCTGGTGCGCGAAGGCGACACGCAGCAACTGGGCGCCATGGTGGCCCACGGCGTGCCAGTCAACTTCCGCAACGAAAAAGGCGACAGCCTGATCATGCTTGCCAGCTACCATGGCCACCTGGAAACGTCGCGCCTGCTGCTCGCAGCGGGCGCCGACGCCAACGTCCCCAACGACCAGGGCCAGACGCCGCTGGCCGGCGTGGCCTACAAAGGCTACCTGGACATCGCCGAACTGCTGCTGCGGCACGGCGCCAAGGTGGAAGGCAACAGTCCCGATGGCAAGACACCGTTGATGATGGCCGCCATGTTCAACCGCCTGCCCATCCTCGACCTGCTGCTGCAGCACGGCGCCCGCATCGATGCCGTGGACAGCCGCGGCATGACCGCCGTCTCGCTGGCCAAGTCCATGCATGCGCAAGAGACGCTGGGCCGTCTGGCCAGCTTGGGGCAGACGGCATAGCTGACGCTGCCAAGAGCTTCAAAAATGGCTCTGTCCTCGGTAAATGGGGGAAATGCCGGAATCTTCTCTTGGCAGTGCTGTCTGACTCTGCATACTCACCA